>WRLP01000001.1 GCA_009777535.1 Treponema sp.
GCTATGAGTTCTCCAACCAATACAGGGAAGAAATGGAAAAATCAGGATTGAAACTTGCAGCTTTTACTCCCGACGGCTCACTGGTCGAGTGTGTTGAATGGCCCGTTGCGGGAGAGCACAGCCATCCGTGGGGCGTGGGAGTGCAGTTCCACCCTGAATTTAAATCGAAGCCGATGGCTGCCGCCCCTCTGTTCAGGGATTTTGTCGCCATAGCCAAAAACTGCAATGGTTAGAATATATGCGTAATATATTGCTGGTTGTTTGCTGTATCATGCTTACCTTCTATACTGCTTCGTGCAGTTTCGATTACGGTCAGAGTGATGTGTCGGATGACAGTCAGCCTGATATCGTTATGGAAGATGTAGAATATGTCCGGATTAGATCGGCCGATCCTGTAGCCCGTTTTTTCGCCGAGCGTGCAGAGCGTTACGAGAACCGGCAGATAATGGAACTGTTCAATTTTACTTTTGAACAATTTGGCCGGAGTGGGGAAGAAGTAAATGCTTTTGGAAAGGCAGGTACAGCCTCGGTAGAAATTGACACCGGCGACATCCGTATGGGGCAGGGCGTCAGAATAGATGTAGAATCGGAGGATCTTGCCATTGAAACAGCCCGTCTTGAATGGAGGGACAAGGATCGTATCCTTTCCGCCGGTGAAGACGATGAGGTAAACATCTATCAGCCGAACGGAACAAACTTTACCGGTATTGGCTTTCGTGCTGACGCGCGAAAACGCACATGGGAATTTTCCGGCGGCGTAAGCGGAATATTTATTCAAGATGAGGAAGAAGAAGCCGGGGAAGAAACCGCACAAGCGGAATGGCAGGACGATGATGAAACGACAGTTGAATAAAGTATGGGTGTTATTCGCTTTTTTCTGTTTCATGTTTAACGCTCTTCCCTGCGAGGGAGCGGATACTTTCACATTCAGGGCTGACAGTATGACCGGCTCCAAAGCTCTTGGCCGCGAGGTAACCATATTATCAGGTAACGCTGAGGTTAAGTCAGACAATTTGCTGCTTCGCGCCGAAAGAATCGAAATTCACGGGGACGATAATCAGTTTGTGGATTGTATGGGCAGTGTGTCCGGCGTTGAAGAAGAAAAGGATATCCTGTTTTTTGCAGACAGGCTTCGCTACGATCGTAAGCTGAAAATCGCAAGGCTGGAAGGCAACTCGACTCTGGAAGACAGGCAAAATGAGATTGTCGCCAGAGGACGTTTTATTGAATACGATGACAATGCCGAGATTACGGTAATGCAAATTTCTGTCCGGCTCTTTAAGGACGATATGGTCTGCCGTTCGGAATATGCTGTTTACTACCGCAATGAAAAACTTTTAAACCTTTCAGGCTTTCCTGTTGTGTTCAAAAAAGACGATGAGTTCCGCGCAGATCGAATTCAGGTGGATTTGGACACTGATGATGTTTCCATGGAAGGCCTGGTTTCGGGAACAATCAAGAATTAAATGCCATGGAAGATGAATATAACGTAATGCCGGAATCCCTTCCGGAAGAAACCACCGTGCCGCCGCCGGAGCAAAAATATGAACCCCATGTTTTGGGCGTTTCGGGACTGCACAAGAAATTCGGCAGAAAAGAAGTGGTACGCGGCGTTAACTTTACCATGCAAAACGGCGAAGTTGCCGGCTTATTGGGCCCTAACGGCGCCGGTAAAACGACAATCTTTTACATGATTGTCGGCTTTTACCAGCCAACCCAGGGAATAGTTACGTTAGATGGTGTAGACATCACCCCCAAACCAATGTTCCGCAGGGCAAGAATGGGGATTGCCTATCTGCCCCAGGAGCCTTCGATATTCCGAAAACTTACCGTGGAGAAGAATATCTGGGCAATCCTGGAAACACGTCATGATATAGACAATGCGGCGAAAAAAGAGCGGCTTGAGCAGCTTTTAACAGAATTTAACATAGCCCGGATTCGCACACAATTCGGATTTACCCTGTCCGGCGGCGAACGGCGGCGGACGGAAATTGCCAGAGCCCTGGCAACCGAACCGAAATTTTTGCTGCTGGATGAGCCGTTCGCCGGAATTGATCCAATAGCCGTTTTTGAAATCAAGCAAATTATCCGCCGTCTTGCCCAAAAAGGCATCGGCGTTCTCATTACCGACCACAATGTCCGCGACACTCTGGAAATAACCACCGAGGCTTTTATTATTGCCGACGGAAACATTGTAGCCCGCGGCGATCGCGACGTTATTCTTGCCGACGAGATGGTTCGTGAAGTTTATCTTGGCAATGAGTTCAGGATGTAGGAATTGACAGAAGCCGGTCCACAACCTAAACTTTATTCATGAATCTATCAACATATACTATTAAACCAAAACTTCCCCCTGCATTAAAGCCGTTGGAAGAGATTGCCCGCAATTTATGGCTCTCCTGGAATTATGACGCAGTTCAGCTTTTTATCAGGCTGGATTTCGATTCATGGCTTCAATCACAGCAGAGTCCTGTAAGAACCCTGGGCATGGCGAGCCAGGAACGGCTTGCCCAGACCGCCAAAGACGATTCTTATCTGGCGGCTTTAAAAGAAGTATACGACAGATTCCAGCAATATAAAAAAGGCGAAACCTGGTATAAGGGGAGTCATAAAGATGTTGTGGCGTATTTCTCCATGGAATACGGCATGGATACATCACTTCCCATTTATTCCGGCGGTCTTGGCATTTTGTCCGGGGATCACATGAAAACCTCTTCGGATATGGGGCTTCCACTGGTGGGCGTCGGGCTTTTGTACAGGCAGGGATATTTTAAACAAATGCTGAACGCCGACGGTTTTCAGCAGGAAAGCTATCCCGAAAACGACTGGTACAATATGCCGGTGGAGCGTAAAACAGGCAGAGACGGACAGCCTCTTAAAATTTCAGTGGAATTGGCGGGCAGTCAGGTAATTGCCCAGATTTGGGAGGTAAAAGTAGGCCGTTCCTCCCTTTATCTTTTGGACACAAACATCGAAGAAAATACTCCCGATATCCGCAACATTACCGCCGCTCTTTACGGCGGAGATAAAGAAGCCAGAATGCAGCAGGAAATCCTCCTGGGCATCGGCGGAATCCGCGCCCTGCGCGCACTGGGAATTAATCCTGCCGCCACGCACATGAATGAAGGCCATGCGGCTTTTCTCGGCCTTGAACGGATACGGGAAATAATGACCGAAAAGGGTTTCAGTTTTGAAGAAGCGCGGGAAGCTGTCTGGCCGACAAATATTTTTACTACACATACTCCGGTTCCGGCGGGGAACGAACGTTTTGATATTGCCATGATGGAAAAATATTTCCGTTCATGGCCGCAGATTCTTGGCATTTCATGGAAGGATTTTATCGGTCTTGGCAGGATACATGTTAACGATGAACGGGAAACTTTTTGTTTAACGGTCCTTGCGCTGAAGCTGGCGGCTTATGCCAACGGTGTTGCAAAGCTGCATGGAGAAGTTTCCCGTGAGATGTGGAAGGAACTTTGGCCCGGCCTGCCGTTGAACGAAATACCAATAGGGCATGTTACAAACGGCGTACATACCAGAACATGGGTTTCTTCGGGCATGCTGGAACTTTTGGATCGCTATTTCGGCCCCCACTTTGAAAAAAAACCCACGGAGTTGGCTATATGGGAGCGCATGGATCGCATCAGCGACGAAGAACTCTGGCGCACTCACGAGCGCCGGCGGGAGCGGCTGGTTGTATTTATCAGGGATCGAATCCGCGAACAGTACAGGCGTACCGGTGCGGTTGAACGCCGGATTCGCCAGGCGGAAGACGCTCTTTCGCCATACGCGCTTACCCTTTGTTTTGCCCGGCGTTTTGCTACCTACAAGCGCGGCAATCTGTTGTTACGCGATCCGGAACGGCTGCTGCGACTGGTAAAAGACCACGATAGGCCGGTTCAGTTGATTTTCGCCGGCAAGGCGCACCCCCATGATATGCCCGGCAAGGAACTAATCCGCGAGATTATCCACTTTGCAGAAAAATACGATGTTACAAGCCGTATTGTTTTCGTGGAAAATTATGACATGAGTGTCGCAAAATATCTTACATCGGGAGGAGATGTATGGCTTAACACCCCGCGCAGGCCGATGGAAGCATCCGGTACCAGCGGAATGAAGGCGGCCATGAACGGCGTGCTCAACTGTTCTGTTATGGACGGCTGGTGGGACGAGGCTTACGATCCGGACATCGGCTGGGCAATCGGCCATGGCGAACAGTATCAGGATGAAAAACTGCAGGACGATGTTGAGAGCAAGGCCCTGTACGATTTGCTGGAGAGGGATATTGTCCCCATGTTCTATGAACGCGGGCGCGACGGCCTGCCCCGTGAGTGGATCAAAATGATGAAGAGCTGCATGAAGCAGATTGGGCAATCCATGTCCTGCCATCGCATGTTGATGGATTATTCAAATCAGTTTTACTTTCCTGCATTAAAGAATTATCGCCGTTTGATCAAGGACGATTATGCAGAGGCAAAATCACTGGCAGGCTATTTTGACAAACTGTACCAGTCGTGGGGCGACCTGAAGATTTTCCGTCTGGAATCCAATGCCAGGCCGGTGATGCAGAGGGGAGATTTACTCACTGTTACCGCCTATATCGATCTTGCTCAATTATCTCCCGATGATGTATTGGTTGAACTCTACCACGGTAAGGTATCCAACCAGAGCAACGAGATAATGGACGCCCATCGTTCAGAGATGAAGTGGATAAAAACTGAAGGCGCCCTGAATCTGTATCAGATACGCTTTGAATGTTCCGACACAGGCCAGCAGGGCCATACGGTCAGGATACTGCCCAAGCATGACGCGCTTGTCCACCCCTACCGCAGCGGGCTTGTGAAGTGGGCGTGAAAAAAGAGAAAAGGTAAAAGGTAAGAGAGAGTGGATAGAGAGGAGAACACAGCTAAAGAGATAGTTGCCGGGGCTTCACAGTTCCGGTATCTTGATGTAGTTGCGTCGTTTTTTGTTGCGATCCTTATTATCAGCAATATTGCGTCATCTGCAAAAATCGTAAGTCTTGGCCTTTCCCTTTTCGGGGTTCCCCTGGTTTTTGACGGCGGCACATTGTTGTTCCCACTGGCTTATGTATTGGGAGATGTACTAACCGAGGTTTATGGGTTTAAAACTGCCAGACGGGTTATTTGGACAGGTTTCGCGGCTCTGGCTCTTTCGACCCTTGTATTTTTTATAATCGGGATCATGCCGCCGGAAACATTCTGGGAGGAATCAACCGGAAGCGCAGCTTATAATGCAATACTTGGGGGAATGAGTTATGGCGGAATTGTACTTGCAAGCCTTTTAGCCTACCTGACAGGTGAATTTTCCAATTCAATAATTCTTTCCAAAATGAAAATAAAAATGAAAGGACGCCTGCTTTGGGTAAGGACAATAGGCTCTACCCTTGTAGGCGAATTATTGGATACCCTGATTTTTGTACTTGTAGCAACGGTTACCGGAGTGTTTGGCTGGGAAATATTTCTCTCCCTTGTATTAACAAATTATATTTTAAAATGCGGCATAGAAGCCGCTATGACGCCCTTCACTTACCTGGTATCCGGTTTTCTAAAACGGAAAGAAGGAATCGATGTGTATGATGTCGGGATTAAATATAAATTGTGGTAGGGCTTTTCTTCCTTGACTTTTGGCATATATAGACTAACATTAAATATGAATCTATCATTGTAGGTGTACAAAATCCAAAAATGCAGATAAAGGGGTTGGTATGAAAAAATTTCTGATTTTAACAGTAATGATTGCTGTCATCGCGGTAGCGGCTTTTTCCATTGATGATGACTGGTACGAAACTTATCCCGCTTATATTGAACCAGGTGATGTTTTACTCAATGTGGGCGTCGGCTTCGGAGTTCCCTATATAGACGCTGTCCAGATGGGTACTGTTGTTTCTGTTGATGTTGCTGTTCCATTAGGGGGCCTGGCTTTTTCCCTCGGCGGCAGCGCCGGCTTTAATGTAAGTTTTCCCAATGACGCAAGATTCTTTTTACCTGTTGCTTTCCGTTTTGGCTGGCACCCGAACCTTGGATTTGAAAAATTCGCCCTTTATGCTGTTGCGACAGCCGCAATTCCCTTTGTTTGGGGCAAGGATCCCTTCAACGTGTACTGGCCTGCTGTCGGCGGTATTGCCGCCGGCTTTCGTTTCTTTTTTACACCGTCTTTTGCCCTCTATACTGAAGCGGGTTATGGCCTTAACCTTCTTGTCGCAGGCGTAGGGTTTAGATTTTAAAAATGCACTTATACTGCAAAAATCATTGACTTTTTAACCATTTTTGCAGTATACTGCAAAAATGGTTAAGCGATCTTTTTTTGTAAGCCAGCTTGCGTCGTTCCGGGATACCCGGCTTATCAAGGTTGTGAGTGGAGTAAGGCGCTGCGGTAAATCGACTTTATTGGAACTCTACCGCCGGTACCTTCTGGAAAACGATGTACAGTCAAAGCAGATAATCAGCATAAACCTGGAAGATTCGGACTTCCGTAATTTGCTGGATCCCTACAAACTCCACGATTATATTAAAGCTCAGTTAAACCCCAAAATGATGAATTATGTTTTTCTTGATGAAATCCAGAATGTCAACGACTACCAAATAGCAGTAAACAGCCTGTTTATCAAGAAAAATGTTGATCTTTACATAACCGGTTCCAATGCATATATGCTTTCAGGTGAATTGGCAACTCTTCTGTCCGGCCGTTATGTGGAAATTCATCTTTTTCCGCTGTCATTCAGGGAATACTGTTCGGCATTTTCAGGTCATGTGGAACTTTCCCGCTGTTACCGGGACTATCTCCTTAACAGCTCGTTTCCCTATACTCTGGAATTGGCTGAAAGAGAAGACGGTAAAAAGCAGATACGGAATTATCTTGGCGGCATATACAATACTGTTTTGTTGAAGGATATAGTTGCCAGAAAAAGAGTTGCCGATGTCCTGATGCTGGAAAGCCTTGTCCGTTTTCTGTTTGATAATATAGGTTGTGAAATATCAACAAAAAAAATAACCGACTCCATGACCAGCACCGGAAGAAAAATTTCTGTGCATACTGTCGAAAATTACCTTTCCGGCCTTATTGACAGCTTTATTATGTATCGGCTGGGGCGTTTTGATATAAAAGGAAGGCAGCATCTAAAAACGGGGAGTAAATATTACATTGTGGATCCGGGGCTGCGGTATTTTTTACTTGGTTCACAAATCGGAGACGAAGGCCGGGTTTTGGAAAATGTGATTTTTATTGAACTGTGCCGCCGCGGTTACGAACTTAGTTTTGGCAGGATTGATAATGCCGAGGTTGATTTCGTGGCGGTAAAGGAAGGCAGTCCGTCGTATTTTCAGGTTGCTTTAACAGCACGCGATAAGACCACCATGGAGCGCGAATTACGGCCGCTGAACAACATTCGTGATCACAATCCTAAATACCTGCTAACCCTGGACGATGATCCGCCAGCATCTTATAACGGGATACGCCGCATTAATGCGCTGGACTGGCTGCTGGAAGATTGAAAACCAGGGCTAAAAAACGCTCCCGGCATCTTTTTCATCCGGCTATTCAAAAAATTCATATTTTGTTATATATTTGTATGGTCAATAACAATATTTTTTTGGAGGGTTCTTATGAGAGTTTTCAGAAAAGTACCATTGGTACTTGTAACGGCGCTGCTGCTGGCTTTTTCCCTGCTGGCGGGGTGTGAAACCGACGGATCGTCAAGCAGTGAAATAAAACCACCGGCATGGGAAGTGGATAAGGCTTATGAATTAGTCTTGCTTCACACCAATGATCACCACGGCAGGGTGCTTCCAGTTGATGGGTTGGCGGGTCTTGCTGAACGGGCAACCTTTGTAAAATCTGTCAGGGAAGCAGAAACAAACGTACTTTTGGTTGATGCCGGGGATATTAACACGGGAACTGCGCTTTCCAACATGTTTGCCGCAGAGATTGATATTAAGGCATATAATCTAATGGGCTACGATGCGGTAACTTTCGGCAACCATGAGTTTGACGGCGATCGGGCAAAACTGGATGCGCAGATTGAACTGGCTGCTTTTCCCTTTGTTTCATCAAACATCCAAACCAGTAATGGAGGATTCCTTGGAGGTAACCAGTATCTGGTAAAGAATTATGACGGCTTTAGAGTGGGAATTATTGGCATTACCACCCTGCGAACAGAGCAAATTTCCAATTTTAGCAATATGAATCTTTCCTTTGTTCCGGAGATTAGCGCTGCTGAAAGTGCGGTAAATTTACTTAGGAACAAGGAAAAGGCGGGCGTAGTAATTGCCCTGACTCATATTGGCAGCGTAGAAGAAACTACCACCCATGTTACTTCACAGAAACTTGCCGCCGCTGTTACCGGTATCGACATTATTATAGATGGCCATTCTCATTCCAAATATACTGTGCCAACGAAGGAAGGTAATACATGGATTGTCTCTGCCAATGAATGGGGCAAGTATGTGGGACAGGGAAGTCTAACCATTGTAAACGGAGAGGTTACCGGGTTTTCCTGGGCGGATACTGCAATCGACAATACATATACTGCTGATACAGCCATGATGGCGCTCCTTCAGCCATACATCGACCAGGCGGAAGAGAGCCTTAAAGAAGTGGTCGGAGTTGCGGCGGATGATTTTGATTTCGGTAACCGCTGGACGCGTTATCAGGAGACCGCCATTGGTAATATGATTACCGATGCAAATTATTGGTATGTCACAGAAGTTTTAAATCAGGACATTGATTTTGTTTTTCACAACGGCGGTAATATCAGGGCAAATCTGACCCAGGGAGAACTGACGAGGGAAGATATTCTTACTGTTCTGCCTTTCGAGAATATTTTATACATAGTGTCGTTCAAGGGAGACAAGATACTGGAACTGTTTGACTTCATTGCAACTGTACCCCAGGGCAACGGAGGTTTCCCGCAGTTCTCTGAACAGGTTCGCTACACCCTGGATGTGCCCGGCGAAACCATTACCGGGCTGACTATTGGCGGGGCCCCGGTTGATCCGGATAAGATATACCGTTTCTGTACCAATGAATACCTTCTTGGTGGAGGGGACGAATACAATGTGTTAACGGAGGCAACCGATCCCTACAACACCTCCCTGCTGCTCTCTACTGCAGTAATTGAATACATTGAAAAAGAGGGAACAATTACTCCAGCTAAAGACGGACGCATGGTTATTGTCGACGGGATAATAAATCCTTAATTTGTTATTACCGAAAAAAGGCTGCCCGGTAATGGGCAGCCTTTTTTTTACTAGCGGGAGCAAAAATCTCTACCCTAAAATCTCGTAGAGCCTCTGGAGGTCTTCCATTGAGTAATACTCGATGTGAATGCGCCCCTTGTTTACATCTCCCTCGATGGTAACCTTGGTTCCCAGTTTGCCGATAAACTTTTCCTCCATGTCGTTTATTTCGGGGGCGCGGGCGGCGGCTTTTTTCTTTTCTGCGGCTTTATCAGTTTTTTTGGCGGAAGGGTTTGCGCTTTTCGCCGAAGCACGCTTTTCCGCTTCCCTGACCGAAATCTCTTCGGCGAGTATTTCCCTGAACAGTTTTTCCCTGTCTGCGCTGCTGTCTACCGAGAGCAAAGCCCTGGCATGGCCCGGAGAGATTGCTCCCCGCTCTATGGTTTTTTGAATCTCGGCGGGCAGCTTTAGTAGCCGCAGGGCATTTGCAACTGTAGATCGATTTTTTCCGACCCTTGCTGCCAGATCGTCCTGGGAAAGACCGGAAAAGTCCATCAGGTTTTTATAGGCGGTGGCTTCCTCAATCGGATTAAGATCAACGCGTTGGATATTCTCGATCAGGGAGATTTCCATTCGCTTCTGATCTGTGTACTCGCGGATTATTACCGGAACCGCGCTCAGTCCGGCCAGCCGGGCGGCACGGGTTCTGCGTTCACCGGCAATTATTATATACGTTCCGTCGCCTGCATCGGCGGCGATTATCGGCTGAATAATACCGTGCTTCAATATTGAGTCTGCCAGTTCTTTTAATTCATCTTGATCAAAATTTTTCCTCGGCTGGCCGGTATTAGGGACTAGTTTATCAATGGACAGTTGAACAATACCCCTGGCCGGACTTTTTGCTGATGCTTGAACTTCGACAACCGGCGTTTCGCTGCCGGCGGTTTCAACCGGACCATCTTCCACATTGTCCTGGAGCAGAGCATCTAGGCCCCTGCCCAACCCTGTTTTACGCAACATGGACGCCTCCTGGTGCTTTATCACGCTGGATTAATTCCCCGGCAAGCGAGCGGTATGCTTTCGCACCGGAACAATTTGGGTCGTAAAGAGAAATCGGCATACCATAAGACGGCGCTTCGGAAAGCCTTACATTCCTGGGAATGATTGTGCTGAAAACCGAATTCTTAAAATATGCACTCACCTGCTTAACCACATCCTGGGCAAGCCTGGTTCTGGGATCGTACATTGTAAAAAATATTCCTCCGATTTTTAGGGCCGGATTAATGCTTTTTTGTATGCGCTTGATCGTCTGCAGCAGCAATGTAAGCCCTTCCATTGCAAAATATTCACACTGCATCGGGATAAGCACGGCATTTGCGGCGGCCATTCCATTCAGTGTCAGCAGTCCAAGCGACGGTGGACAATCTATCAAAATATAATCGTAGCGGTCCTTTACTGTTTCCAGGGCCTTTCTAAGAAAAAAATTCCGGTCTTCCTGTTCTATTAATTCGACTGCCGCTCCGGAAAGATCGATACTGGCCGGAATCACATCCAGGCCGGTAACTGTCGTTTTTTTAACGGCTTCATCTGCCGAGGCGGATCCGGAAAGCAGTTCATATATTCCAGGCTTCGGCGGCTTGGCTCCCACCCCGCTGGAAAGATTTGCCTGCGCATCAAAATCAACCAGAAGCACGGATTTTCCGGTTTCAGCCAGGAAAGCCCCAATATTTATCGCGGAAGTAGTTTTTCCAACACCGCCCTTTTGGTTAACAAAGACGTAAATTAAACCCATGTCGAAAGTATATCAAATTGCTGAAAAAAAAACTATTGCAATATTTTTTGGGGAAATCTCTATTGAATATATAGGTGTTCAGAGATAATCTGTAAAATATATAGAAAAATTTGTTCTTCTCAAAGGAGCCTGATACAGTGAGCGAGACGATTAAGGAAGATATCCCAATCAGCACCGAGGATTCTCCGTCAGTGGTGCTGGAGCTGATCTATCGGCTGAAGATTAAGGATGTAATGACGACCGCTGTAATAACAGGAGACAAGAAACAGCCCCTACGGCACATTCAGGCCATTATGCGGGAAAACCGTATTACCGGCGTTCCCATTATTGAAGGACGGAGACTTGTCGGCTTGATTTCCATCGAGGATATCATAAGCGCTCTGGACAAGGGCGGTATTGATCTGCCGGTAGAAGAGCGAATGACCAAAAATATAATCAGTTTGCAGGATAATATGCCTCTTTCCTTTGCCATTTCTTATTTTAACAAGTACCCTTACGGCCGCTTTCCGGTGCTCAACAAGGATCAGGAGCTTGAGGGCATTATCAGTTCCACAGATGTTATTAGATTTCTTTTGGCAGAGATGAACAGGGAAGTTCTCAGGCTCGAAAAGTTGAGTAAAAAAACCGAAGCTGCTCATTCTTCTTTTTTGGAAATGGAGTTTACAACCGCTCATTATGATATGGAGAATGCAGGCAGGGCGTCTACGGAAATTAAAAAAGCGTTGAAGCAGCGTAATTTTGATCCAAAAGTAATACGGCGTGTCGCAATTGCCAGTTATGAGCTGGAAATTAATCAGGTGATTCATTCTGACGGCGGAAACATACGTTATTCAATACAACCCGGAAAAGTAATTATCGTTGCTTCGGATACCGGCCCCGGTATAGCTGATGTGAATGAGGCTCTGTTGGAGGGCTGTTCCACCGCCAATGAATATGTCCGTTCCCTTGGCTTTGGCGCCGGAATGGGCCTGCCAAATACGAAGCGGGTCTCCGATGAATTTTCCATTGAATCGGCTACGGGCAAGGGTACAACAGTACGCTCTGTTATTTATTTAAATTCGGCCAAGTCCGGGGAATAAAGGAGTGCTTTTATGACTATCAAGGAAATCTCTGCTGCCCTTGGCGCTGAAATTTGCCAGAGTGAGTTTGCGGATACCGATCTTAGCGGCGCCTATACATCAGATCTTCTTTCAGATGTGATGGCAAATGCCAAAGACGGGGGAGCGCTTATCACAATACAGGCGCATAAAAATACCGTTGCAGTCGCTTCACTGGTAAATATATCGGTAATTATTATTTGTAACTCGCGGATTCTGCCCGAAGACATGCTGGAAGCTGCAAAAGATGAAGGAATAGCTGTTATTCGCACAAAGGAAAATCAGTTTACCGTGTCGGGAAAAATCTGGGGAATGCTTAATGCTGACCGATCTGCATAACCACACCTGCCTTTCGCCATGCGGTTCTCTGGAGCTATCTCCGCGTCGGCTGCTGGAGGCCGGAAGTGCAAGGGGTCTTCAAATAATGGCCCTTACCGATCATAATTCCAGCCTCAACTGCCGGAGTTTTTCAAAGCTGGCTCCAAAGTACGGGATTATTCCTGTCTGCGGCATGGAGGTAACAACCAGTGAGGAGCTCCATGTCCTGTGCCTGTTTCCATTTCTCGATGCCAGCCTGGCGTTCAGCGAATATGCTTTTAAAATACTCGTACCTTTTACCAATGTTCCAGAAATAACCGGCGACCAGGTGTATGTAGACGAGGAAGAAAATATTGAAGGCGAGATAAATCTTTTTCTTGTGAATCCTCTGGATATTTCTGTAGATGATATTGGCGCAAAGGCTGCCGAATACGGCGGCATTGTTATTCCCGCCCATGTTGACCGGCCTGCTTTTTCAATGACCAGCCAGCTCGGCGTTATAATCAACGGCCCCTGGTCTGCTCTTGAGTGCGTCCGCATTCCGCCCGGCTCTTTCGGCATACCGCTTGATACCCTGGGCTATCCGCTGATAACTTCGTCAGAT
Organism: Treponema sp.; assembly: GCA_009777535.1. Taxonomy (GTDB): domain Bacteria; phylum Spirochaetota; class Spirochaetia; order Treponematales; family Breznakiellaceae; genus WQXQ01. Next base: position 13,006 of record WRLP01000001.1, read on the forward strand.
GCGCACTATCCCGAGCACGTGGGGCGCCGGCCGTTTGAGCTTGACACCACTGCAGAGGAGCTCCAGCCCGGCGGCCCGGGCTGCAAGATTGATATGGAGGCTTTTAAGCGGGCATTATATTGCTGCCCTACCTTGCATACTCGGTAACCCTAGTCTCCCTGATGATCGTAATCTTGATTCGACCGGGATATCGGAGATCGCTCTCTATCTTTTTGGCAATTTCCTTCGCAAGGTCTCTTGTCTGATCGTCAGTTACAGTGTCGTTGTTGACTATTATGCGCAGCTCGCGCCCCGCCTGAATGGCGAAGGACTTGTCTACGCCGGTAAAACCAACGGCGATATTTTCCAGATTTTCCAGACGTTTGATATAGTTGTCCAGTGTTTCCTTGCGCGCTCCGGGGCGTGCGGCGGAAATTGCATCGGCGATCTGAACAAGGACTGCCTCGACACAGGTAGGATCAATATCGTTATGATGGCTGCCTATGGCGTTTATTATCCTTGGGTCTTCGCCCATTTTACGGGCGATGTCCATTCCGATTTCAGCATGGTTCAGATCAGAATCGGACTCGACTCCCTTGCCGATGTCATGCAGAAGCGCCGCCCTTTTGGCAAGGTCACGATTGCAGCCAACCTCGGCGGCAAGCATGCCTGCGATAACAGCCACTTCTTTTGAATGGTATAGCACATTCTGCCCGTAGCTTGAACGGAAATAAAGCCGCCCCAGTGCGCGGATAGCATCCTGCTTTATATTATGAATGCCCAGGTCGAAAAGGACTTTTTCGCCTTCTTCAAATATCTTCTGGGAAATATCCTTGCTTACCTTTATAACGATCTCTTCGATACGGGCAGGATGAATTCGCCCGTCCAGTATAAGCCGCTCCAGCGACACCTTGGCGATTTCCCGGCGTACAGGATCAAAACAGGAAATGACCACTGCCTCGGGAGTATCGTCGATAATAACATCCACGCCGGTCAGGGTTTCCAGGGTACGGATATTCCTTCCCTCCCTGCCGATGATCCGCCCCTTCATCTCATCGTTCGGCAATGTTACAGTGGCTACCGTAACATCGCCGGTAACCTCGGTAGCAAGCCGCTGAATCGTGGCGACGAGTATATCCCTGGCTTTCTTTTCACCTGCCAGATTCGCTTCCTGCTCGATCTTGTTGATAAGGGACTGCGCGTCGTGTTTTGCTTCGCTCTCCAGGCTTTTAATGATAATGGACTTTGCTTCTTCCGAACTGAGGCCGGAGATGCGCTCCAGCTCCGTGCGGTAACGCTGCTCTTCCCTGGAGAGAACGGCTTCCCTCTGCTGGAAAACCTTTTCCTTGTCAGCGAGCTGTTGTTCAGTCCTCTCAATTTGAGCGGTCTTTCTGTCTATAGTTTCTTCTTTTTGCAAAACACGGCGTTCATACCGCTGCAATTCGGCCCTTCTTTCCCGGGTCTCTCTCTCCTGCTGGTTTCGATCACGTATAACTTGTTCTTTTGCTTCAAGAAGTATTTCCTTCTTTTTTGCCTCTGCTTCTTTTAATGCGTCATGTTTTATACGTTCAGCAAACTGCTCCGATGCCGTAAGTTGAAATCTGGCATAAAGCCATCTTATAATCCAGCCTAAGCTTAACCCGGTAAGAGGGAGGATAATCCAAAATATCCAACTCATATTCCACCTCTAACCGTTGATATTACAATTATGTTAGAAAAATATACCATTAATTAGACATTTGTCAAGGCAGGTAGGGGGTGTTAGGGGATAAATTCGGCAAAATTCCGGTGAATTTTGGTTAAATTTGCCGGAATTTGGATAATTTCCTTTTCAATTTTGATTTCCGCCGCAATTCCGGGGTCTTGTAGTTTTTTACGAAGAATAACCTGATACTTTCCGCTGGGCGGCAAAACCTGATTCCGGCAGGAAAAATCGGCCGTATAGTTATAGCCAAGCATCGCCGCCGCTTCTTTTAGCTTCCCTTGCGATATGGCTTCGCGTATGCGGCTGGAGCTGACGGGCTGGGGGCCTTTCTTTATACCCGTGACAATTTTTGCCGGTATATTTCTGGCCGCATAGAATTTTTTGATCGCCGGCGCATCGGTATCCAGACGGTAACCGCAGCGGAAATCTCTCCCCACAGCCATGAAGCCCATTTTTCCGTGATCCAGCAATATCTGTAAAAATTCAGCCCCGCTCATTTTTTTGAAAGATTCGGTGAATTCGACAACGATGATTATTTCCACGCCAAGATTTCCAAACATCGCAATTTTCTGCCGGAAACTTTGAATATCGCCGGGATACACATTCCTGTTTCTGCGTGTTTTTTTATGATTTTCCACAAAGGTGATAACGACCGGAATATTGTTTTTGCTGTAAGAAACTACCTGTTTTACAAGGGCCTGATGGCCAAGGTGCACCCCGTCGAAAACGCCGACGGTCAGCGAAGAAAATTTTCGCCCAAGCGGCAGTCCGTCTTTAAGAAACTGCTGCCATTCTATTACTTTCATCCCAATTCTGAGGCGCGCTCGTATGCCGCTTCCACAGCTCTGATCACGGAGCCGCGAAACGCGCAGTCCTCGAGAATTGCCAGGCCGGCAATGGTTGTGCCGCCCGGTGATGTTACCATATCTTTCAACTCGCCCGGATGCTTTCCTGTTTCCTGAACCATTGCCGCAGAGCCAAGGACGGTCTGGGCGGCATATTGCAGGGCTTTGTCTCTGGGCAGCCCCGCCTGCACGCCGCCGTCGGCCAATGCTTCGATGAACAGGTAGACAAAGGCCGGCCCCGAGCCGGAAAGCCCTGTGACCGAGTCCATGTATTTTTCTTCGATTACATCAACGGCGCCGGCGCCTTTCAGAATGTTTTCAAGCTGGGTGCGTTTTTCAGCGGAAACTTCTTTAGAGGCGGCCATGGCGATCATTCCCCTGCCGATTAGCGCCGGCGTATTGGGCATTATGCGCACCACCGGCGTACCGGTTCCCGCAAGCGACTGAATTTTTTCGATTGACCAGCCGGCGGCCATGGAAACAAGAACGGGGGGCTTTCCGGCGGCAAGCCGTGTTTTTATTACAGGCGTGATTTCAGCTAACACCAGGGGCATTATCTGCGGCTTGACAGCCAGGAAAACATAATCCCCTTTTTCCGCAGCTTCGGTATTGGATTTATAAACTGCCGCTCCCAGAAAAGCTGCCGCTGCCTGCGCTTTTTCCGCATCGGCATCGGCAAGCCCCACGCTGGCGGAGGCTGCTGCGCACTTCATCAGGGCGCTGCCCATGTTGCCGCTGCCAATACAGGCTATTGTTATGCTCATTCGCTTCTCCTTAATCAATGCCGGCAGCTTTCCTGAAACGATTAACTGTGGCAGCGGCAATAGGGCGTGCTTTTTCCGCACCCTGCTCAAGAATTTTATCCAGCGCGGGAATATCCGCCATGATTGCATCATACCGTTCCCGCACCGGTGTAAGCTCACGGTTTACAACACGGAACAACTCTTCTTTCGCCTCCCCCCAGCCCATGCCTCCGGCGCGGTATCGTGCGGCTAGCGCTGCCTGCTCATCAGCATTGGTAAAAAGTTTATAGAGCTGATAAACCTGGCTCGTGTCCGGATCTTTCGGCTCTTCAACGGATTGTGAATTGGTTACCATTCGCATAAGTGTTTTTTGTAAAACTTTTTCCGGAGCAAAAAGGGGAATAACATTATTGTAACTCTTGCTCATTTTGCGTCCGTCCAGCCCGGGAATTACTGCAACATTTTCCTGTACCGCAGCGCTGGGGATTTTCAGTACAGCCTGTCCGTAGTTTGCATTAACAGACTGGGCAATATCGGCAGCCATTTCTATGTGCTGCACCTGATCCCTGCCCACCGGCACCACATCAGAATCAAAAATAATAATATCGGCAGCCATTAACACAGGATAGGTAAAAAGCCCCATATTGATTCCGGCATCGGCGTCATCGCCCCTTTCGTTATTGTCCTGAACCGCCGCCTTGTAGGCATGAGCCCTGTTCATCAGGCCCTTGGCGGTAAAAGCCATGAGCATGGTTGTAAGTTCAAAAACCTCGGGAATGGAGCTTTGCCGGTAAAAGATCACTTTTTCGGGATCGAGCCCGGACGCAAGCCAGCCGGCGGCGACATGCCTTATCGTGGAATTCAATTCGCCCGGATCCTTCATGGTGTTAAGGCCGTGGTAGTCGGCGATAAAATACCTTGCATCGTATTCTTTGGCAAGCTCCAGCGCAGGCTTTATCGCACCAAAATAGTTGCCGACATGCAGATCGCCTGTGGGTTTTATGCCAGTCAGTGAAATTTTCTTCATATTGGAAAATGTAGCGATTTCATGATGAATTGTAAAGGTAGAACGGTGGTGATAGTCCGAAGTCGTAAACACAACCAAGCTTTTCAAGAAAAGAATTTAATTATTGCTTTTGCAACCAGTTCATTTATGTCGGTATGACGGGGAACCTGCGTAGAGGTGTTTGCCCGGGGGTTTTCGTAAATATCATGATTTGCTCCATGCCGTACAAAAATTCCTCCCCGTTTTGCAATTTCTTTAAGCAATTTTTGCCGCTTCAAGCAGGAACCTTTAACTTCAAAACACCGCTTTTACGTTTTTTAGCCAACCGTTTTTCCTCTTCCTGCCGGATATGGTAGACTTCGGTAAGCATTTCTTCCAGCTCGACAAGGTCATGTCCTTGTGTAAGATGATCAGGGTAGGTGTTCAGGTAACCCACTAACCAGCCATCATCGGCTTCCCAATAGGTATACGCAATGTTCATGTTTGCTCCTGTTTCTTCATTATATCACTTTTCAAACCGATTACAAGACATCAGTCACAACATCCGGTAGTTTTGAATTTAGAAGCAGCTAAAAACGCCTGGCGCTGTTTTTGTTTCTACATATTGACATATATCGATATATGGGCTATATTATTGAAAGAGGCTTCTGGTATGGACTATGAAGATTACGCACTTTTTTTCAGGGCTCTATCGGATGAAAACCGCCTGAAAATTATGGACATGCTTTCATGCGGGGAAATTTGCGCATGCGAAATCCTGCTGGAACTTGATATAACGCAATCTACCCTTTCCCACCACATGAAAATATTATGTGACTGCGCACTGGTAGTCCCCCGCAGGGCCGGAAAGTGGACGTACTATTCCCAGAATAAAGCTGCGATTAAATCTTTGAAAGATTTTATTGGATATGTCTCTGCTAAAAGAGAAAAATGTATTTGTAACTTGGAAAAGGATGATGACTATGAGTAATTGTTGTAAAACTGAAGAAAGCTCCTGCTGTTGTGGTCCGAAAGACACACAATGCGATGGACTGCCCGCTGTTTCAACAAGCCTTTCGGGTAAAGATATTTTCGGCGCTTGTAAAGTTCGTTGGGGTATCGGGCGAATGGATTATAAAGTAGAACCTGGAATTTACAAGGTAAATAACCCTGATGGTTCTTCCCCGGTACTGGTAAGCGCAAATTACAAGCTGACTTTTGATACACTCAGAAAAAACCTTGCCGATCTTGATTGCTGGCTGCTGATACTGAACACAAAGGGTGTCAATGTCTGGTGTGCTGCCGGAGAGGGTACTTTTGGAACTGATGAATTGGTAAACCGTATTGAGCAGACCGCCCTTGCCGATTTGGTTACTCACAGAAAACTGATCCTACCGCAGCTCGGCGCCCCTGGTGTAAGCGCCCATGAAGTAACCAGGCGTACTGGTTTTGTTGTTGTTTACGGTCCGGTTCGGGCAGCAGATGTGAGGGCTTTCATCGGGAATGGATATAAAGCGACAAAAGAAATGAGAAACGTCCGGTTTACTTTTTATGACAGACTTGTTTTGGCGCCTATGGAAATTGCCGAAACGGTCAAGATTGTACTGCCTGCTTTTGGGGTGTTGTTTGTTATCAACCTGTTTGCCAAAAGGCAGTTTGGGATTTTCGATACCACGCTTTATGTTGGCGCGAATTTGGCGGGGGCGTTTATCACGCCTGTATTGCTTCCGTTTATTCCGGGTAAGGCTTTTTCATTTAAGGGATGGCTTGCGGGGCTGGTTTGGACGGCTTTTGCCTTTTGGCTTTTCGGCTGGTATGCGCCGGGCTTTTGGCTTTTGGTTGCGGGGTATGGCTTCCTGCTTCCCGCTGTATCATCTTTTCTTGCAATGAATTTTACCGGAGCTTCTACCTATACTTCGCCGTCCGGTGTTTTGAAAGAAATGAAAATCGCCCTGCCGTTCATTATTGGTTCTGCATTTCTTGGCGCTATTCTTGTATTGATTAAAAGTTTTGTTGGTTAATTGGAGGCTTTATGAATCACAAGTATCTTAAAAATGTTGTTTCTCTTTCTTTTGATAAAGGGAAGTGTACAGGCTGCTGCAGATGTGCGGAAGTTTGTCCTCATGGCGTGTTTGATGTATCGAATGGCAAGGCGGAAATTGCAGAGAGGGATTTATGTATGGAATGCGGCGCTTGTGCGCTGAATTGTCCTGCCGAGGCAATAAAGGTGAATGCAGGGGTCGGCTGTGCTGCAGCGATAATATGGGGCTGGTTTACCGGAAATGAGCCTGCCTGCGGCTGCTCTGAAACTGGCAGTGCGTGTTGCGGGTGAGGGAGAGCATTATGAGTGGACAGGACAAAAGCGGCATTGGCTTTTTTGAGAAGTATTTAACCCTTTGGGTTATTTTATGTATGGTTGTGGGCGTTTTAATCGGGAAGTTTCTGCCCGCGATACCCGCTTTCCTTGGCAGGTTTGAATATGCCCAGGTTTCAATTCCTATCGCAATTCTGATATGGCTGATGATTTATCCCATGATGATGAAGGTTGATTTTGCCAGCGTCAGGAATGTCGGCAAGAACCCAAAAGGGCTTTTTGTAACATGGGTTACAAATTGGTTAATTAAGCCATTCACCATGTACGGCATTGCATGGTTTTTCTTTTATGTGATTTTTAAAGCTGTTATTCCGGCTGAACTTGCAAGAGATTATTTAGCCGGGGCTATCCTATTGGGAGCGGCTCCCTGTACGGCTATGGTCTTTGTGTGGAGTCATTTAACAAAGGGAAACCCTGCCTATACAGTTGTACAGGTTGCCACAAATGATTTAATCATTTTGATTGCTTTTACACCTATTGTCGCCTTTCTGATGGGTGTTAGCGGCGTATCAGTTCCCTGGGATACCCTGCTGCTATCTGTTGTATTATTTGTGGTCATTCCCCTGACCCTGGGCAGTGTTACCCGAAGGGTTGTAATCAAGAACAAAGGGCAGGATTACTTTGAACATAGTTTTATTACTAAGTTCAACAATGTTACGGTAATTGGCCTGCTTCTGACACTTGTTATTATATTCTCATTTCAGGGCGATGTTATCCTTGGCAATCCCCTGCATATAATTCTTATCGCAATACCGCTGTCCATTCAAACGTATCTGATTTTCGCAATCGCTTATTTGACAAGCAAGGCATTGAAGCTGTCTCATGATGTGGCAGCCCCGGCCGGAATGATTGGGGCTTCAAACTTTTTTGAATTGGCTGTTGCCGTAGCGATTGCCCTTTTTGGAGCGCAATCACCTGTTGCCTTGGCAACAATTGTCGGTGTGCTGGTTGAGGTTCCGATTATGCTTAGTCTGGTGCGATTTGCCAATAAAACGAAAAGGTGGTTTCCCAAATGAGTTGTCCGAATGTTAAAGAGTGCGCCTGTCCTAAAAAGACATGTGTAAACAATGGTAAATGCTGTTCCTGTGTTATCAAGCATAAATTAACGGACAGTCTGCCCTTCTGTCTGTTTTTAGATAACGGTGGAGACAAGAGTTTAAAGAATTTTTACCGGAAACTTAAAGAACGGTTTGAAATGGAAGCGGTATAGGGGAGATGTATGGAGACGAAAGACTCATTGGAGGCAATGCAATGAATATGCAAAATAATATATATGTTATTTCCGGGGCAAGCTCAGGAATAGGCAAAAGTTGTGTTGATTTATTACTGGAAAAGGGCGCAACAATAATTGGGCTTGATCTGCATGAACCAGAAATTAAAGACAACAATTATCAACATTTTATAACTGATGTTACCGATGAAAATAGTATACTATCAGCAATAAAAGAAATAGAAAAGCAATTTACCATAATAGACGGTTTAATAAATTGCGCAGGTATTTTTGCCAACTCGAAGCCATTATATGATATTACTTCTGATGAATGGAATAAAGTAATATCAACAAATCTTACGGGAACTTTTTTATTATCAAAATATATAAGCAAAATAATGATAAAGAACATGAAAGGTAAAATTGTTAACATAAGCTGCATCAGGTCAAAAATATTCAGGCCGAATATGGCGGATTATGCAGCTTCAAAAGGCGCAATAGTATCATTAACATCTGCCATGGCCCTGGATTTATCAAAATTTAACATTCAAGTTAATGCAGTAGCTCCCGGATTTACATATACCGGAATGACATCAAAATCATTTGATAATCCGGAAATAAGAAAAATGTCTGAAAACCTTATCCCGGGCGGTAAAATCGCTATGCCGGAAGATATAGGCAAAGTTATCATTTTTTTATTATCTGATTCTTCAGATTATATAAATGGCGAAACTATATTTGTTGATGGCGGATATGGTATTTTGAAATAAAGTTTTCAAAATGGTGTCGTAGGGTGTGCCGTGGTTCTGATAGCAACCATATCATTCATAATGTGTCCACATACGAATGATTTTTACTTTGCCTTTGTATGGTATACCGCTTTCATCTATCTCATTCCTTTCATTAGGCAAAACCTGATAAACTAGACGATGTTGAATAGTTATTCTGCGTGAATACACAGCCTCGTAACCTTGTAATTTTTCATAAGGAGGCGGGTTTTGGAAAGGATTATTCCGTATTATCCTGAGCAAATAAATAGTTTTTTGTTTTAACCCAACCTGCTCCAGTTTTCGAGCGTCTTTTTCTGCTTGCCGGGTTAAGCTTGTTTTATACATCAGCCCATACATCAGAGAGGGGGATACATTTCTCAAGCGGGGTGTCAATCCCCTCCTTGATGGAATCTGCCATACCGGGGATGGAATTTAAATAACTCGTATCATCCATCTCCAAAATATCTCGGTATTTTTGAAAAAGTAGGAAATCCCGCACCGCATGAAGAGCATCATTGGATAAGGTCTCAATTTCATTTTTTACCGATTCTCTGATAGTCATTGTTTTTCCCTCATAATCATACTATAACATCTGATTGTCATTATCAAGTAAGGCCGCGCAGTGGGCGCCGTTTTTGCATATACGCCCTAAATCAATTATACTTAATCCAGGGAGAAGGACGTAATGAAAAAAAATAAAATCGTGGCCATAGTGGGTTCGCTTAAACGGGATTCCTTTAACCGCCAACTGGCCGTTGAAGCCGGGCGGATAATCGGAGACCAGGCGGAATTTGAAGTGCTGGATTACAGCGATGTTCCGCTGCTGAACCAGGACGTCGAAGCTCCTGCCCCGGACGCCGTTAAACGGGTGCGCGAGATTGTTAGATCGGCAGACGGTATTTGGTTTTTCTCGCCGGAGTACAATCATTTTTTCCCCGGCGTCCTGAAAAATCTAATCGACTGGCTTTCCAGGCCGGTAAGCGACAGCGTTCCGCATGTGCTTGGCGGCAAACCGGCTGCTGTCAGCGGCATTACGCCGGGCATGTCGGGAACAGGAGTGGCGCAGGATCATCTTGTAACGCTTATCAGCTTTCTTAATATGAGGGTTATGAATCAACCGCGCCTGACTATACCGAACGCTCTGTTGCAAACAGACCAGAACGGACGGCTGGCCCTGAGGGACAGCGCCCCTCTGCTGGAAAAACAGGTGCAGGCGTTTCTTGGTTTCATAAACTGCTAGGTGCCTGGCACTTATTACCTTTATATTTTGGTAAAAACAGCTAATTATTACCTTGATATTTTGATAAAGTTGGACTATTATTACCCATATAATTTGATATTATGGAAAAAGGTTATTTCAAACGAAATATTGATGCGGTTTTAGCCGAATGGTCTCATGAAAAAAACAGAAAACCCCTTTTGCTTAGGGGAGCGAGGCAGGTAGGGAAAACCGCTGCGGTTCGCATGCTTGGCAATAGTTTTGAACATTATGTAGAAATCAATTTTGACAGCGATGCGGACGCATCACAGTTTTTTACACAGAATCTCGATCCTGCTGAATTATGCAGCCGCCTGTCCCTCTATTACCGCACTCCCATTGAGCCCGGAAAAACACTTTTGTTTTTTGATGAAATTCAAAGCTGTGTTCCGGCGATAAAAACACTTCGCTATTTTTATGAAAAATACCCACAACAGCATTTGATTGCCGCAGGTTCGCTCCTGGAATTTGCCCTTGAAGAAATTCCGTCCTTTGGCGTAGGCAGGATCCATTCAGTTTTTATGTATCCATTTTCGTTTTATGAGTTTTTAGGTGCTATGGGTGATCAAATGCATGCTGAAGCCTGCCGTGCAGCCGCACCGGCAAATCCTTTGCCGGGACCAATACATAAACAACTTGTAGATCGCCTTAAAATATTTTTGTTGATCGGCGGCATGCCGGAATCCATTGTTAGTTATGTGCAAAACCGGGACTTGCTTCACAGCCAGCAGGTGATCGAGGATCTTCTTGCAACATTCAGAGACGATTTTTCAAAATACCGTTCCAGAGTACCCCTATTGGTTTTGAACGAAGTTTTTGAATCGGTCATGTACCAGGCCGAGGGAAAATTTGTCTATGAACGGGCTGCGGAAGGAACCGGCAATGTCAGGGTCAAACAGGCACTCGATCTGCTTATCATGGCCGGACTGGCATATCCTGTAACCCACAGCGCGGCCAATGGTATTCCCCTGGGCGCTGAAATCAATCCCAAATACCGCCGGATTATACCATGTGATACCGGGATATTTCTGCATATCCTGGGTATCGAAAAATCGCAGATTTTATTGGCAGAAGATTTTAATACTGTTAACCGCGGTGCGTTAGCCGAAATTCACACAGGGCTTGAATTGCAAAAGAACGGCGGCACCCATGCAAGGCGGCAGCTATTCTGCTGGCGCCGTGAAAAAGCCCAAAGCAGCGCTCAGATTGATTATCTGATACAGAAGGGTTCATCAATCGTCCCCATAGAGGTGAAATCAGGGACACAGGGCGGTATGAAGAGCCTGAGATCATTCATGGAAGAAAAAAAAATCGATCGTGGAGTGAGGACTTCCCTTGAGAATTTCGCCAAAAAAGACTACTTCGATATTTACCCCTTGTACGCGATTTCAAATTTGTATGATTAGCCGCGTGCGGCCTTTAATTCACGGATTTTTCCGGTGGAACCGATCTCCCAAAAGACAACTTCCAGCGGCTTTCTCGCCGCACAATCAATGACGGCGAAGGTCGAGCCGGCCCTGCTGCGGGGCATTCCGATGCTGCCGGGATTAATCAGGGTGATGCCGTTTACGGTTTTATGATACGGTACATGGGCGTGTCCGAAGAGAGCCGCATCCGCTTCGCTTTTGCGGGCTGCCGCAATTATGGCATGGTAACCGTTGTATAGGGCATGCCGGTGGCCGTGGCAAAGAAAGAAACGGTGGCCGCCAAAGTCAAAAACGGCAGTATCGGGCAAATCGGAATCATAGTCATTGTTACCCCTGACAAGTTTCCAGTTACAGAAAAAGCCGGTTGCTGCGGCAGCCCGCTGTAGGTCCAAGGCTCCGTCGCCCAAAAATGCTGTCGCTGTTATCCTTTCGTCCTGTTTTCTGTTTTGAGCCCATTCAAAAACCGCTTTCAGGGCATAAATGTCGCCGTGTGTATCGGAAAGCGCCAGCAGTTTTTGACCGTCCATACTGTATTTTAATTCAAAACCGGAAGTGTTATAATACTATATATGGACATCATTGGGATAATACTCAGATTGACCGGCGGCCTTTGCCTCTTCCTGTATGGAATGAATGTAATGAGCGACGGCATTCAAAAAGCCGCCGGTGATAAACTGCAGCGCTTCCTTAATTTCATGACAGGAAACAGATTTATCGCCGTTCTTACCGGTTTTTCAATTACCGCCATCATTCAGTCATCATCGGCAACAACAGTAATGGTCGTTGTCCTGGTAAACGCGGGATTGCTTACGCTTACCCAGTCAATCGGGGTGATTATCGGCGCAAATATAGGCACTACGGTTACCGCCTGGATTGTATCTCTTATAGGTTTTTCCCTTAAACTTTCCGAGATGGCCCTTCCGGCTGTGGGCGTCGGATTTATTTTCCGCATGGTTAAATGGAAACACCGCGATCTGGGAGACTTTATTCTTGGATTTGGCCTGCTCTTTATGGGGCTTGATTTCATGACCAAATCCATGCCGGTGGTTGGGAATAACTTCGATTTTATTGCAATGGTTTCCAACCTCGGTTTTGTGTCTTATCTGATAGGAATGGCTGCAGGGGCGGTAATTACGATACTCATTCATTCGTCCAGCGCTTCCATCGCCATCATTTTAACAATGGCTTTTAATGGTGTGGTCAACTATGAATTTGCCGCCTCCATGATTCTTGGCGCCAATATCGGTACAACCATTGATGCCGCGCTTGCCTCTATCGGAGCAAGAACCGAAGCAAAGCGCGCCGCCCTTGCCCATGTGCTTTTCAGCGTTGCTGCTACCTGCTGGGCTTTACCCATGTTAAGGCCTCTGCTGGCCTTGGTTGATTTTATAACGCCGGGGGCAATGACTCCCGGAATAATTAATGATCACATGGTTCCCATTCATTTGTCCATGTTTCATACCACTGTTAAAATTGTAAACGCTTTAATTTTTCTGCCTTTTGTAAACCCCTTTGCCTCGCTTGTCTCGCTGATCATAAAAGATAAAAAAACCGAAATCGCAGCGCCCGAACCCTACAGTCTGGTTTATGCGTCCGGCAAGAACCGGAATACACCGGAGCTGAATATTCTGCGTGCGGAAAAAGAGGTCAGCGATATGGCCGGCCTTACATTGTCGATGTACGCCCGTTTCAGTGAAGTGCTGCGAGCTCTGCGTGAAACAGATAACAAACAGGCAATGGCCGCAGCACTTAAAGATGAGCTGAAACAAAAAGAAGAATATGCCGATGATATGCGGGAACAGCTCAGTTCCTTTCTTATGGAATGTGCAAAAGGGCACCTTAACAGGCGTTCCGAACGCAGGATATCACGCCTGTTACGCGTCATTGCTGATCTTGAAGATATGACCGACGAATGTTTCAGCATCAGCATCATTCTGGAAAAAAGCGTTAAAAAAGACAGGATGTTCAAGGAAAAGGAAATGGAAGCCCTTGCGCCCTATGTAAAACTGGTGGAGGATTTTCTTGGTCTGGTAAAGGAAAATCTTGGAAGCGCCGCTCTCCTGCCGGACACAATCCTTAACGCAAGGAAACTGGAGGATGCCATTGACGAGTCACGGGACAAACTGCGTAAATTAAGCCGAAAACGGATCGAGGCCGGCAAGGATGTTAAAATAGAACTGTTGTTTATTGATATGGTACGCCGTATCGAGAAACTTGGCGACTACTGCCTTAATATAGCAGAAACAGTAGCGGGTTAAAACTTTAAACTTCTGCTTTTTTGCGCCTGGAGCTGACAAAGCGCGAGAAGTCATTTATGTTTTTTACCACAATCCGGTCGGGAAATATCTCCACACGCCTCTGATTAACAAAGTGCCCCAATGTGTCTCTGGCTTCGGAAACCCCCATTCCTGCCCAGTGGGCTACATCGTCTACTGATGTTTTGAACTCACGTCGTTCCGTACTTTTATCAATATCAGGCTGGGTTTCATCGAGCATAAGGAACACATCTGCAATCTTTGACTGAGAATCTGGCAGGGCAAGAATCATAAAGCGCCGTTTGGAATCGTAAATGCGTTTTGAAAACATTCTAAGCAGTTTAAGCGCAATCTGCGGATTCCCCATCAGCAGAATTTCAAAATTCTGGGAATTAAATTCCAGCACCTTCACCTCGTCCAAAGCAACGGCGGAGGCTGAACGCGGAGAGTTTTCCAGAATGGCCATTTCGCCGAAACTTTCGGGAGGCGACAGAACATCCAGGGTTCTTTCAATATCTCCGATGATTTTTACAAGCTGCACCCTACCCGATTGAATAAGGTAAAATGTGTCGCCCGGCTCAAATTCGGAGAAGATCATCTCGCCGGGCTGAAATACACGGGTAAACCGGCTGAAAGCGTTCATATCCATTGCCATTTTATACTCCCATGGCCTGCAGGGCCCGTTTTGCTTTTGCCGCAGCGCCGTCGTTGCTGCCGGCGGTCATGGAAAGAATCTTTTTATAGAAGGCTGCAGCCTGTTCTTTTTTTCCGGTTTTTTCATTGCACTGACCCATATAGTACATTGCTTCGATTAAATCCGGGTGTCTTGGATATTGCGTAAGCATATTTGAATAATACTTCAGGCAATCTTCATATCTTTTCGTCAAATACATGCACCTGCCGATCTCGTAAGAGCTCCGTGCAGTCCATTCAGAATCTTCGCCACCATGCACAATGGCCTTAAAAGCCGTGTAGGCTTCCTGATATCTTTCCTGTGATAAAAGACTTACCGCCTCATAGTAGGCTTCGGCGGCGGCAGACAATTTCTCGGCGGCAGGAGAAGACCCGGCGCCGAAATTTCCGGGGGAGCTTCTGTCATTCCCGTATTGGGACAGGGCGCTTTCCGCCTGTGCAAGGTTTTTGGTTGCCTGTAAGGCGTATTTCCCGGAAGGATAATATGTCAGATAACGGCTGAAGACATACTTTGCCTGCGAATACCGCTTGCCCTTTAGATAGTATTCGCCGACATTGTAAAGGCCGTCGGCGGTACTTACCTCTTCTTTTGCCATAATGCTGGATACCTGTTTGTGTATCCTCCTCATCTGATTGGAAAAAACTTTGAGCATTTTTACAATTATGTGGGTATTCGCCATGGCAACAGCCTCAAACTCGGCAACTGTAAAAGCCATGATGGTAGAATCGGCAATCGCAATGGCGTTTTCTTCGCGCGGGAAACGCCCAAGCGCGGACTTAACCCCGAAGAATTCGCCTGGCTGCACCTGATCGCGTATGTCTTCGCCTGTTTCAATGTCTTTGTAAACCAGGCTAACTTTTCCGTTTTGTAAAATATATACCTTGTCGGCCGGATCTCCCTGAAAATAAATGAGAGAACCGGAACGGTATTGGGACGGTTTTGGCATTTGATTCCTTCCTATTCAGCCGGCTCAAAGGGCAGATAGTCAAGTTTTTTCTTAAAACCGACTTTCCGCCTGACTTCTTTATAAAGGCCTTCGGGATCGCCCTTAACAAACATTTGTTCCTTACCAACGGTAATTTGCGTGTAACCTTCGGGAAGCCTGTCGCCAAAAATATCAAGAAAACGCATCTGGCCGTAAATCGGCTTTCCGGCAAGAATTAACAGTTCAATATCCCGCATCGAGGCGTTAACAAGGTTATCGTAGGGATCGTCGTCTTTCGTTTTTAGCACCAGAATGTCAGCTAACTTGCCTTCTTCCAGGCTGCCAATCCTGTCCTGCATCCAGAACGCTTTTGCCGCGTTTATTGTAATCATCTCGAATATTTTTTTTGATGGAAGATCCTCGCCGTAAAGTTTGCGGTACAACTCCCGGTCGAACTTTAACTCGGCAAGGAAATTCGCGGAACCTGTCGCAGAAGAATCCGTTCCGATTGTAACATTAACGCCGGCTTTGAACATTTTGCGTATCTTGCTGGTAACATTAAACATAAACATATTGGAAAAACCGCACCAGGAAACGCTCGCTCCGGCTTTCGCTATTTTTTTAATGTCTTCGTCGCTTAAACCAATGCAGTGAATCAGCAGGCAGTGGTTATCCAGTACTTTCAGCCTCTCCAGCTCTTTAACGCCGTTAAAACATTCTTCGTCAAAACCCTCTGCAAGGTGGGTAATAAACGGCCATTTGTTTTTTACCGCGCGCTCATGTTCAATTTCGATACCGTCGCCCCACTTAAGATCATACGAAGAGCTTTCATGGGCAAGACCGTATTCTAAAAATGCCCTTATGGGAAGGGTCGGCAGAATAAGGCTGTTTAGTTTTTGGGGAAAATGATCGTTCACTGTGGTAACGCCGGAAAACAGACACTTGTATCCTGAAAGGGCGTAAAGATCTTCCCTGCTTAAATTGGAACGTTCCTTGAATGTTTCCGATGCCTTAAAATCCTGATCCCAGGGAAGCCAGGTAGGATAGAAATGACCCTTCTTTGGGCCTACCGCCGGACGGTAGTTCCCCTGCAAATGATCATGAGTATTTATCAGCGAAGGATACACTGAGGATTTTTTCTTTAAATCGATTTTAACGTTACCGCCCGGAGAAAAAATTTTTTCTCCTTTAACTCCCAAATCGCCGGTACGTGCTTTTCTACCCGGGGATACAATCACCCCATTCACCAAGGTATATTCAAACACTTCCGAGCCGTCCTTACATAATATTACATTTTTTTACCCAAAAAGATCAATGTCTTTGGGGCTATCCATACCATTATCGGCAGAAAACAGCTACAATAACTATTAGTATGGTAGATTTGCACACCCATTCAAACGCTTCAGACGGGGATTTTAGTCCGTCCCTGCTTGTCCGGAAAGCAGTAGAACATGGCCTTGGCGCCATTGCCCTTACCGATCATGATACAATTAAAGGGCTGGAGGAAGCAAGAACCGAGGCTTCCGCCCTGGGTATTCGTTTTATCCCCGGAATTGAAATTAATATAAATTGGAATGTTGAAAAATACCGGTCTGATGTTCCCGGGCTGGGTCCCGGAGGTGAGTTCCACCTCCTGGGGCTGGGAATAAATAACCCAACCCCTGCGTTTTTGGCCGCAGTAAGGGAATTATCCCGCCGCAGAACAGAGCGAAACCGGGAAATTATGGAAAAAATGCGTAAATATAAGATTGAAGCAAGCTGGGAGGAGCTTCTGGCCGACCATCCGCATAAAGGAGCCGGTGGTTATTCACTGGGCAGGCCGCATTTTGCCAATTTTTTGATAAAACGTAAAATTGTTAAAAACCAGGAGCAGGCCTTTGCCCGTTACCTGGGAGTTGGAAAACCTCTTTATGTTCCCAAAGAGGGATTGATTTTTGAGGAAGCTGCGGAGTTGATTCGGGAATCCGGCGGGATTTCTGTTCTTGCACACCCAATGTCCCTGTTTATAGCATGGGGCAGACTCTCCGAAATACTCAAGGAACTGCGAAACCGGGGCTTAATGGGTCTTGAAGCCTGGCACCCGATAGCCAAACCAGGTTCCTGCCGCCGGCTTGAAAGTTTGGGTAAATCCCTGGGATTATTCATCACCGAGGGGAGCGATTTTCACGGCGAGATCAGACCGGGCAGAAAATTGGGCTTTTCCGGCCGGGGCAGGGAAATTAAAGATGCTGTTTTGGAGGCGATACCGGAGCTGCTGTCATGATGTCCCAGGGATCTTCTCCAAGACGGCGGTGCTGAACCGCTTCGAGTATGTGTTCCGCCTCGATAACTTCACTGTTTGCAAGATCGGCGATGGTCCTGGCTACCCGCAGAATTCCGTGGTAGGCTCTGCCCGAAAAACCCAGCCTTGCCGCGGCTTTATGAAAGGCGCTTTTTGCGCGCTCACCCATTGGGCATAGGGTTTCAATTTTACCTGAAGGGATCAGAGCGTTGCGGCGAATTCCCGTTCCCCTAAACCGCCATCTTTGAATTTCAACCGCCGCCAAAACACGGCGGGCGATGGCGCCGCTACCTTCATTTTTTTCCGGTTCATTGTATGTGTCGATTTCACTTATTTTTGGCGGCAGTATTGCGGCTCTGATTTCTATCCGGTCGAGCAGGGCGCCGCTGAATTTTCTCCAGTACCGGCAAATTTCCTCTGGCGAACAGAAACAGCTCATTGCACCGTATCCGGATTCATCCGCTCCGCCGCCTGCCGCCGCATTTTGTATGCCCAGGCGGCCGCAGGGGCATGAGTTAGCCGCCATTAAAAGCTGAAACTCCGCCGGAAGACGCAGCGGCCCTTCCGCCCTGACAATGCTGATGACCCGGTCTTCCAGCGGCTCCCTGAGCGCCTGCAGAACATTGACCCTGTACTCCGGCGCCTCATCAAGAAAAAGCACGCCGTAGTGCGCAAGGCTGATCTCTCCCGGGCGCGGGCTCCTGCCGCCGCCGAGGATTCCTTCTGCGCTTGCCGAATGATGCGGGGCGCGGAAAGGCGGGTGGGTTATCAGGCGGTCGATGTAGCCTGTTCCCGCTCCGTTTTTTAACGGACCGGCGAGACTATAAAGGCGTGTAACTTCCACCGCTTCATCTCCAGTAAGAGGCGCCATTATCGAAGGCAAGCGCCGTGCAAGCATTGTCTTTCCTGCGCCCGGCGGCCCGAAGACGAGCATATTATGCCCCCCGGCGGCGGCAATTTCCAGCGCTCTCTTGTAGACGCCCTGTCCCCTTACATCGGCAAAATCCCCGGATGAAGCGTTATCCGCCATTGCGCCGGCGGCTTCGGGAATAACCGGCGCGGGAAGCGAGCCGGTTTCTTCGCGGATAAAAAGGGAATGTACCGCTTCCCGTAAATTTTCCGCCGCTGTAAAACGCGCGCCGGCAAGAATTGCCGCTTCCGCCGCATTTTCCATAGGGATGATAAACCCGTCGATACCCTCTGCGAGGCCGGCGGCGACGGCGGCCAGCACTCCCCGCACCGGCCTGATCCTGCCCGATAACTCCAGTTCGCCCATCACAAGAAGGTTATCCGCCGCCGGAGCAATGCCCGCAGCCGACATAACCGAAAGCGCAATCGGGAGGTCAAGGGACGCTCCTTCCTTGCGCAACCCCGCCGGCGCCAGGTTAATAAGAACACGATCCAGCGGAAAAGCAAAACCCGAGTTCCTAAAAGCAGCCCGCACGCGCTCCCTTGCCTCGCGCACTGCGCCCTCCGCAAGTCCGGTTATGTCGAAACCGGGGATACCCCTGCGAATATCCGCCTCGACCCGAATGATGATTCCATCCGCCCCACAGGGCATATACGCCAAAACACTCACTATTTCCTCCAATACAGGATAAAAAATTCATGGTAAAAAAACTTTTACCTCTTAATTTTTATTTTTTATCTTGTATATATGGCGCGGAGAGGCCATTTTGCATTAGTGGGCTTTTCCACGGCTACATGCATTTTGGCAGTACCGCAGCAGTGAAACGCTGGCGTAGGGGAGGAAGTCTAAGTTAAGGGAGAAAAGATAAAATTTCCTTTTAAGTGGTAGTTTGTATCATTACTTTTTCTCGTACCATGTCGCCTACTACCTGAGAAGGGGTTTTATGTTCACGTTCTGATATTGTCAGTATGTAATTGGCGCTTATATCATCAAGAAGGTTCAGCAGTTCACGGCGCCGGGTCAAGGGACCGGTGCCTTCCATGAGTTCCGGCGGATTTTCTGCCCACATTTTTTGGAGTTCCCATGTTTCTTTGTCAGTCGGTCTTTTTTCCATGTTTTCTTCCCTCATTTACGTCAGCGTTTCACTGCTTTGGCGATTGCAGAAATATATGCCCAGAATCGGTAGCGTAAGCGGTGCGCGATTACGGCGTGGCTTCTTCTACGCAGGCGTCCCACTACTTTTACGATTCCACAAATGTGTGCCCATAAAAAGTAACACGGGGTGTCAGGGGGTAAAAGTGGCATGCCTGCATGACACTTTTACCCCCTGACAGGACCCCATGTTAATATTTTAGGCACACATTTGTGGTGTTGTAATAGCCGTGGAAAAGCCTCAGTGGGCGGCGGCTATGAAGTCCGTCAGCAGAGGGACGAGTTGCTTTTTGCGCGACACCACTCCCTTCAGTTCATAGATGCCCTCGGCTTTAACTGGGAAATTGATATTGCTTATGAAGTTTTTTTTGCCGCTTACAAAAAGAAGCGAATCCAGCATTGTTATATCCGTTACCAGAAGGGCGGAAAAGAGATGATCTCTGGAAGCCCGCTCTTTTTCCAGGGCGGCGGCGATCTCTGCCCTGCGTTCGGCCAGAATTCCCGGATTGTCGGTTTCGATCTGGCTTACCGTAAAGCTTTCTCCGCATTCGGCATATTCCTTCATGTCCAGCGAAACCATCTCTGCGGTAGAAAGGGAGTTGACCCTGCTCGCCGCCGCCTGCAACTCCTGCCCCAGGGTTTTTATATCCAGGCCGGTGATGGAAGAAAGGTAATCGGCTGTTTCAATGTCTGTTTCAGTTGTTGTGGTTGACTGCAAAACAAGGGTGTCGGCGAGAATGCCGCATAACAGAATCGATGCTATGTTTTTCTCCAGCGGAACTTTCTGCTCCCGGTACAGGTTTGTAATGATCGTACATGTGGCTCCGACTACGCGATTTATAAAAGTGATCGGGTAACGGGTCGACAGATTGCCAAGCCGGTGGTGATCAATCACTTCAAGAATCTTGAAGTTTTCGATTCCTTCAATGGCCTGTGTCAGCTCATTGTGATCCACCATGATCACTTCTACATTCGGCTCCTTGTGCAAATCTACTTCGGAAATAACGCCTGCCACCCTGTTTTCGTCATCCGCCACCGGCAGGCAGCGGGAAGGCGCCTTTGAAAGGGCGTCACGGAATGTGCGCACCTGATCATTTAACCTGATAAGAGGTACCGAGTTGTCGCCCAGAAATCCCGCTTTTATTGAGTAGATTATCAGCATGGACGTGGACGAAGTATCAAAAGGGCTTATCAATACCGATACGCGCTTTTTTTCCGCCAGTTCAATTAATTCTTTCGACAGGACATTACCACCGGAAAGAATCAACGCCCGCACGCCGAGTTCTATGCAGTGCTTTTGTATGTCCTGGCGATCCCCTACAATAATCAGAACATTGTCCACTCCTTCCGCCTGAATGTTATTCCTGAAATGTTCTATAGACGATGCAGCCACTACAATGGGCGATTTTTTTATTTCGCTGCCGTTAAAAATGGCAACCGGCTGGGCGTGGAGTGTTGCGGCCAAATGATCCAGCGAAAGCGGGAAGGCAGATTTTTTCCTTGGATTTATATTGGTTATAATATACTGCGCAAAACCTCGGTAGTGGAGCATGCTCTTGTAAACTCCGTCTGCTCCTACAATGGGCAGCACCCTGGAATCATCTTTCTGCAGCAGTTCCAGTGCGTTCCATACGCTGTCTTCTTCGTTGACCGTAACCGGCGCTCCGGAAATATAATGCTCCGCTTTCGGAACGAGATCCGGCAGAAACTCCGGCACCGGTACATCGAAACGCCCGAATATATATTCAGTTTGAAGGTTTATCTTTCCTGCCCTGGCTGCAGTGCAATTACTCTGCCCCAGAAGCTGTTTAAGCCGCGCATAACTTGCCGCCGACACGATCGAATCAGTGTCGGGGTTTTTGTGTCCGATAACATAGATTTTTTTCTGCATCATAAAATTCTTTTGTGTATAGTATATAAAAAAAACGCGAATTGGTTAACCATTAATATGCGTAAATTTCTTTTTAGTGCAACAGCCAAACCAGGGCTGGAATTGTTATCATTGACAGCAGTACAGTTACAAAAACGATCTTCGAGGCAAGTTCTTTTTCAGAACCGTATTTATCGGCCAGTATGACGGTCGTTATTCCGGCAGGAGTGCCGCCCAAAACAACCGAGATGCCTGTTATCAGGGGATCGGGGCGGAATAGAAGGAGTATTCCCATTACCATCAACGGAATTAAAACAAGGCGTAAAAAAGAAAAACTGATGGTAATACGGCTGAATAAATATTTTATTTTGGTCAGACCAAGGATTGATCCCACCACCATCATTGATATCGGAGTGGTACAGTTGCCAAGGCTTAAAACAAGCCGGCTGATTAAAACCGGCGGACTAAACCCCGTTATCATGACAATAAGGCCAATATAGGTTCCTATCAGGCATGGATGAAAAACAATTTTTCTTAGGCTGCCCCTTTCTACGGTAAAAATTGCCAGTCCTAAACTCCAGAGGGCCATTCTAAGAGGTATCAGGTAAGCGGCTACATAGGCCAGGCCGCCGGTTCCGTAAATACTTTCGATCAGCGGGTTGCCCAGTAAACTTGCATTGGGTATAAGAGCGGCGTAAAGTAAAACTTTTTTTTGCTCTGTTCCTGCCTTGCGGAAAAAAAGATGGGCAAGTGCAAAACCCAAAGCCATTGTTCCCAGCGAAATTATCAGCATTATTCCCAAAGATGGAAGCTGGGAACGGCTTGTTCCAAAAAAAGAGGCAACAATATTGCAGGGGAGAAACACGCTGAGTATAAGGTCGGTAAGGGAGGAGCGTGCCCGCTCATCTATGATGTGCGCTTTTGTAGTCAGGAATCCAACGGCTATCAGACAGAGTAGAAAAATCTGCATTTCCAGCATTGTAGGTTTCCTAATAAATATACGGAATGATCCTGTATTTAACCTTCTTTTTGTAAGCGTCCCATAATTCGCCGTATTTGGCCCTGCATATTTTATCGTCATCGGCCTGGCGGGTGAATAAAAGGAATACATAATAAAGCGGATACAGCCACGATGTCCACACTGCGGGATAGCCGGTGCTAAGTACAATTCCGCTTGCCATAAGGATTTCTCCCAGATAGTTTATGTGCCGGCTGCGTCCCCAGAAGCCGTTTACCAGCAGCGTGTATTGTCCGTTGCTTAACACTTCCGGTTTTATTCCCAAAAAACTTTTTTCGGGTGAAATCTTGAAGTAAAACTTTTGCATGTTTGCGCCGCGAGCCAAAGTCCACCCGGTAAAAAAAACAAGGACAAAGCATATCGTAAGCCACAGGGGATGTCCGGGATTGGGAAGGTTAACCGTTGACCAATGCGCAACCGAATAAAAGTACGGATAAAACGCAAGGCAGCCGAAGCCGAGTTTAAAGCCTGTGCGCTCGGCGATAAAATCATAGGTGTATAAATGAACTCTTTCGAATGTATTGTAATCCCAAATAAACCATGTCATGAGGAAGGTGCTTAACAAAAAGCCCGGGTTTATAATTTGGTATAACTGCCAGTGATGCGCAGCAAAAGAAAGAACGTTAAGCTGAAGCATTGTTGCTCCAATCATGTAGAGCCACATTTTTGCATCGATAAACCCGTCCCTGAACTGCGGGTTTTTCAACCTGCCCAGGAAAAAATCCGCAAGAAAATTTTTGCCTGTAGAAGGATAGGGAATAACAATTAATAGTGAAAACAGAAGACCCATTGCGACAGCCCCTGCAAGGCTTTCCCAGCGGACACGATACAGCCAGTCCAATGGAACCAGATTTGTAATTCCCAATATCAGCCATAATATGACGCTTGCAGCCAGTACAAAAATGCCGTTCAGTCTGTAACTTAAAACTTCGCCTGTTTTATCATTGCGGACATAACCCTTTATCTTTTTTGCGGGAATGATGCAATGAAGCGCTGTCATAATTGCATAGGCAATCCAGGGTGTAAAAAACCCGATAATTTGCGTCTTCATGATAAGCCTCCTGTATTTTTTTCCATCATGTTAACTGCGGTGCGCCGGGACATAAGACGCGCTGTAAGAAAGCGTGCGAATTTATTCAAACCCCCGGGCACTATGACAGGGCCCTTCCCCAGAGCCTGCAATGCCTGCTCCGCCACATCGCGGGCAGCCATGGCGCCCGGCGCCGTTTTGCTTTTTTCCGCCTGCCGGTATCCGGGTGTAAGAATCGCTCCTGCGCAGCAACCGACAACGTCAATGCCGTGGACTTTCAGTTCCTTCCACAAACCTTCCGCAAGAATTGCATTATAGGCTTTTGTTGCTGCGTATGCCGCAATCCTCGGGCTGCCCTGGACGCCCGCAAGAGACGACATCAGCACAATGCCGCCGCGCTTGTTTTGTATCATGTGCGGGGATAAAAGTTTTACAAGCAGCAGCGGTGCTTTTACATTTACCGTAACAGAGCGGGCTAGATCTTCTTCATCTTTATTTTCAAATAAGCCGATGGGCGCATGGGCGGCATTGTAAACCAGCAGACCGATTGGGACATTCAGGCCTGTAATCAAACTTTTTGTTTTATCATAATCTGCCAGATCTACCATTAGTGTTTTTACATCGACCGAATATTGCTTGCCCAACCTGGCGGCAGTCTCTTCGAGTTTTTCTTTTCCCCGTGCGATCAGAATTAGGTTCAAACCCCGCCCGGCCAAAGCCTCGGCATAAGCGCCGCCCAATCCGTAGGAGCCTCCGGCAACAAGCGCATAGGGCCCGTACTTTTCCTTGAAATGATTGTTTGCGCTATCGTTTTTCATTTAATCAACCCCTATTGCTATGGATAAAGCTTGTCCCAATTCAATTAGTTTTTTATATGATAAGATTCCCACATAGTCGGTTAAGCTGGTTTTTAATACACTTATAAGTTCATCGCATCGAATTGCGCTGGGATGTTTTAACCCCTCCTGAATTCCAACAGGAACCTGCGTGCTTAATCCCTCGTAATTAGTGTATACAGGAGCGCAGATAAGAGTCGAATAAACGCTGTTAATAAGCTCCTGTCTGGAAACAATCACATATACTCTTTGCTTTTTTGTATCTGTCCTTGACCCCAGAGAAACACGGTAGAGTTCCCCGCGCTTCATGTCATCGCCTGAAATTTCAGATTTTCTTCCGCCTCTTTATTAAACCGTTTCGCATGGGCATTGATGATTTGCATATCACGCTGGCCGCGTTTCTGTTTTTTTAGTTCATTTACATAATAAGACGTGGCCTTTTCAATGAACTCCGAGACGCTTTCGCCCTTGGCAAAGGGCGCCATTTCCATTAAAAGGGAATTAGACAGGGAAACTGATTTCTTTGTTTTCGTTATCATACTACTAAAATACTACTTTTTTTGACGCATGTCAAGGCAAGGATACATGGGAATCCCCCCTATTGCTCCATATCAATAAAATTGTTATCCTGAATACATAGTGAACATCCGGAGTTTTCATGGTACCTGATATACAAAATATTGTCAAAAATTTACATCCTCTTGAAGTGCGGATACTCCTTTCTTACAAAAGGGGTGATGAACTTACTATCGAAAAAGTTGAAAGAGAACTGGGTTTCAAGCACGGACACGGAAATCAGGCTCTTTCATGGCTGGCGGGCAAGGGACTGGTCAGCGAGATACGGCGGGAGACGGCTGTTTTTTACGAGCTGACCGTTCTTGGCGAGGAGTGGAAAGACAAGGGCAGCCCCGAGGAGCGTATTCTTGAGCTTGTGCGCAGCAGGCTGGAGGAAATGAAGAGAGGTGAAAAATCCAGGCTTGGCTCGCGGCTGCAGGATATTGCCCAGGCTCTCCATATGGAAAACAAAGACATCGGCAGCGCCTTTGGCAGTCTTTCCAAATTGGGTATTCTTAAACTTGATGAAGATAAAAATGTAACGCTCACTTTCCCGCTTGAACATTTAAGCGACCCGTCTAAAAGTCCGGCATTTTCTCATTTTGCCGTTATCAGGGGATTACTCGAAAAAGTTGTGAAGTCCGGCGGCCTTATTGCCGAAGCGTCGCTAAATGATGCGGAAAAAGGCATTATGGCAAGCCATGCAAAAAAGAGGGGCGCCGCCGATGCGCCGTACCGTCAGATCGACAGGGAAACCGTTGTTTACAGTTTTACTGTTGCCGAAGACGGCTCTGTCCCCGCCGAAGCCGCTGCCGCCGGCCTTAGGGCTGCCGGTATTACAGGCGATGAAATTGGAACCCTTACGCCGGAAATGCTTGAAGCCGGAAGCTGGAAGGGAAAGGTTTTCAGATCGTATAACGTAAGGACGCCTCCCACCCGCCTGACGCCGGGCAGGAGCAATCCTTATGCAAAATTTCTTGAAGATGTAAAAGATAAACTCGTTTCCTTGGGTTTTGAAGAATTTGACGGCTCCCTGGTCGAGACCGAATTCTGGAATTCAGACGCTTTGTTTATGCCGCAGTTTCATTCAGCGCGGGACATTCATGACGCTTACTACCTTGCCGAACCTGACAAGGCAAAGTTCATTGAGGAGCCCTGGCTTTCCAATGTTGCCGCCGCCCACGAAAATGGCGGAAAGACCGGCAGCAGGGGCTGGAGCTATAACTTTGATCATGAGTTCACACGGCGGCTTATTCTGCGGACACAGGGCACTGTCCTTTCGGCGCGCACTCTGCCGGCCGCGAAGATTCCGGGCAAGTACTTCGGCATTGTCCGCTGTTTCCGTTACGATCGCGTGGACGCCACCCACCTGCCGGATTTCTACCAGACCGAAGGAATTGTGTTAGGCGAAAACGTTAACCTGCGTACGCTTTTGGGAATGCTGGATATGTTTGCCCGCGAAGTGGCCGGCGCAAAGGAAGTTAAATATGTTCCCGGGTATTTTCCATTTACCGAGCCGTCGGTAGAAGTGCATATCAAGCACCCCGTGCTGGGCTGGTTCGAGCTGGGCGGCTCCGGCATTTTCCGGCCGGAGGTTACCGAAAGTCTGGGGGTAAATGTGCCGGTGGCTGCCTGGGGCATTGGCATTGATCGCATGGCGCTGATGGCGCTGGGGCTGAATGATCTGCGGGATTTATTCAGCCATGACATTGAAGGTGTCCGGCTGAGGCGCGCCAAAGCCGGTTGATGTATTGCAATGAAAGAAGTAGAAATATTACCGCCCGATCGATACGGCTATGATTTTATTCCGGCAAATTTTCTGCCGCCCGGCAGGAATGAGTATTGGCTGCGTGATGCGCAAATGGCGGAGAGGAAAACCGGTATATCCCGGCGGAATCTTAATCCCCATGAAATTGAAATACTGAAAAGCAACGGAAACTACTGTCCCAACTGGGATAATTTTCTTGTAACGGATCCTTTTGATCCGCAGCTTATCCGCAGCTCAAATTTTTATGGCCTTGTCCGGCTGGGTACGCTTAGGAATGTGCTGCTTAAACATCACGATTTCTGTGTACCGGCGGGGATTCGCAGCAGCACAATCATATCATGCGATATCGGCGATGATTCGGCCATTCAGGATTGCGCCTATATTTCGCATTACATCATCGGAGACAACTGCATTCTTTCCAAAGTTGACGAGATGCAGTGTACTAACCACGCAAAATTCGGCAATGGCGCAATCAAAGACGGCGAAGAAGAAGATGTGCGGGTGTGGATCGATGTGATGAATGAAGCGGGCGGGCGCTCCATTCTTCCGTTTCAGGATATGATCTGCGCAGATGCATTTCTCTGGGCTGCGTACCGCGATGATTTGGCGCTGGCGGCCAGGCTGAAAGAGATCACCCAGCAGCAGTACGGCGGCAGCCGCGGCAGGTATGGGACTGTCGGGAATGGCACGGTGATTAAAAGCTGCGCCATTATCAAGGACACGGCTGTAGGGGAGTGCGCCTATATCAAGGGTGCGAATAAATTAAAAAATTTGACAGTGCTTTCATCGGCCGAAGAACCTACGCAGATAGGTGAAGGCGTGGAGATGGTGAACGGCATTGTAGGGTTTGCGTGTAATGTTTTTTACGGGGCCAAGGCGGTACGCTTTGTACTGGGAAGAAACTGTAACTTAAAGTACGGTGCGCGCCTTATCAATTCTGTGCTGGGCGATAATTCGACTGTGTCATGCTGCGAAATACTGAACAATTTGATTTTTCCGGTTCATGAACAGCACCACAACAATTCTTTCCTGGTCGCAAGCCTTATTCAGGGCATTTCAAACATGGCCGCAGCGGCAACAATCGGCAGCAACCACAATAGTCGCGCCAATGACGGGGAGTTACGCGCTAACCGGGGCTTCTGGCCGGGGCTGGCAGTAAGCCTGAAACACCCAAGTAGTTTCGCGTCATTTGTTATTATAAACAAGGGCGAATATCAGCACGAGCTTAATATCCCGCTGCCGTTCTCTCTTGTAAGCAATAATGTTCATAAAAACCGTCTTGTGGTGATGCCTGCCTATTACTGGATGTACAACCTATACGCCCTCCAGCGGAATTCCTGGAAAACCTGCCGGCGCGATGTGCGCAAAGTAAAAGTCCAGCGCATTGAAGCGGATTATCTTGCGCCCGACACGGTGGAAGAAATAATAAATGCAATAACGCTTTTGAACAACTGGATTGAAGAAACCGGCTTTTCTTCAGTGGAAGCAGAAAATAAAAAATTTCTTTTGATTCGCAATAATTGCCTGGAGCGAAGCAGCCGCGAACTGATGATTGTCAAACCGTTTAGGGCGATAGCCGCCTATCAAAAGATGCTTCGCTATTATGCGGTAAAGACCCTTGCAATGTTTCTTGACTCAAGTCCAGATCTTGATTTTAATGGCCTGTGCGATCTTCTAAAGCAGGCTGAGCCGCAGCAGAGAGTTAAGGAATGGGTAAACGCCGGCGGCCAGATAGTTCCTGCTTTTCGCTTTGATCAGCTTAGGAAAGAAATTGGCGAAGGTAAATATAAAACATGGGACGAAATCCACAATGTTTACGGTCTTTGGGATAACGAGTACCCGCTGGACAAAGCCCGCCATGCATGGGCTGTGCTTTTGACATTAAGGAATGAAGTTCCGCCGGACATTTCAGTTTTCAAGGATGAGCTTGACGTGGCAGTTGATACATGCCGCTGGATCGGCAAACAGGTGTACGAAACCAGGGCAAAAGATTTCCGTAACCCCTTTAAAAAGGCGACATTCCGCAGTCAGGAAGAAATGGAACAGGTTCTGGGGAAACCGGGCGATAATTCATTTATTCGGGTAACACTCGAAGAGGTTGACTTTTTCCAGGCTATGATGGAAAAAATTAAAGGCCGGCTGTAGTTGAACTTCGGCGGGAATGTATTGTACAATGAAATTTGTAAAAATAAATAAAATTGCCTAAACTTATAATACATGGAAAATTTTAGGAAATCCAAGGAGTAAAAAAAATGGGCGTCGATATAACCAGAATGCGAAACATCGGGATAAGTGCGCATATTGATTCGGGAAAAACAACCCTTTCCGAACGCATTCTGTTTTACAGCAAAAAAATTCACGCAATTCATGAGGTGCGGGGCAGGGACGGCGTTGGAGCGACAATGGATCACATGGACATTGAAAGGGAAAGGGGCATCACGATTCAGTCCGCTGCAACCCAGGTTACATGGAAGGATTATTCCATAAATCTAATTGATACGCCCGGACATGTTGACTTTACAATTGAGGTTGAACGCTCCCTGCGCGTGCTGGACGGAGCGATTCTTGTGCTTTGCGCGGTCGGCGGAGTGCAGTCACAGTCGATAACTGTAGACCGACAGTTAAAGCGTTATCATGTGCCACGCATTGCCTTCGTTAATAAGTGCGACCGCACCGGGGCGAATCCTTTTAAGGTGCGGCTCCAGCTTCGTGAAAAACTGGGACTGAACGCGGTAATGATACAGATTCCCATCGGGCTTGAAGACAAACTTGAAGGAATGGTAGACCTCGTTTCGATGAAAGCGGCATACTTCGACGGCGACAGGGGCGAGATCGTGCGTTATGCGGAAATACCCGCGCACCTGAAGGCAGATGCGGAAAAGTACCGCGAAGAATTGCTCGACGCGGTTTCCATGTTTTCCGATGAGCTTGCGGAAAAATTCCTGGCCGGCGTAGAAATACCCGAAGATGTTATTCACGGCGCGATTCGTAAAGGGACCCTTGCGGAAAAATTCGTGCCGGTAATGCTTGGCTCCGCCCATAAAAACAAGGGCATTCAGCTTTTGCTGGACGCGGTAACCCATTACCTGCCCAACCCCACCGAGGTAAAAAACTTTGCCCTGGATCTGGATAACAACGAAGAACAAAAAGAACTTTCGTCGAGTGATAAAAACCCCACTGTTGCCCTGGGTTTCAAGCTGGAAGACGGCCAGTACGGGCAGCTTACCTATGTGCGTATTTATCAGGGCGTGCTTAAAAAGGGAGAAGAACTTCACAACACGCGCGCCCGTAAAAAATTCAAGGTGGGCAGATTGGTACGCATGCACGCCGATAATATGGAAGATATTAACGAAGGCTTCCCCGGCGACATCGTCGCCCTGTTCGGGATTGAGTGCGCCAGCGGCGATACTTTTTGCGGAGGCGCCCTGAACTATGCAATGACTTCGATGTTTGTGCCGGAGCCGGTTATTTCACTTGCCGTTACTCCAAAAGACAAAAAGAGCGCCGATCAAATGGCGAAGGCGCTGAACCGTTTTACCAAGGAAGACCCGACCTTTCAGACTTATGTTGACGGCGAATCCAATCAGTGCATTGTAAAAGGCATGGGGGAACTGCACCTGGAGGTTTACATCGAGAGAATGCGCCGGGAGTACAAGTGCGAAGTTGAAACCGGCATGCCCCAGGTTGCCTATCGCGAGGCAATCACCCAAAAAGCGGAATTCAACTATACCCACAGGAAGCAGACAGGCGGCGCCGGCCAGTACGGACGGGTTGCCGGTTATATCGAGCCTTTTGCTGAAGGCGATTATGAGTTTGTTGATATGATAAAGGGCGGCGTTATTCCCACGGAATTTGTTCCAAGCTGCGACAAGGGTTTCAGGGAGGCGGCAAAAAAAGGCAGCGTGATCGGCTTCCCCATTGTTAATCTACGCTGTTTAATTAACGACGGCCAGAGCCACCCGGTTGATTCATCGGACATTGCTTTCCAGCAGGCGGCAATCGGCGCTTTTCGTGAAGCATACGGCAAAGCAAAGCCCTGCATTCTCGAACCGATTATGAAAGTTTCCGTAGACGGCCCAACCGAATTCCAGGGAAATATTTTCGGCTCCATTAACCAGCGGCGCGGAATGATATTGTCGTCTACCGAAGACGGAATCTTTTCCCGCATAGAAGCCGAAGTACCGTTAAGCGAAATGTTCGGCTATTCAACAGCGCTGCGTTCCCTGACCCAGGGCAAGGCGGAGTTCTCGATGGAGTTTGAAAAATACGGCAAGGTTCCGCAGAGCGTGTCCGAGGCTTTAATTAAAGAGTACGAAGGAAAGAAAAAGCAAAGATAAAGGTAAAGACAAAAACCAGAAGGAGTTTTGACATGGTAAAAGAAGAACTTATACAGCGGAGTCCAATCCGGTTATTGGAGCAGTCCATCAATGGAGGATTGAAAACCGGAGAAATCGGGATCATTGCCTCGGAAAGCGGGGTAGGGAAGACATCGGTACTGGTGCAGCTTGCGCTGGATAAACTGCTTCAGTCAAAAAAAGTGATTCATGTTTCCTTTACTCAGCATACGCATTATGTGCTATCCTGGTACGAAAATATATTTGACGAATTTATAAATAAAAAAAATCTGGAAAATGCACTGGATGTAAAAAACGAAGTTGTTAAAAACCGGGTTTTAATGAATTTTAACCAGGACGTCATGTCTAAAGATCAGATTCTGAAAAGCCTAAGGGCATTGATTGTCGAGGGCGGCTTTAATGCCGACGCCATTATCATAGATGGTTTTGATTTTTATCGTGCCGATTATGAGCGTATTGCGGCCGTTAAGGGATTTGCGGAAGGGCTCGGTCTTTCTGTCTGGTATAGCTGTACTGTAAAAACCGAAGACCAGAAGTGCGACAAAAGTGGTTTTCCCCTGGCGCTCAAGGGTTATGCCGATATGATTGATGTGGTGCTTTTGCTGGAGCCCAAACAGGATTATATAGAGTTAACGGTTTGTAAAGACCACGGCGCCAATAATGCAAAGGCCCCTGCAATGCGCCTCGATCCAAGGACACTGCTTTTGCTTTAATTGGAAATGTATCATTAATTGTTGTTTTTTTTACAGAAGTGTGTAAAATAGAAACATAAAACCTGTTTTTAAGGAGGAAGTCATGAAAAAATTGGCTTTATTAACGGGAATTCTGGCAGTAGTGCTGGTATTCGGAATGACGGTTGTTGGGTGTGATAGTGGCTCGTCAAGCGGCGGAGGTGGAGGCGGGATTGATGAAACATCATGGGCGAAACTTACTGCCGGATCCGGTTACTGGGATAAAACAAGTGACATTGACATAGTAAAGCATATAGGTTTTAAAGAGAAAGACGGTGTAAAATATTTTATCCAGGATTGGTACTTTGATCAAGAACATGCCATTTCCAGCTTGACATCAAGCTCAATCTCATTGGCATCTCCAATGGATAAGTATCCCGTTAAATATGCGCTTAGTTCCGATGATAGTGTTATCACGATTCAAGATCATAACGATGTTTTTGACATTGGCGGTACATACACTTTGAGAGATTGAAGTCACATAACGTTCCGATTGACGACATTCCAGCCCGCCTTATAAGGCAAGCCGCTTTTCGCAACTAAGTTTAAAGCGGGTTTGCGGTGGGCTGGAATGCGGGTGAAGTCGCGTCTTTGGTACGCGGCGCGGGCATTTTTATGTAAATGATTATGTGGTTATACTACAATGACATGCCTCTACTCTATTTTTCTATCCATTACTTTTTTATATAATATTTCTTCTAAATTTCTTCTTTGATCTATACATAATACCATATTTAGTTTGTCTTATCAATATTTAATACTTAATATTTTTCTCTTTCTACCAAAATTTTTAATAAAAATTGAATAATGAGATCGTTCAAAAGCCCAATAAGGGCTGGCATTTCCCTAAAAATCCACTTATGTAAGGTATTTCCCATATAATCATATGTGGTATAATGAGTATTCGCCGTATATGCAAATAAACAAACTGCAAAACAGGGAAAAAACAAAAAACCCTGAATTTGACAAAAGGAGCCAAATATGATGCCATCAAGGAAGTCGTTCTCTGTTACATCACTTGTAACTTGCAGCCTTTTTATCATTGTAACACTTACATTTACAGCTTGTCCCAGTTCCAACGACGGACATAACCACACACCCGGAGCAGTTGCCACTTGTACCACACCTCAAATTTGTACAGATTGCAAAGATGTTATTGTAGCCGCACTCGGACACGATGAATCTACAAAAACAGTAAACGGACTTTGTGCGAGAACTGGATGCACAAGCCCATTGCTCTACACAATCGGTGATACAGGACCCGGCGAAGGTAAAATTTTCTATATCGCTGATGATGGTTTTGATGTAGAAGGCTATACAGGTACAACAGGATCATTCGCAGGATACACCGCCCACTACCTTGAGGTTGCACCTGCAAACGCTTCTGATCCAATATGTTGGGGGTTAGCAACTCTTGATGACAACACAGAGATAGGCAACGGGTTAACAACTTATGCAAATGATGTGGCAGCAGACAATGCAATATCTAATGGCATAATAGGCAACGGCAGAAAAGACACACAAATTATTATTGCGGAAATGGGTTCAAGCTTAGAATACGCCGCAAGGTCAGCCTCTGAATATACTACGGACAGCGGTCATACTGATTGGTTTTTGCCCAGTATCACAGAATTCAATTTGCTTTACCAAAGCACAAGTACAGTTAGCGGTATGCCGACAAGCGGCAATTTCTGGTCTTCATCCCAGCTTGATAAATGGCAAGCGTGGTATCAGAATTTCTTTTTTTGCAATCAGCAATTCACTGCCAAGAATAGTAGTACTTCAATAACAGTTCGTGCTGTCCGGGCTTTTTAAGCATTGAGCTATTTGTCCTTTTGAAGGATTTCTGATTGTAGGTCAAGCAACGGCGTAAACAGGGCTTGTATAGCGATTCTGCCGATACTATTATATGGGTATGAATCCTTTTCCCAAACCGGATAGGCTTCTCACGGCTTTTATGCTGCTGGTTTTCAGCGCCTGCGCCTGGCTGCACGCCGCCCCGCTGGAAGGGGGTTATGCCCTGGCGCCCGGGCCGTCGGCTTCGCCGGAAGAAAGGGCGCGCGCTTATCAGGACGCCCGTGTAAGGGTTCTTCTGGCTGCGGAAAAATACGAAAAAACGCCCTACCGCTATGGCGGGCTCGACCGGAATGGTTTGGATTGCTCAGGGTTCATTTATGTGAGTTTCAGGGACGCTCTGGGGGTTTTGCCGCCCAGAACTTCCGTCGGTCTTTATACATGGACTGATAGAATTAACGACAATAAAATTCAGCCGGGAGACCTTCTTTTTTTTAAAACTGATAATTCAGGCAGAATTTCACATGCCGGCCTTTACATAGGCAATGGCCGCTTTATTCATTCCGCCTCGGCGGGCCCAAATACAGGGGTGATGTACTCCAGCTTAAGCGAGTCTTACTGGTCGCGTACCTACGCCGGCGCTGGCCGGGCTTTTCCCGAAGCCGACGCTGCTTTCCAGCCGGTACTGGCAAGCACAAATGTACCGGCTGCCCCCGCCGCAGCCAGCGCCAATGCGGCGCCCCCGGCTTCGGGCGGAAGCGTTGCAAGCGTACGGCCGGGCAGAGATATTCCGGCTAATGTAACCGCATCTTCGGAAAGCGGCGGGCGCCTGCTGCTTGGCCTGGCAATCGCGCCCACCTGGAAAGCCTTTATGAATGACGGGGATTTTTTCCGGGGATTTGCTTCTCAACTCCGCCTTGGGGCCGAGACCGGTACCTTCGGCCGGCGCATGATCTTTGGCTTTGAAATCAGACCCGAATACGACGCAGCCCTTGGGGTTTTCCGTCTGCCATTCACATTCTCGTGGGGACCAAGCGACAAGTTCATGATTTTTGCGGGCCCCGTACTCAGCTTCGGCGATGCGATACTAACCGTCGACGGTGAACAGCGCCGCTATTCCGGCGGAACAAGCTGGCTCGGCGCTATCGGCATTACAGCGGCGCCCTTCATTTTTAATGCCGCAAACGGAGAGCTTGCCCCTTACATGGAAATTGCCTGGCAGTCATACATCAGCGACAACCGCGACAGCAATCCAAACGCCGACTTCTCCGCCGGCTTCCGTTTCTCCACCGGAATCAGGTGGTCCTGGCAGGTGCGATAACCTATTTCTTCACCAGGTATTTGCGCATATCAATTGCCACTGCAACAAGTATAATTGCGCCCTTGATGATAAACTGCATGTCGCCCGAAACACTCAGCCATTGCAGCGCGACACTAATTATCTGCAAAAGTATTACGCCGGTTATTATCCCGCTGATCTTGCCTGTGCCGCCGGTAAAGCTCACGCCGCCGATAACGCAGGCGGCTATGGCATCCAGCTCGGCGCTGACACCGGTAGACGGGCTGTTGGATCCAATTCTGGCCGCTTCTATAAAACCGGAAAAACCGTAAAGTATGCCGCCTATCATAAATATCATAACAGTTGTTTTCATTACAGAGATGCCGGAAACATTTGCCGCTTCGGCGTTTGCACCTACCGCATACATGTTTTTGCCAAGGGTTGTCTTGTTCCAGACAAACCACATTATCGCCGCGGCCACAATCGCATAAAACACATACAGAGGGATTGCATTGCCCCTGAAATCCACCGTGTACTTTACCACGTCCTTGTATCTGTCGGTCAAGCCTGATATTGGGCCGCCGCCGTTTGTGCCTAACTGAACATACATCAGCACAAGTCCGTACAGAATCAACTGGGTAGAAAGGGTTACGATAAACGGATGTAGTTTGAATTTCGCCGTGCAAAAACCGTTAAACAGGCCAAATGCCGCTCCAACAGCCATCGAAAGCAAAAGCACTAAAACGATGGGGGGAGTATTCAGGTTGGGGAACATTTTTACGCTGTACTGTTCCAGGGGCAGCTGCAAAAGTGATGCGCAAATACAGGCGGTAAAACCCATAATTCTGCCGGCTGACAGGTCGGTGCCGGTTAATACTATAATGCCGCCGACACCCAGCGCCAGGAACAGCGCTGACGCCGCCCGTGTTAGAATATCAATTATTGATCTGAAAGAAAGAAAAGTATTGGCATAATTATTCTGTATGCTGTAAATCTGTACATGGATTACTACCAGGATAATTATTATATAGATGGCGTTCCTTACAAGAAAGTCGCCGCAGTATGCCAGTTTTTCCATTCTGCCGAGAGCCCTGTAGTTCTGCCAGCGCTGCTTAAATATTCCGGTAAAACGCGAGAATACGCTGTTTTCTTTCATTTTGATTTCTCCCTTGTTACACGCATTTTGCCGCCAGAGTCATTATTTCTTCCTGTGTTGCTGATTTTGCGTCCAGGCTGCCTGTCATAAAACCGCCGGACATAACGATTATCCTGTCGCAGATGCCGAGCAGCTCCGGCAGCTCGCTGGATACCATGATGATCGAGTTTCCCTGTTTTGCAAGTTCAATCATTAGCTGATATATCTCGTATTTCGCGCCCACATCTATACCGCGGGTAGGCTCATCAAGCAAAAGAATATCCGGCTCCGTCAGCATCCAGCGTCCGAAAATAGCCTTCTGCTGATTGCCGCCGGACAGCGAGCGTATCAGTGTTTTCTGACCCGGTGTTTTAATTTTTAAGGTATTAATCGCCCAATCGGCATCAGCGCTCATTTTCCCGCTGCTTATGTAAAAGTGCAAACGTTTATATTTTCTGATATTCGCCACCGTTATATTTTCGCGGACACTCAATATGCTGAAAATCCCCGTAGCGCGCCGCTCCTCTGTAAGCATGGCAAAGCCGTGTTTTTTGGCGCGGTACGGTTTTCCGGTTTTTATCTCTGCGCCGTTTTTATATATTCTGCCCGATTTTAATGTTAAAAGACCAAACAGGCTTTCCAGGGTCTCGGTACGTCCGGAGCCGACAAGCCCCGCAACACCAAGTATCTCTCCTTTTCGCAGCTCAAAAGAAACATCTTTTAAATTACGGTACTGAGCGGTGAGTCCCTCGACTCTTAAAACTGTTTCCCTCGGTACATTATCCTTCGGCGGGAAAACATTGTTCAGTTCGCGCCCAACCATCATGGTGATGATTTTATCGGTGGTAAGATCCGATGATGGAAAGGTGCCCACCATTTTTCCGTCGCGCATAACGGAAACCTCATCGGAAATCCGCAGTATCTCGTTCATACGGTGGGATATGTATATAATGGCGCAGCCCTGATCGCGCAGATTCCTGATTATGCGGAACAGATGCTCCACTTCGACCTCTGTCAGCGACGAAGTGGGTTCATCAAAAACAATAACCCTGCTGTTATGTGAAACAGCCTTGGCAATCTCCACCATCTGGCGCTGGGATACCGACAGGCTTCTTATAACGGCTTTTGGGTCTATTGAAATGTCCAGGTTATTAAAAATGTCCAGCGTATTCTGGTACATCTTCCTGTGGCTGACATACACGGGCGGCAGGCCGGGGAAACGTCCCAGCCAGATATTTTCCATTACGCTGCGCGTGTGCACCTGATTCAGTTCCTGATGCACCATGGAAACGCCGTTTTCCATTGCCTGTTTTGGATTGGCAAAGCTCACCTTTTTGCCGTCCAGGATATATTCACCGGAATCTGTGGTGTATATGCCAAACAGACATTTCATCAGTGTAGATTTCCCCGCGCCGTTTTCGCCCATCAGGGAATGAATGGTTCCTGGGCGGACGTCAAGGCTGACCTTATCAAGGGCCTTTACTCCCGGGAAGGATTTGCTTACCTGGATTATTTGTAACAGATAGTTTCTCATCTAAACCCTGTTGTAAAAATGGGGAATTGGGAACAGGGAAAAAAGTAAAAGGTACAAAGCAGAAGTGAAAAGTGAGAAGAGCTCAGTAGAAATTTCCCGCCACTGGCTCTTCTCTTTCTTAACTTTTACCTCTTACTTTTTCTCTTATTCAACTATGGCGTAAGGTACGCGGATTTTATCGACGCCCCTGTCAACATTGTAGCCGGAAGTGTTGGAGAACACATTCCGGCCGCCGGCTACATTCTGGGCCAGTTCCAATATGGTTCTGCCCATTGCAACAGCATCCTGTAAAACAGTACCGGTCATTCTGCCGGCGCGAATTGCTTCTACGGCTACAGCGGTTGCATCAACGCCGAATACCGGTATGTATCCAGTTCCTGCCCTGCCTGTATTAAAGCCCTGTTCATTCATGGCTTCGATGGCGCCGATGGCCTGATCATCGTTGTTGGCCATTATCAGCTCAATGGAGCCATTGGTAAGGGAGTGGGCAGCCAGAGCGGTGCGCATAAGGTTGGCCGCATTGGCAGCCGACCAGTTTCCGTAGAGGAAGAAGTTGCTTATTCCGTCATTCTCGTATTGAGTGCTGGTTTCGTTTGCAGCAGAAGGCGCCAGTGTGAGCCTGCCACCGAGGAGCCTGTTTGCTTCTGTTACGGAAAACTTGGTGCGGCCAAATGCTTCTGCATTGCCATGCTCGCCGCGGAACATGATGTACCTGATTACACCGTCGCCGTCGAGGTCATAGGTTGATCTGCTGCCGTTCCAGTTTTCATCTTTAAGCAGGAAGTTTGCGACTGCCTGACCCTGCATATAACCGGCCTCGTCCGCATCCGTACCTACAAAGCAGGCATTGTCGTAAGAATTGATTACTGCATCCGAAACTTCCCGGTTAAAGAAGATAATCGGTACATTGGCATTTTTGGCCATGTCTACGATGTTCATGGCAGCATCTTCGGAGCCTGTTGTAACGATGTTTACAACCAGCAGTTTTGTTCCTTGTGTAATGGCTGTCTGTACCATCTGGGCCTGTAAATCCTGCCTCTCCTGTGAGTCGTGGTGGGTTACTCTTAGATTGGACATGGTCCTGACCTGCTCGTCCATGGAGTTGCGTACACTGGCCAGATAGGTATCCGCAAAAGAGTACCAGAACACATCTACACTGGCGGCGCTGCTTTCACCGCTCTGCTTTCTGCATCCGGAAAATGTAAAAATAACACCCGCCAAAAGCAAAATCAGCATTAAACCTGCGATTTTCTTCATTTGAATCCTCTCCTTGTGATATGTGATTTTTATCAGGTTAAACTATTTTCAAGGATTTGTAAACATGGGGAGGGGAGACGTGGATCTGCCGGGTTTGTCCGCCGAAGCATTGACAGAAAAAGTTAATAAAATTAAGATTTACACAGATTTGCGGCCGTCATATAACGGTATTATCCAAGCTTCCCAAGCTTGTGACGCGGGTTCGACTCCCGTCGGCCGCTTTTACTTATTGTGTTACAAAAACTCCCTATCTTGTTACCTTGTTTTTTTCTGCCGGGCGCGCTGGTTCGCCTAAAGGCTTACCGCATTATTCTAATCGGGGCATTTGCTGTGCGCCACGCCGTTTCCGAATTAGTCATCCACACGGCTTGATCCCGTGCATTGTCGGGCGCCGTCGGCCGCTAAGGTTTTCAAAAAACGAAAAGAATCCTTGATAAAAACAATGTTTTTAATTAACGCGCAATGCGGGAGTCGAAGGGTTTCCTCTTCGCCAGCGTTCCACTGCTGCGGCAATTGCAGAAAGATGCCCAATAAAATACTTGAGGGGTGCCTGTGGCAAAAACGCTGCCCCCGCGCAGTGTTTTTGGCCACAGGCAGGCCCCCCAGAATTATCTTTAGGCATCTTTCTGCTGTTTCCATAGTCGTGGATAGCGCCCGCCGGGCGCGATTACTCCGGCAGGTATCCGCAGGCAGCGGCGTAATCATCGCAGAGATCCCCAATGCGGCTGTAAATAACAGAAAGCGGATCGTTGCGAAGGTTACCGGCCATATACCGGCGGTACTGTGCCGGAAAAAACTGGCTTAAAAGGGCAGGGGGAATTTCGGGCACATTCTTAATGAGCGTTTCTATTGCCTGCTGTACCTTCTTCCCCGGCAGATAGTAACGGCAGCGATCCGAATAACTATAAAACTTTTTGTATTCAATTTCTTCGCTGGTGCCGGAATAATATTTTTCCCAATACTGTTTTGAATTGTTCATTTCGTCTAACAAAGTTTTCTTCAAATTTGATCGTGAAGGCGGCGGTGTAAGAATTTCCTCGACCGCTTCGAGCAGAAAGAGAGCTTCTCTTAATACAAAGGTGAGGGCAGGCCCAACTTTAAGAATAGCAACGCCGTCCCTGACCATTTCGGCAAGGTTTCCAGGGCACTGATAATCGGTAGAGTGCCCCTCGAAGACTATGCCCGGCACCGTTTTCAGTGCGCCTGTCAGCTCCGCCGCTTTTTTCGCATCGTAAAAGCAGACAAAATCATCCCCGAATTCCACACCCGGCTGAACCACAAAGGCAGCAACATCGTTAAAATCAATTCCGGCTTTTAGAAATTCATCTTTAAAGATTGACACTTGCTCAAGAAAATCGCCGGCACATGTTGGCGTAACGCTGTCTTCATGCTCTTGGCTTCCGCCGGGGATGGGTACTTCGCTGCCGATAACAAACATCGGACGCTTTGCCTGGTTCGGCATACTCCCGAA
This sequence comes from Treponema sp., assembly GCA_009777535.1. Lineage (GTDB taxonomy): Bacteria > Spirochaetota > Spirochaetia > Treponematales > Breznakiellaceae > WQXQ01. The sequence continues at coordinate 53,152 of WRLP01000001.1, forward strand.
ACTCTCATATACCGCCCTGGCCAATATCGCACCCCGGCGGGCGCATACTCTTGGGTCCAGAGGCCCCGCAGGATCATCTGCGAGCTTCATGCTGGTATCAAGATGTATCTTGGTAAAGCCCGCCAGAGTGTATGCCCGCACCATGTCAACAGCTTTTTCCATAGCGGAACTTTCCGGTTCTTTCTGCCAGAGCAGGGGCCCCAGATGATCCCCGCCCAGAACGAGTTTTTCATCACTCATGCCTTCTTCACCGGCGAGCTTTTGCACCCAGGCCATGAATTCGTGTGGGCGTATTCCGGTGTATCCGCCGAATTGATTCACCTGATTCGATGTACTTTCAATAATAAGGGGATATTGATGGGCAACGGCATGACGAATTGCCGAGCGCAGAACCAGTTCGTTGGCGGAACATACCGAATAAAGGCCTGTTTTTTGCCCGCCCCTGTTTTTTTCTATCATTGTTTTTAACGGATTTTGGGTCATGATTACTTATATTGCATTTCTTTTTTTTCGACAATGTTGCCGGCTATTCGGGCTGTTTTAACTGAAACTAAATACCCCCCCCAAGCGTTGATTTTTTATCTTTTTTCTGTTGACAACTGTATTTTTAGAGGTTAAAATCTTACATGGTTAATTGCGTATGTTAATTAACTACATAAAATTTCAGGAGGGTACTTAAGATGAAAAGGACTTTACTTGTGTTGTTTGTCGTAATAATGGCTTTATCGTTAGTTACGGCATGCTCCAGAAAGGCAAGCAGTACAGACGGTAGAATCGTTGTGCAGTTTTGGGGCCATGTAAACAATGCGTGGAATGAATCCCACAGGGCAACAATCGAAAAATTTAACGCATCTCAGTCAGAAATTGTCGTTGTTCCAACTTTCTTCCCCTATGATGACTTCGAGGCAAAGATACAAACTTCATTGATAGCAGGCGGTGAAGGTGCGGATCTATACGAGGTTTGGGGAGGATGGGGTCTCGATTTTGTGGAGGGCGGCGCACTTAGTCCAGTGCCAAGTAATTTGATTGCCGAGCTCTTGAATGATTGTTATGAGCCTGTTCTGGGTTCATTCCGCGACGGAAATACATACTATGGGATCCCGGTGGAATTTAACAATGAATACGGAGGCATGCTGGTCAACAAGCCGCAATTCGAAAGGCTTGGAATTCCTTATCCTACTACCTGGGATGAGATCGTCAACGTTGCACGGAGAACTACGGTTAGGAGAGGCAATACCTTTGATATGAGGGGCCTTGACTTTACAACCGATGACACTTTGACTCACACTTTCCTTTCCATGATACTTTCCCAAGGCGGGCAGTATTGGGTAAACAACAGATTCAGGTTAACTACGCCGGAGGCCGAGCTGGCTTTGCAGACTCTGGTGAATTGGGTAGTTGTGGAACAGTTTACAAATACCGATTCGGCCACTGGCGCACAGGGCGATGAGATCGACGGCGCTCACTTTCTTGGACAGGATAATGCTATGATGGTCCCCCGCGGGCCATGGGTAATCTCGTTGCTGGATGAGGACTATGGTAAAGAGTACGGCGTAGATTTCGATTTTATCAAATTCCCGTTCTACGGCACTGTTCCGGCTTTCACGGCTGAGACTGGATGGAGCATGTGCGTACCTAAAGATTCCAGAGTTGCCGAAGCAGCATGGACTTATGTCGAATTCTTCCTTAGGCCGGAAAACTTGATGCAGCACAATATTAAATGCGCCCAGCTTCCGCCCCGCAGATCTGTGGCCGCAAACCCCGAATTTGTAAGACAATTGCCTTACATGGCGCCCCTGATGGACATTCTACAGTATGGTAAATTTATCGGACCTTTCAATACTGACGTGCTTAAGTTAAATCTGCGCGATGTATATGTCTCTCTTTGCCTTAGAGATGGCAGATACCCTTCAGTAGCAGCCGCATTGGCAGCTTTGGAAAACAGGCTTAATACAGAACTCAGGCTTTAAGGTTCAATTTTAAATTGTTAATAAGGCGGGGAATTAAGCTTCCTCGCCTTATGCTAAAATCACTCTGGTATTTATAAAGCGAAGGTGGCGAAAATGAGAAACAACCGCTTTGTGGCAATAGTGTTAGTGCCTGCGCTTTGCTTGCTGACTCTCTTTATTGTAATACCCATTTGCGGAAGCTTTTTCTTTTCGCTGTTTGATTATAATCCTCTTAGGAGCAGCAATCCATTTTTAGGATTTGATAACTATAGAAGGCTGTTTAAAGAGGAAATTTATTTAATATCGCTTCGCAATACTTTAGTTTTCGTATTAACAACAGTTGCTATTAATATTGCTATAACATTGGTACTTGCGCAATTAATTTCCTGTATAGAACGCAAATGGATACGAAATTTATTTTTAGCTTCAATATTTCTGGCTTGTGTCGCGCCTATCGCTAATTCTGCAGTGGTTTGGTCACGCAGTATTTACGCTTCCAGAGGCGGGCTGATAAATATGGCATTGGCGGCATTGGGGGGTGAGCCAATAAACTGGATAGGGAGCCCTGCCATGGTAATGCCTGCACTGATCATATTCACTACCTGGGCAGATATAGGCTACAACACTATATTATTTACTGCCGGCGTTGACGGAATCCCGAAAGATTTCTACGAAGCCGCCGAAATTGACGGCGCAGGTCCTGTGCTTTGCTTTTTTAAAATTACGCTGCCGCTCCTGGGCCGCATATTTGCGTTCGTCTCAATAATGACTTTGATATCACACTTTCAAATGTTTGCGCAATTTGAAATCATAGCGCGCAATGGAGGCCCGAGCAGGGCTGGTCAGGTGCTAACAACTTATATCTACTACAGCGGTTTTAGGGCGAAGGATATGGGTTATGCGTCGGCAATTTCTGTCACCTTGTTCATGATAATTTTGACAGTCACACTGGTGCAGCGGCGCCTTAACCGGGTTGATTGGGAGTATTAAAATGCGCCGGATTTTCATGTATGCTTTTCTTTCGAGTCTTGCCCTTATTATGATTATCCCCTTTTTGTGGATGCTCCTTCTTTCTTTTAAATTTCAAGCTGAAATTTCCATGGCCAATACCATTTTGCCTAATGTGTGGACTCTACGCAATTATTTTAGAGTATTTGAAACCGTACCTATTATTCGCTGGTTCCTTAACAGTGTGGCAGTGACAGTGTCAGCCACTGCTATTATTTTATTTACGAGTTCGCTGGTGGGTTTTGTATTTGCAAAATACGAATTCCGCCTAAAAAACGTTTTATTTTGGTTTATCCTTGCTACTATGATGGTGTCTCCCCAAACAACAATGATCCCTTCCTTTATTTTAATAACCAGACTTCGCCTTTATGACAGGCTACCATCCCTTGTTATCCCCGGAATGGTCGGCGGTTTTGGCATCTTTTTATGCAGGCAGTTTATCGAAGATATTCCTAACAGCCTGTGCGAGGCGGCGCGAATTGACGGTGCAAAGGATTTTTATGTTTACTTTAGGATCATTCTGCCGCTGATTCGTCCAGCCATTGGCGCTTTAACCATTTTTACTTTTTTACAGTATTGGAATGAATATATGCTTCCGCTACTTTACCTTAACAGAATAGAAAATATGACAATGTCCCTGGCTATTTCATTCTTTTCCACACAGCGTACTACTGATATAGGCGCCATAATGGCTGCAGCTACACTGGTTATGCTGCCGGTGGCAATAGTTTTTTTGATGTTCCAAAAGCAATTTATTAAAGGAATTGCTATTGCCGGTTTAAAATGAGGGAGGGTATGAAAAAGATCGCTTTCATCGGCGCCGGCAGCTTTGATTTTACCCGTGAACTGGTAAGGGATATACTTAGTTTCCCTGCCTTTGAGGGGATCGAGCTTGCTCTGATGGATATTGATTCCCAGAGGCTTGATTTCAGCCGCAGGGCCTGCGAGAAGATTGTAGCGGCCGGAAAATATAGGGCTGCGGTTACCGCAACCTCTAATCGGGCTGAGGCTCTTAAAGGCGCTGATGGTGTTCTTATTACAATTTTATCAGGCGGCGCTTCCGTTTTCCGCAACGATGTTGAAATCCCCAAAAAGTACGGTATTGATATCTGCGTTGGCGATACCCGCGGGCCTTCCGGGATTTTCCGGTTTTTGCGTACTGCACCCGTTATGCTTGATATTTGCCGTGATATAGAAAAGCTGTGTCCTGATGCCGTTGTATTGAATTATACCAATCCAATGGCCATGCTCTGCCGTTATCTGCAAAGCGAGACAAATCTAAAAATTACGGGCCTCTGCCACAGTGTTCAGGGTACCGCCGAAATGCTGGCCCGCTGGATAGGCGCCGATTTTGAAAACATTTCCTTCCTCTGCGCGGGGATAAACCATCAGGCGTTCTATCTAAAATATTTAAATAACGGTAAAGACGCTTACCCGGATATTGCCAGGGCAGTGCAAAAACCGGAGGTTTACGGCGAGGAAATGGTACGCTGTGAAATGTATAAAAATCTGGGGTATTTTCCAACTGAATCATCGGGGCATAATTCTGAATACAATCCGTGGTTCCGGAAAAATTCAGCCGAGATTGAAAAATACTGTACGCATGGTACAGGCTGGAATCCCGGTAAACATGCTTATATCCTTAATGAATACCTTGAAAGGGAACATACCTGGCAGAATGATATAAAGAATTGGCTTAATGAAGATGAAATATGTGTCAAGCGGGGGAAGGAATACGCCGCGTATATATTTAACGCTATATTCGGCGATCACACTCCCTTTCAGTTCAACGGTAATCTCCGCAATTTTGGCCTTATCGACGGCTTGCCGGAGGGTTGCTGCGTCGAAGTTCCGGCTGTTGCATGTAAAGACGGTGTTTTTCCCATGCATGTTGGAAAGCTTCCGCCGCAGCTTAATATTTTAATCGGAAACAGCGCTCAGTGCGAAGAACTGGCGGTCAATGGCTGTATTGCGGGAGACAGGGAGATGATTTATCATGCCATTCTATTTGATCCTTTGACGACAACTCAACTGGATATGGCTGCGACCCGCAAAATGACGGGCGAATTGTTTGACGCAAACAGATCTCTGCTTCCCCAGTTTTACAAATGAACCATACAAGCCCCAAACAAATCGGCGATTATAACAGGAATCAGATGCTGTCTATCCTCCGTGAAAGGGGGCCGACATCCCGGGTGGAATTGTCGGGGCTTTTGGGAATCAGTCAGACGGCGGTTACCAGGAATACTTCCAAGCTGCTGAGTAAAGGCATTATCCGCGAATGCGGCGCAAAGCTGTCTCCGATGGGGAGGAAACCTGTCCTCATGGAATTATGCAGCGATTTTTGCTATGTGCTTGGTGCTGACATTGTCGGTGGGACGCTTAAGGTTGCGCTGGCGGATTTATTGGGAAATATTGTCAAATATTATGAAGAACCTGTTCGTCTTACCAAAGGCGCTCATGCAGTCTTAATACAGCTCCTTGCTGCACTGCGGAATGTTGTCGCGGAATCCGGTGTATCCACGGAAAAAATATGGGTAGCTACTATAGGCACTTCCGGTATTTTTGATCCTGAAACAGGAAAAAGCAAGTTCGCGTTTTTTACGGAGGGCTGGGAAGAAATTGATATTCGTAAAGAGGTTTTTAATTTTATTTCCGTTGAGACTCTGATCGAAAACGATGTTAACCTGGATGTGATCGGCGAAAGCTGGAAAGGTGTGGGCAGGCATTACGAGAATATTCTCTATGTCAAGCTGGGTCAGGGTCTTGCCGCACGATTTGTTATAAACGGCAAGCTGGTTCGCGGTGAACATAAAATAGCAGGGGAAATCGGCTATATGATGCCGGGCTTGCCGTCGGAAGATGCAATTAATTATGAAAACATGCTGTGCAATGATGCTGCCTCTACGAGATACACAAAGCTTGGCGGAAGCGGCAAAGCCAATACCATATCGGATATTTTCTCTCTTGCAGACAGCGGCGACGAAGCTGCAAGCGCGCTGGCAAGCCAATTGCTCGATGAATTCGCGGTGGTGCTGCTTAACAGCGCCGTGGTGCTTGATCCCCAGGTAATAATTCTGGGTGGCGATGCATCCTGTTTTGGAGAAAAGGAAATAGCCTTGTTAAAACAAAAAATAGAACGGCACCTGCCGCTTACCCGGCATATTGTATCTTCAATGCTTGATAAAAAGGCATGTCTTTACGGTGCTGTTAAAATGGGGCTTGACCGGGTTGAGGGGTTAATAACTGATATCTGGTGAAATATGAAAACAAACAAAGGAAGAGACTTTGCAATATTATGTTGGAATTGACGGCGGAGGAACGAAAACTGCCGTTTGTGCTGCAAGTGTGGGTAATTCCATACTACGTTACTCGAAAACATCCGGCGCTTCATGGCGTGAACACGGGGTGTGGAAAGTGGCGCAAAACCTTAAAGAAGCGGTAGTCGATCTTATTGGAGACGAATACAACTGCGTTGCCGGAATCGCAATGGGTCTTCCATGCCATGGTGAAAGCGCCGAAGGCGACGGGGCATTGGAGCGGGCGCTCCGTGAATTGTTCGCCGGCATTCCGCTTTACTTTACCAACGATGTCGAGGTTGGCTGGGCCGGGTCGATGGCCCTGGCTCCCGGCATTAATATCGTAGCCGGCACGGGGGCCATTGCTTTCGGCAAGGATACACACGGCAAGACTGTACGGTGCGGCGGCTGGAGCGAGTTTTTTGGCGACGAAGGCTCGTGTTACTGGATGGGCCGGAAAGTTATGGAATTGTTTTCAAAACAATCGGACGGCCGGATGCCAAGGGATGAACTCTACGAGACTGTCCGCCGTGAGTTAAGGCTGAAAGACGATATCAGCTTTATAGACCTAATTCTTACCGAGTATGTCGCCTATCGCAAACAGGTTGCAAGCCTTCAGTTTTTGGCGGAAAAGGCGGCTTTGGCAGGTTCGCCCAGTGCATTGGCCCTCTATAACGAAGCTGTAAGCGAATTACTGCTGCTTGTTACGGCAATTCGAAACCAGTTGAATTTTATCGAAAAGCCGTGGACTGTTTCTTATTCGGGCGGGCTGTTTAAGGCGGGTAAATTTGTTTTACCCCGGTTTCGGATGGAGATTGAAAAAGAAGGCGGCCAGGTATCCACCCCCTGTTTTACTCCTGTTGAAGGAGCCGTCCTGTTGGCGTTTCAGCATTTTAACCCGGACGGTCTAATAAAAGCGCAAAAGCTGATGAAGGAGAAAAAAAAATGACGAATTGCATGACGTTTTTTGGACAGGATGAAGATTTTTTTAAGGAAAAAAGCTGTCTTAATACGGCTTGTGAGATTGCCGGACAACCCGGGCTGTGGAAAGTATTGGGCGGGATTCTGCTCGAACAGAAACAGAATATTACCGGATTTATGAGCCGCCTTGGCGATTTGAATAAAATAAGAATCATATTAACCGGCGCCGGCAGTTCCGCCTTTATCGGCGAGGCGCTCGCTTCTTTTGTCGCAAAAAGCACAGGTATTAAATGCGAGGCTATACATACAACCGATATAGTTTCCGCTCCACAGACGGTGTTGTTCGCAGACATTCCAACCCTTTTGGTTTCCTTCGCCCGTTCCGGCAACAGCCCGGAATCCATGGGGGCCGTGCAGTACGCCAGGAAGGTAATAAAAAATCTGTTCGAAGTTGCCATCGTCTGCGACGGCTCCAGCAAACTGTACAATATAACGGCGGAAAACGAAAAAAATCTTATCCTTGTAATGCCGGAAGGATCTAACGATAAGGGATTTGCCATGACCTCCAGTGTAACCTGTATGCTCCTGGCGGGATTTGCGCTGCTTAATTACCAAAAAATAGACGAGATCGTGCATGATATAAACAGGCTTTGTGATAATGCCGGGAAAAACTTCCTGCCCTTGTCGGAGATGGCGCTTAATTATGCGAAAAAACCTTTTAACCGGGCTGTTTATCTTGGATGCGGGGCTTTTAAGGGGCTGGTACACGAAGGCTCGCTTAAAATGCTGGAGCTTACCAACGGGGAGGTCAACGCCGGTTTCGACAGCGCAACCGGTTTCAGGCATGGTCCCAAGGCTGTTATCAATGGCAGTACGCTTAGCCTTCATTGTATTTCAAACGATCCATTCACCGCAAAGTATGACATCGACTTGTTAAATGAACTTTACCGGCAGAAAAACAAAAACATGGTTGCTGCTATCTGCCCCGACAGCGTGGATGGCATTCAGGCGGATGACATAATCCCTGTTACATCACATGGGTACGGTTTTGCCGCCGATCTGTGCGTAGGCATTAACGCCCTGGTGTTTTTCCAGATGCTTGCCATGCATAAATCCCTGGAGCTTGGCATAACAACCGATAATCCGTCGCCGGGGGGGCAGGTCAACCGGGTGGTTAAGGGTGTTATCGTATATCCCTATGAAGGATAAAATTCACTCTGTCATTTTCGATCTGGACGGCACTCTTTCCGATTCAGCGATTTTAACTGTTACCGCCCTGCAAAAAATTGCGCCCTTGCACGGGCTGCCAGTGCCGTCCGAAGAGGCAATAAAAATCGCCACCGGCAACCCCAATCCCGAATTTTATTACCTGTTGTTTCCCGGTTTCCCCCGCGAAACGATCGCTGAAATCGGCGGTCTTGTGGAGGAAGAAGAGCTGCGCATACTCCCCTCGGTCAGCGGCAGGCTGCTGTTCAAGGGCTGCCGTGAAATGCTCGAATGCCTTAAAGAGCAGGGAATTCGCCTGCACATCGCCAGCACCGGCGACAGGGATCATGTGTTTTCAGTCCTTGGCGAGACAGGAATCGCACAGCTTTTCGATTCGGTTTCCTGCGAGCGCCCTGTTAAGACCGAAATGCTGCGTGAAATAATCGGGGATGACTGCAAGGACTGCTTCCTTATGGTGGGAGATATGCACAAGGATCACGAAGCGGCACGGGCAAACGGCATTTTATCGGTAGGGGCCTGTTATGGTTACTGCACGCGGAATACCGCCGGCTTTGATTACTACATTGATGCGCCCGATGAACTGCTGAAAATGCTGCACTGATGTTAGGCGCTAAGAGGGGGAATCTTTCTTGGTTTGAGTTTCGTTGAGTTCCGGGGTCCAGATAGTGCTGCAGTTTCGCCCCCGTCTCTTTGAAGTGTAGAGAGCTACGTCAGCACGGCGGACTATTTCTTCAACATCAGCATTTGTATTTTGATCAAAGGAAAAAATACCCAAACTGATCGTTACCTGCGGCAGAGGGACACCCCAGGGAACTTTCATTCCGGCAATGCTTGTCCTTAGGCGTTCAGCAACCGTCCAAACTGTGTTTTTATCCGAATGGGGAAGCAATATAGTAAATTCCTCGCCGCCGAAACGGGACGGTATATCATCATTTCTTACTCCCTGCCTGATCATGTGGGCCAGATGTTCCAGCACCTTGTCGCCGGCAAGGTGGCCGTAACTGTCGTTAAAATTTTTAAATCTGTCGACGTCCATCACAATAATGGAAGATGTATAGCTGTTGCGCTTTGTGCGGGAAATCTCCTCGCAAAGGCGGGTCATAAAAAACCCATGGTTGTACAAGCCTGTTTTTATATCGCGTAACGAGTGCTCGTAATGCAGATGGTTTTTAATGGCCTGGGAAACAAAGCACATAAGCTGCTGCAGATAACTCAGTTCGTTTACATTGTACCCGCCTTTTTCGGTTTTTCTTCCGACCAGGATAATTCCGTACAACCCAAATTGCCCAAGAATGGGGACAACGATTTCCGGATCTACTTCCTTAAATGGCATTACGGCTTTATCATCTTTCAGTTCAAAAGCCAGCAGTTCGAAGTTTATCGGCCTGGGATACTGCCGGAAGAATGATTCCAAGGGGGCGATTGAATCCACCTTTATTTTCATGTCAACCGGCTCGTGGTTCTTGTATGATTTGATTGTAATGTCTTCCCTGTTTTGAATCGGCTTCCAAAGAAACGCTATGAAGGAGGGAAGGAAGTGATCCGATATCTGAAAAACCGTGGCGTCCAGAATTTCATCAATGCTGGTATGGTTAAAAATATCCAAGCCCCTGTTAAGAAGACTTTTGTATGTGTTTACTTCCTGATGCATGTTTTCGATATATTCAAGTATGCCTAGTTCCTGAAGAAGATCAACGTTTCCGGCTATTTTAGAGTTGGCCAAAAGTTCTTTATTTTCGTTATTCAATAATTCTTTTATCATTATTACCTGTCAAGTTACTGAAAAGCGCTCGCATATACTGCGGCGCCATTCACTGTGGTTTTCCTTGTTCTCCCATTCGAATATTTTCTTTATTTTGAAGTCCGCTGCTTCGGCCGGGAGGCTTCTGCGGCCGTTTGTTATGTGATCATCGGCATCCTGGAGACCGTTGTGCTGAACAACCCCGAAGCGGCCGCCACCGATATAACAGATTGCTTCCTGGCTGCCAAGGGCTTCGGTTTCATTAAGCCTTGCAAGTACACAGTCAAAGTGTACCGGAAGCCCGGATGTTTTATCGGAAATTGCCGTTGAAATATCCTTGATTGGCCTGCCGCACCACGAGCAGTCAGGCGCAGGCATGGGGCCGTCGGGAACCTTTGGCGCCGTCCAGACACTACGCTCGTGCATGCTCATTCGGTTTTTTTCCAGCCTTCCGTCGGCAAGCAGGTTTTCCTCGGGTTTTCTGGAATTTCGTTTGTCCCTGTTTCGGCTGGAATCCTGCCTCGACGCTTGAGAATCATCCCTTTTTCCGAAATAATGTGAACGGTTTCTGCGATTATTTCCGCTTTTTCCGCCGCCGCTCATGTTTTACCCCCTCCTGGGTTATATCCATCAATTCTTTACTAAGCACAAGAGCCAGCCGCTGGACTGCCGCGTGGAGATAATCCTCGTCATTTATACGGCGCCTTAATTGTTCCAGCTTCACAGAACTCAAGGCTTGCCCTACCATCATACATTCTCCGTAAAGGCAGACGCAAGATGGGAGACAGAATCATCCTTTCCAACAAATACTACATCAAACCGAATAGTCATCCTACTATATTCTCGATGCCCTGAAAGGAAATACTTAGCGGTTTCGATTATCCGGCGCTGCTTTTTTTCATCAAGACTGTACTGAAGATCTTCCATGCCGAATACCGACCAGGATTTTACCTCTACAAACACAATCGTTTGGCCTTCCAGGGCAACAATATCCACTTCTCCGTTCCTGGAGCGCACATTTTTCGCGATTATTCTCATGCCGGACGCTTCCAGGGCGTCCGCTGCCCGTTCCTCCCCCTTTTTTCCCAACCCTGCGCTATGCATTTGTTCTGGCAAATTCTTCCGGGTCTATTGCTTTTGATATAAACAGGGTCTTATCGTGAAGGAGATCTATGGCTGTATTTTCTTCGGCTTTGGGAGCTTTACCGGCTTCGTCCCTTATCAACTGAATCTTGGGTCTTAGCGATGCATCGGGGTTTACTTCCACGACCCTGGCAACAGCGCCATTGTTTAGCTGTACTATTGAGCCAATGGGATAAATCCCCATTATTTTCGCAAAAGCTTTAATTACAGCCGGATCAAAGCGGCGGGAGTTATCAGCAAGCAGATTTTTCATCGCCTGGTAGCCAACCATTGAATTGCGGTATGACTTCTTGCTTACCATTGCCTCGAATGCGTCGGCTACTGATACAATGCGGGCGCCCTGGTCTATTGACGGCCCCGGCAGCCGGTCGGGATAGCCCTTGCCGTCCCAGCGCTCATGATGCTGTTGGACTATAAAGCTGATCTCCTGCGAATAAAAGAGCTCCTTGGACACAATCCTAGCCGCCAGGCTGGTATGACTTTTCATCTGCTCAAGCTCTGAATCGGATAACCCGCCCCTTTTTTCACGAATTTCTTTTGGAAGTTTTAACATACCGACATCATGCAGCATGGCGCCGGTTAATATATGCAATATTTTATGATTGGCCAGTTTGAGCTCCTGGGCGATTAATGCCGAAAGGATAGCTGTATTTATCGAACTTTTGGCAAGCTCGTAGCCGGATACTTCTCCGCCAAGAATAAACCCGACGAAGCTGTTCCTGTGATCCCGTAACTCCTGCAGTAATTGAGTGCTGATATTGTCTATTGCCCGTACTTCTACCGAGGCGCCTTCTACAATGCCGTTTAATATTTGATCCAGTTTGTCTATAAGGCTCTTGTAAGCGCGATAGGGGCCGGTATTTCCCTGAACCTCGGTTATGGAGAATTTAAGGGTACTGCCCTTCCTGTCTGCGCCGGCTCCATTATTTGGTTCCCGGCTGCCGGAAACGGCTGATATATCTGTTTTTTTAGGTTTTTTTTCCGCTATTATTTGACCATTTGTCGTTACTTCTACAACTCCCCATAAATTGAGCTGCTCTATATCTTTTTCCCTTATTGGGCACCCTGCCGGCACAAGAATGGAATTTTCTTCAATAAAAACAGGTTCTGAAAAAATGAGACCGGGTTTTAGAGTATTTACCTCTATTTTTTTCATACTGTTTCCCTCTGCGCAAAGACAAAAGCCAATATTTTGGCTGTCGCTTCCCAGCACCAAACCGGAATAATATCGCCAACATTAACCGACGAGTTAAGCAATGCCGCCAGCGCCGCGTCTTCAACGACTGTAACGCCTGCTTCCTCGGCCAGCAGAATTATCCGCTCGGCTGTCCTCCCCTGTCCGGAAGCCAGCAGGCGAGGAGCGGTGTCCTCCGCTGAATAACTGATGGCCGAAGCGATTTTCCTCTTCATGCTACACCTCTTCGTTGATGGAAGGCAATACCGTTTCCTCGGATACCGCATCAAATTGAAAGGATTCCCTGAATTTTTGCATTGTGATATGTTCGGGGGTAATGCCTAAAAGCTGCGAAAGTTCGGCGGCGTACATTTTCAGGATTCTTTCGGGCTTTACCGGGTCAAGAAATACCCGCAAACGGGGATTTTTACCGTTTCCCGAGTTTAACGCAAACAGCCAGCGCTGCTTTGGACTGCCTTTATCTGCTGCATTTTCGCCGCCGGAGCCGGTTTTGACAATGTCCAGAAAAAATTGGCCGGCATTATAACCGCTCTGCTGTCCCGGGACTGCCGCTTCGTTAAGCAGAATTTTAAGGCACAGGCGGTACTCATCACCCTGTTCCTTAAAATTGAAGGGGAATACCAGCCAGCGTTGTCCATTCCTGCCCGGGAGCCGGTTCATTACCGCAAGCAGGGGATTTTTTTCCCCCGCTTGCAGCGCACGCTCCTTAACATCGGAAAACCCGCCGATCTCCGCTGCTTCTTCTTCCTGCTTTTCAGTCTCGTCTTGCCCCCGCTTTTTTTGATTTTGTCTTCGCCGCTCTTCGCCGCCTGGGGGTTCTGGTTCCATTGCCGCTGCATAATTTTCCAGCCCTTCCGGGGTAAGCTCCACTCCCTTGCTTGCAGCGGCAAGAGCGGCAAATGCCAGGCCCGGCAGCTGATGCCCCTTTGGGGACAGAGCTTCGCCTGCAGGAGCTTCTTTTGTGGTTTCAGCCTGTTCTGCCTGCCCGGCGGAAATAATCTGACGGCGAATTTTAGACAAAAGCTGCTGATCAAGCGGAAGAAAAAAAAAGCGGGCAAATGTAAGGATAGAGGCCGAAAGCCTGTCTGCCGGCAGCCCAAGGGCGCCGAAAATCGCACCCTGATTAACTTTTATCTGGGGTGCATCGCCTTTTGATATTTTTACGGAGCTGGGGCTGCCGGTTTCTGCCTGGAGTTTTTGCGGCTGCCTGGGCTCCGGTTGAGTCCTGGTGGCAGGGACAGAAAGCCCCGGTACCTTCACATTTAACTCTGGGAGTTTTCTGTATTCTGATCTGCGGCAGCGGCCCGGCGGGTTTCCGCCTTGGAGCCCTTCTTGGTAACGAGCTCTCTGATCTTGGCGGCCTTGCCGATTTTTTCCCTGATGTAATAGAGTTTGGCACGGCGGACCCTTCCGGGGCGGACCAGTTCAACCTTTACGACCCTGGGAGAATGAAACGGAAACACACGCTCAACGCCCACGCCGTAAGAATTTTTCCGTACCGTGAAGCTCTTCCCTACACGGGAATTCTTCATCGCGATAACCAGGCCTTCATAAATCTGGACGCGCTCATTCTTGCCTTCAACTATTTTGAAGTGTACCTTAACGGTATCACCAACCTTAAAATTGTCGGGTTCTGATTTCATCTGAGCAGCTTCTATGGCTCTAATCTCGTTCATTGTTTATCTCCTTCACGATCAGCCAAAATCTGACGATCAATTATGCTGTTTATTTCCCCATTAAAAAGCCCTTGCTCTTTACCAAAACTGATCAAGTCCGGCCTTAGCTTTAGGGTTTTTTCGACCCGCTTTTCGAGACGCCATTTGCGTATATGCTCATGGTGCCCTGACAGCAGCACTTCGGGGACTTTCAATGTATCATAAATTTCCGGTCGTGTATACTGGGGGTACTCCAAAAGTCCGCCGGAAAAACTTTCCTCCTCCAGGGACTCGCGGCAGATTACCTTGTCAATAAGCCTGTAGGTAGCGTCGATTATTACCAGGGCGGCTGCTTCTCCGGAAGAAAGAACATAATCGCCCACAGAAACCTCATCGTCTATATATAGATCGATTATGCGCTGATCAATGCCCTCGTAGCGGCCGCAGAGCAGAATCAGCTCTTTTTCCCCGGCAAGCTCCCGCGCCATGGCCTGGTTAAAGGGCCTGCCCGACGGTGAAAGGCAGATACGGCGCCCGGCGCCGCCTGCAGCTTGCAGGGCGCGGCCAAGCGGCTCCGGCAGCATTAACATTCCCGGCCCGCCGCCATAAGGCGCGTCGTCGCAGGTTTTGTGTTTATCAAGAGCAAAGTCCCGGATATTGACAGCCTGGTACTCGATTATGCCACGCTGTATGGCCTTTGCCATTATCGAGCTTGCGAAAAAGGCGTCTGTAATTTCCGGAAATAGTGTTAGAACCGTATATTTCATTCTAATATCCAGAGATTTTTTAGTGTTACGCTGCCTTCTTTGGGGTTAATTTCCGGAAAAAATTCCTTTCGGAAGGGGATCAGTTTTATCTCTCCGCTGTGCAGTCTAACTTCCACAAGGTCGCCCCCGCCGCCTTCCACAATGTCCTTAATGCTGCCGATGGCCTCTTTTTCCGCTTCCGCCAGAACCGGCAAACCCTTTAGATCTTCAATATAGAATTCCCCCGATTGCAGAGGAGCCGCTTCATCCCGTCCGGCGAGTAACTGCGCGCCGGTCATGGTTTTTGCCTTTTCGGGGGTTGTTATCCCGGTGAAACGCACCAAAACATGGGTTCCGGAAGCCTTACATTCTTCTATTTCGAGACGCTGTTCAGATTCGCCCCGCCGGACGGTTATTGATTTCAGTTTTAACAGATGTTCGACTTCGCCGGAAAGCGGCCGTACCTTTACAAAACCATCGAGTCCAAAAGGAGGTCCAACCAAGGCGACGATGAACTTATCAGTCAAGTATTTCCAGTACCGTGTGTTTGCCGGATCTGGCGGAAGCGGCCTGAAGCACCGTTCTTATTGCCTTGGCTATTCGGCCATGTTTGCCGATAACCTTGCCAATATCATCTTCCCCGACTCTTAGTTCCAGGATTGTCGATTTTTCGCCTTCGACTACGTTGACCTGCACCCTGCCCGGGTCGTCTACAAGTGATTTCGCAATATATTCAATCAGATCCTTTTCCATTTTAATACCTTTTCCCTTAAGGGCGTTAATCATGCGGTGATTTACACACCAATAACCGCTATTTTACCGTAATATTCTTTTTGTTGAAGATTCTGCGTACTGTGTCTGTAGTAGTCGCGCCTTTTGCCAGCCAAGCTTTTGCTTTTTCAGCATCAAAAACAATCTGCTTGTCTTCCTTTTCGATAGGGTGATAATATCCAAGTTCTTCAATGGTTTTTCCATCTCTGGGAACCTGCTTGTCCATAACCACGATACGGTAATAAGGCCGTTTTTTTGTACCAAACTTCTTGAGCCGTATTCTGACGCTCATTCTTAAGTCCTCCTGCTCTTTCCCGTTCCCCCGATATACCGGAGAACATTGGAATAGTCTGAATTATAGGCATTTGATGGATTTTAGTCTAGGCTTTTAACCGCTTTTTTGTAATTTAACGACGCTTCCCATTCCCATGTATCCGTTTTTTCCTGTATAATGCTTCGATGATTACCCAAGGAGTTCTGAATGGATTATATTGAAGTCGCTCATAAGGTTAACACCCTGGTTAACGATTTTGTATGGGGACCGTACATGCTGGTTTTTCTGGTTGGAACCGGCGTACATTTTACGATTTATACAGGGCTTTTTCAGGTAGTCAGGATCAAAATTTGGTGGAAAGCCACATTTGGGCAGATTTTTAAGAAAATGTCCAAGGAAAAACTGGATGATGGCAATGTTACACCTTTCCAAGCGGCGACAATGGCCCTTGCGGCTACCATTGGTACCGGTAATATTGTCGGCGTAGCGACGGCAATTTATACCGGCGGCCCGGGTGCAGTGTTTTGGATGTGGGTTTCCGGTTTTTTTGGCATGATGTTAAAGTACGCCGAGATTGTTCTTGCGGTAAAATTCCGCGAAACCGATGAAAACGGTACGCATCACGGCGGGCCGATGTATTACATAGAAAAAGGCCTTAAGTTAAAGTGGCTGGCGGTTATTTTCGCGATTTTCGGCACGCTGGCCAGCTTTGGCATCGGTAACATGGCTCAGGCGAATACCATATCTTTGTCCCTTAATCAGACTTTTGGTATTCCTTTAATAGTTACAGGTATTGTCATTTCGGCCTTATGTCTTTTTGTTATAATTGGGGGCATTAAACGCCTGGTATCTGTTGCGGAAAAGCTTGTCCCTTTTATGGCGGTATTCTACTTTATTGGTTCCATTATTGTTCTGGCAATGAATTCTACCAGGCTGCCAGGTGCGTTTAGTGTTATTTTTGAAAATGCATTCTCTCTAAGACCGGTGGCCGGCGGCGTTTCCGGCTATGTTATTATGCGGGCAATGCGTTTCGGTATCGCAAGGGGCGTGTTCTCCAATGAAGCCGGAATGGGTTCAGCGCCCATTGCCCATTCCGCATCGAGAGCCAAAGATCCTGTAGAGCAGGGGCTCTGGGGTGTTTTTGAAGTCTTTGTCGATACAATGATCATCTGCACCATGTCGGCTCTTGTTATTCTAACCAGCGGTTTATATCAGGGAGATTTAGCGGGTGTTCCGCTTGTTATAGCCTCTTTCTCGCAGAGCCTTGGATCCATCGGCGGTATTTTTGTTACTATTGCGCTTTTCTGTTTTGCCGGTTCCACAATCCTTGGCTGGTCGTATTACGGGCAGCAATGTCTGCGTTATCTGACAGGAGACAATAGGGCTGTCGATATCGGCTATAAGACTGTTTTTTCACTTCTGATTATTGTCGGTGCGGTTGGAGGCTTGACATTTGTTTGGGACATTTCGGATACGTTAAACGGACTTATGGCTATCCCGAACCTTACTGCACTGCTGCTTCTGAACAAGATGGTTATCAGTCTGACGAAAGAGTATATTACGAAAAGAAGGTTAACGTCCAAGCGCCGTTAGGACCGGGCATTTTTTTCTTCTACTTCTTTTTTTCGTTTTCTGAAGAAAAACCGGGGCAGGTAAATCAACAAGCCGGAAGCGGCATATACCGAAAATACTATAAAAAAAATGTTTTGCGGATATACCAGTATCAGCAAAATTAAAACAATTAATACTGCGAAAAGCTGTATTGTCTTTACCCTGGTTAGTTTTAGCCGCTTGAAAGATATATACGGAATATTGGATACCATAAGAAATGAAAGGGCGACAATGACAATCGGCATTACGGTAAAGAATGTTGGTATTAAGGTCATCAGCACAGGAATGGTTTTGAAGTTCAGGGCATATTCTTCCGGGCCCAATAGCTCGTAACTTAAAACAAAAGAAATTATCACTCCCGCAGAAGCCGGGGTGGGAAGCCCGATAAAATGTTTTTGAACTTCGCCGCTTTGGGCGAGTACGTTAAAGCGGGCAAGACGCAGGGCGCTGCAAAGAACAAAAAGCACAGCGATGGCAATCCCGATTCTGCCCATGCTGTTCAGTACCAGCATATACATCATTACCGAGGGGGCCACTCCGAATGAGACAAGATCGCTTAGCGAGTCCAGTTGCATGCCGAACTCGCTGGAGGTTTTCGTCATTCGGGCGATTCTGCCGTCGAGAATGTCGCAGGCAAGGGCGCCAATCAGGAACCATGCCGCCCGTATGAACTGACCTTCGCCTGAGGCAAAAATTGAAAGAATGCCGAAGGTCATGTTTCCACAGGTAAAAAGGGAAGGTATGACAAATATCCCTTTTTTAATTGCTGGCATCTTCATTTTGTTCCCATCACTGTAATACCGGCCCTTACCTTATCGCCCGGCTTAACCTTAATCTCCACACCGGACGGCATATACAGATTCACCTGGGAACTGAATTTTATCATCCCGATTTTATCCCCGGCATTCAGGGTGTCTCCGGCTTTTACCCATGACACACAACGCCTGGCCAGAAAACCCGCAATCTGCCGGACTGTATATATGCCGTCCGCGCCCTGTATGGTTATAATGTTCTGCTCGTTTAGGGAATGCGCCCGCGGATCCCATGCCATTAAAAATTTTCCGTCCTGGTGCTTTACGCTGGTTACAGTTCCTTCGATCGGCGAGCGCTGCAAATGGACATTGAAAACAGACAAAAAAACCCTGATGATTTTTTCATCTCCTTCTTCCAGTTCCATTACCGTACCATTGCATGGAGACAGAATAATATTATCTCCCTGCGTTATTTCTATTTTTGGATCCCGGAAAAAAAACATGCAGAACAATGCGAATACTACAAGAATAATTCCAATGCAGGTAAAGGTGATGCCGGCCGGCGAAGTTCCCATGCCTTTAATCCGAAAAAAAACGATCATTGCCAGGCCGGCAAATAACGGGGGAATAATAAAAGGATAACCTTCTTTCAGAACAGGCATACTAGCTATAAATTAAGTATATAGTGAGAAAACCGGCGTTTCAATCTAAGGAATTACTATTTCTGAAACCGTATTTCCATCTGTGGAATAAACACGTCTTGGATTGTGCGGGTCTACATAGCGCTGACCCCGGTGGAAAAATGCATACTGGTATCTTCCCGGCGGCAGCGGAAGGTTTAAGGTATAAACCCCGGCAGGGGATTCCCTTAGTTCATACATAAAGGGATCCCAGCCATTAAAACTGCCCGCTACAGTAACGGTTTCCCCCGGCGGCCCCCTGAACGAAAAGCTGAGGGTTCCGCTCTGCCCGCCGAGAATGTCCGGCGTTGGGGTTCTGGGCGGAACGGCAAGCACCGACCAGAGGAGCCCGGAAACCGGATCTTTTCGGGTAATTGGATTGGCGGGATCGGTTGTCCACAGGCCGTTGATGACCAGCCGGTATTCGAGTTCCCTAATGTTTTGGGGTATCTGATGCACATAAAACAAAATACCCGAATCTTTATACGGATCGGGGACTTTTCTGCCGTGCGGAATTGGCGCGCCAAGAGGGTCTTGCGGTACCATTAATTGCCTGAACCAGTAAACTTTGGAAAAATCTTCATGGGCGAATGCGACGCCGGCCCTCCTCAGGCCGGAAGAAGCGGTAAAAATCACGGAATCTTCAAAAACAACAGGCGCGCCGGGCCCGGGAAGGGTTAAAAGACGGTCGATAAGCTGATACGATTCCCAATCGGCCGCTGCGGAGAAAACGGCAGTTACGGTAAAGAATACGAGTACTTTAATCGTTTTCATACATTCTTTACAATTATCGGCCGATATTCAATTATCTTAATATGCCCTCTTTAAGTGCACTTGGCGAATTCAGAGACTCTTTTGGCAATATAGGCGGTGAGAGAGCCGCTCTTATGACTAAAAAACTGCCCGTTGATGATCTTGACCTTCCCGAAAACGAAGCCCCTCCCTTTGTTCCCCTTTCTTACGATAATTCTGCGGCCGAGGATGCCCTGTTTTCCAATGAGACCTTTCTGAGCAAGTTTGAAAATGTTCTTTTTGAACCTCAGCCGGAAGAACCAGGGATTCAGGTTGATGATGGTGACAATTTAGATTTTAGCGCCTTTCTGGATACGATACCGGAAGATATATCCCCGCCGCCCGTCGACGATGTTGATTCTGATTTTGATATACCGACCGACGATCCTTCGGATATTGAAGCCTTTTCTCCGGATACTGATGTTGAAGTTGAAAGCGAACAATTTGACGCCCAGGACATTGAAGAACCGGAAGATGCACTGGACCTTGGCGGTGAAAATATTGACGGCAGTTTTACTTCGGACAGCGTCAGCTTTGAAGGTCTTGATACAGCGGAAGAAGACAGCCTTGACGGTTCCCAAACGGACATTGAAAGTGAAAACCTGGATCTTGATCTTGGGGATTTTAATCTTGATGCTAAGAGCGCTGAAAGCGGACTTGATTTTGACAGCATGGATCCGGGCAGCGAGCTCCCGGACACCAGTGATGAGAGTTTTGCTGCCGAAACAGAGAGCGTCTTTGACGGCATGGACCTGGGCAGCGATCTCCCGGATATTAGTGATGAGAACCTGGATTTGGGCGGCGAGAGTTCCGGGGATTTTGATATTATGGGCGACATTCCACAAACCGAATCCCCCGAAGAAACCATGGAAATCGCCGCCGGGGATGCGGGTGAACCGCCGGAACCGGATTCTGACTCCCTTGATTTAGGTGGAGAAGAAGCCTTTCAATCAGGGGATTCTTTTGATTCATTCGACCTTGGCGGAGAGACCGGAGGGGGAGAAGCCATCGACCTGGAATCCGAATCGCCTTCAACAGAGGGTGATGATTTCGGCGGAACGGACTTTACACTTCCCGGGATTGACGATCTCTTTAAAAAACCCCCAAAGGGCGAAGAAACAATACCTGCGGCAATAACATGGGACGGGGAAACAAAAACCGATGATGTCGAGGAAATCCGGCTAAGCGAAGATGAACTGAACAGCCTGCAGAAAACGCTTTCCGGATATCCCCTGAACCTGCGAATTGCCTGTCAGGAATTAATCGCCGAGCATGTGCTTGCCCCCGATCAACTGTCAAAACTTATCCGGCTTCTTGTTGGAGGCGCTCCCGCGAAAGAAGCGGCTGCCATGGCAGGAAGTATTCTGGGAAAGACAATTGTCATTCCAAGAGGTTTCGAGAAGAGTACCGGCGAGGCTCTGGAAGCCGAACAGGCCAGTTTCGCATATATCTTTGTGCATAACTTTCTTCCTGTTTTAAGGCTTTTTGCGATTATTGCTGTATCCGCCGCGTGCGTCTTTTATCTTGGATACAAATTTGTTTATAACCCGCTCAGGGCCGAAGCGATATACAAGCGCGGATACGAGAGAATTTTTGCAGGTGAATACCAGCGGGCAGACGATCTTTTTGGCGATGCTTTCAGAATTTACCGCAACAAAAAGTGGTTTTATCGATATGCGGAAGGTTTCAGGGATGAACGGCGTTATATGCTTGCGGAAAATAAATACGATGAACTTTTGCGGTATTATCCCAGGAATAAAAAAGGCGTGCTGGACTATGCTGATTTGGAAACAAACTATCTGCTGAATTATGCCAAGGCTGAAAGGCTCCTTCAGCAGGAGCTTCTGGACTATGCCCCCAATGATGCCGAAGGGCTGCTTGCGTTAGGCGACAATTATCTTGCCTGGGCAGATTCGAATCCTTCGAGATTCGGGGATAAATACGAAGATGCGCGCTATGCCTACTCCCGCCTCTTGGACAGATATGGGTGGAAAGCGCCGGTAGTTGAGCGGATGATGATATATTTTATCCGTACCGACAATCTTAAGGAAGTTCTCCACACAAAAGCCTGGTTCGATGAAAACAAAAAGCGGCTGCTTTCCGCTGTTACTCTTGCTGAACTTGGCGGCTATTTTCTTGACAAGCAGCTTCAGGAAGTCCGCGGCGTGCCGGATGAGTATATCGAAAGCATCGAAGGCGTCAGGGCGCTGTTGCTGCAGGCTGTCAGGGAAGAGCCGTCTTTGCCGGAGCCTCATTATCATCTTGCCCGCTACTATGGAAATCTTGACAATACATACGAAGAGCGCCTAACGCTCGAAAACGCAATTCGTGCGTTTGATGCCGCAAGGGAAGAATCTGTGCGCCGGCGCGTTTACAGGATAGACACCCACAGGCGGTATGCCGATTTGCTTATTAACAACAGGGAATTTTTCCCGGCGGAAGAGCAGCTTGTAAGGGGCATCAATCTGTATGAAGAATTCCTTTCGCGGAATCTGGTTGCCGCCTCGCCGGAATACGGCAGGCTTTATGCCGGCCTTGGAGATCTGGAGTATTTTGTAAAAAGCGGCAATATGGAAATGGCCCTGAATTATTATCACCGTTCAGAGCAGAATGGATGGGCGCCGCCGGAGATACAATACAGGATGGGAGCGGCTTATTATCAACTGGAAGACTGGAGGAATGCCCTTGAATATCTTTTTATGGCTTCCGCTGAATTGCCGCTAAACCGCCGTATGCTTTTTGCCCTTGGGAATGCAGCCCTCAAGCGCGGGGATTATTTCGCCGCCCAGGGCTATTACAACCGTCTTTTGGATATACTGGAAAATCAGCGCACCCGCCTGCCGGTGCTGCTGCCCAACGACCGCCCGGAATTCCTGGAACTGGGCGAGCGCATTATGATGGCTCGTAACAATGCCGGCGTAGCGTACGAGGCCCTGGCCAGACAAACCGGCAATCGTAATTACCGCTCCCGCGCCCTTGCCCTGTACGCTGAGTCGGCCCGTGCATGGGACTCAATAACCCGTAATCCCACTACCATGGTACGTTTAAATCCTTCCGGTGAATTTGGCTCTCCGGGCGTTAATCTTGGTTATTTGAATGCAAATAATGCTCTGCGGCCCGCCAGTACATACGAACCGGAGATTTTTATCAGAATAGACAGGGATGTACTGGAACCTTCACCGTGGGACAGGCTGCTGCCCTAGCTCTCAGCGGACTTGTTTGAACCTTTTTTGCCCGGCCGGGGCTGAAAACCCGCGGCCAGAGCTTTAGAATTCGTGCTTGTTTATGGGACTGTGCTTACAGCCCATTACCTGGCCGCCGATGACGATTCCGCAATAAATGCACTTTGAGGCTCCATGGCCGTGGATGTGCTTTCTCGTGGGAGCCTGAAGGCAGCCATAACCGTAGGCCGTTCCGCCGCAGTAGATGCAGCGTCTTTCATTGGTATTATGTTTATGCAGGCCATTGGTGCTGTTGCGGCTGGGACAGCCGGGACCAAATTTTTTAGAATCGCAGTAAACGCACTTAGACATAGAATAATCCTCCTTCTTCAACTTATCGGCATTTTACCGTAATTATATCGTTCTAGTACAGAATCAGGGTAAATTCGGATATTGTCAATACCGGTAATGCCAATACTGCATTTGACACCGGCTTCCCGGCGTGGTAAAATGCAAATTTAGCCATCAAAACTATTAGGAGGTCATTGATGTTAACAAAACTTAGGATTGTGGGACTCGTTCTCACTGTATTGATTGTAGGCTCCCTGTTTACGGGTTGTGCCAAAAAAGACGACCGTACAACACTCAGGGTATTTTACTACCTGGAAGCTACAGCGCCCAATGCCATCGCCGATGCCAACAACTGGTTCAGCACTTTTGAAAGGGAAAATCCGGATGTAAGGCTCGACAGGGAAAACCTGTTTGACGAGCCCTTCCATGATAAGCTGAGGACTTATGCCGCAGCGGGAAATCTTCCCGATGTAATGTTTGTCTGGCCGTCGGGACGCTCGGATTACCTGCATGATCAGGGGCTTCTTAAAGACCTGACGCCGTTTGTAAGCCGGGATAACATCAGGGGCGATTATCTGCCCTTGACGATGGATCCGTCCCAACAGCAGGCTGGCTATCTGGCCATGATTCCCCAGGGAATTACCACTACCCATGCCTTCTTTATCAACATGGAAGTATTGAACGACTGCGGTCTGCAGCCGGCAAGGACCTACGCTGAATTAGTGGCGCAGGTACCTGTATTAAGGGCAAATGGTTATGAAACGATTATCATTCCTGCCCAAAGCGAATGGGTTATGCAGAGCTGCCTGTTCTCCATGGTCGCCGGACGTTTCTGCGGCGAAGGCTGGGAGCAGAGAATTCACAGCGGTCAAGCCAAATTTACCGATCCTGATTTTGTAGCAGCCCTTGATTTTATCAGGCGCCTGTATGCCGACGGTGTAATCCAGAGATCCGCTGTGGGTATTGAATACGGCGACGGCCCCGGATTGTTTGCGAACAACAGGGGAGCTTACTACATTGACGGCGACTGGCGGGTAGGCGCATTTATTACCGATTCGGATACCGGAGAGGCGCTGATAAGCCCTGTTAAGCAGGAGAATATCAGAATTGGCGTATTCCCCAGTATTGAGGGCGCAAGGATCAATTCTTCAAGTTCGGTAATTCTTGGTGTTGGATATGCCATGGCGGCATCCATTCCCGAAGGCTCAGCCAGGGAAGATGCGGCGTGGCGGCTTGTTAAATACATGACCGGCAAGGCCGTTTCCGAGCGAAGAACCGAAACCGGCGGCACTCCGACTCCGTCCAGAACCGATTTGGACTTTGGCGCAATGCAGCTTGAGCCCATGCAGAAAGCAATCGGAAACCTTGGCAATGAATTCGCCACCGCGACAGTTGTAATTGACGGCGTGTTCCCCTCCGAGGTTTATGAGCCCATTAACAGGGGATTGATACAGATCGCTACCGGTGACAGATCACCTGCTCAAGTAGCTGCTGATGTTCAGGGGGCATTTGACACCTGGAGCAGATAGACTACAATTTAAGTAAGGGCAGGAAGGTATTATGAGAGACAGTTTGTTTAAAAAAGAAGAAAGAACTGCTTACATAGTACTTGTAGCGCCTGCCCTGCTTCTCTATCTGTTTGTAATGGCTTTCCCCACGGTTTTTTCCGTGTTTTTGAGCATGTCCACATACCGTGGGGGAAGAGTCCTGGACCTGAAAAATCACGGGTTTGGCGGCCTGGCGGCTTACAGGGAAATTTTTACTGATCCATTTTTCTTTGTAGCCCTAAAGAACAATATTTATATTGTTCTTATTTCCGTCTTTGGCCAGATACCTCTGGGATTTATTCTCGCCTATATACTCTCGCGCGGGCTCATAAAAAAAACCGGTTTTTTTCAGACCATGATTTATCTGCCCAATGTAATTTCGGCCGTAATTATCGGAATTCTTTTCAGCAGATTTTTCCTGGGTTCTCACAGCCTTTGGCTCGAGATTGTCAGAATGTTTTTTAATCCCGAAGCCATTTATATACCAAGCAGAATGGATATTATTCCCGTTCTTGTCGTAATATTGTGGATGTATACAGGGATATATATGCTGATATTCCTGGCGAATTTGCAAAAAATAGACACATCTGTTATCGAAGCCTCAAAGATCGACGGGGCAACCGAAATGCAGACCCTGCGCTATATCATTCTTCCGGCTTTGTCCGGCGTAATTGTAACCTGTGCGATTCTTGCGATTTCGGGCTCTCTTAAATCTTTCGATCTTATCTTTGTGATGACTGAAGGAAGGCCTGCCGACAGCACAAGTGTTCTTTCCATCTACATGTATAAAAAAGCCTTCAGACAGGCGCCCAATTATCCGGTGGCCAATGCCATATCAACGGTGATGGTTATTATCTGCTTTATACTCATTGGCGTTACACGATTTACGGAAAAACGTTTTTCTTCGGGAGATTAAAATGAACGATATTCGAAAGACAAATATGTATGCTTTGACCCTCATGTATTTTTCCGTAATTGTATTTACCATTTTGGCCGTTTATCCCATTTTCTGGCTCCTTGTCAATTCGTTCAAAACAACCCAGGATTATATGCGTTCAAGCAAACTTGCCCTTCCGACAACCTGGTTTTACAGAAATTACACCCTTGCGTGGCGGGATGGCGATTTTGCCACCCTGATTTTTAACAGTGTGTTTTATACTACGGTTACTGTGTTTTCCATTATCATTTTAAGTTTTATGGCGGCCTTTGCTTTTGCTAAACTTCCTTCCGGAATAACGCCTGTCCTGCACGGCAGTTTTATCATAGGCATATTGATAACCCTTCAATGCATCATGGTTCCGCTTTTTATAATGATAACGGCAGTTGGTTTAATAAATACCAGGCTGGGGGTACTTATTCCCTATATCGGTATTGGGCTTCCAATGGCAGTCTATCTTGCAACCGAGTACATTAAGGGCATTCCCAACGAGGTGCTTGAATCCGCCCGGATTGACGGCGCCAAATATCTGCGCATTTTCCGCAGCATTATCCTGCCAATGGCCGCGCCTGTAGCTACAACGGTTGCCATACTCACCGTTACCGGAACATGGAACGAGTTTATGTTAATCAATATTCTTGTATCTTCGGACAGCCTAAAATCCCTGCCCATTGGAATGAGGATGTTCTCCGGTTCTTTGGCCACCGATTACGGCAAACAGTTCGCCGCACTGACAATCGGAATGCTGCCCATGATAGTCTTTTATATCATTTTCAGAAAACAGATAACCAGAGGTGTTTCCGCCGGCGCAGTCAAGGGCTGAGACGCCACGCGATTCGGGTCAGGTGGCTGCACTGGTATGCCCTGGGCTGCTTTATGCTACTTGATAAATCACTGGGCGGTATTGTGGACTCGGTATATCTACATTTGCGTTTCTTGCTTCTTCAAGCCACAGTTTTTGTGCGATTAAAACTTGTTGCAATGCCTCATTCGGCGTTGTGCCAAACGCACTACAGTTTTTCAAGTCGGGAATATCGGCGATATATCCTTCATCATCATCGCTATAGAATATATTAATATGATAGTCTTTCATTGTTTTTCCTCCATTGTCAAATTATATTTTTCCACCAACGAGAAGAACTGCTTAATTTGATACGGCTTTGCTTCTCCATTTACATTCTGAATATTGATGATTTCTGCAACTGCTTCATTCTTGTAAATACTGTGACTTCCTTCGCTCCTTGTGCGGTAAAACCCCAAGCCGAACAAAATGTTCGGCAAGCTTCAAGAATAACAATAAAGTCATTGTATTTTACATTCTTTTGGCTGTTCAGTATCTGTTGAAACAGTTTCATTTTATTCACACCTATAATCATACCATTGCTAACTGTATTTCGCAAGGTAACGGCTAAATTCGGTGTCTGGTTTGGCTCTTCAAGGTAGGGTTGTTAATTTCCTCCCCTACGCCAGCGTTCCACTGCTTTGGTAATTGCAAAAATATATGCCAGAAAAGGTAAAAATTATAAATTAAAAGGTAATTCTTGTCCGCAATCATTGTTTGTTTTCATCATTTGTAGCCTTCGAACCTCGGTTTTTCTCTTTAATCTTTCATCTTTTACCTATTCGTTATTACCTTTTCCCTCTGACAGGCCCCCTATTGCCTGTTATAGGCATATATTTTTGCAGTCGCCATAGTCGTGGATAAGCCCCACTAATGCATATCTCATCTGCGCGCCATATATATTCATATAACTTTTTGGAGGTTGTGCATGAGGTTTAAGAAAAAATGTTGGGTTTTTGCTGCGGCGGTGTTATTAATTATCGCCTGTAAAAGTGAAAACGATTCTTCGCATTCAACGGCGGCTGTAAATACCGGGGAATGGGCTCAGTCAACGGCTGTCTCTTTTGCGCCGCAGGATAATTCGGAGCAGCTTCGTTCGCTGGACGAACTCGCCGAGCTGGAAAGATCCGGCTTCTGGTATCAGGGACTGGCTTTGGCTGAATCCGGTCTGCGGGAAAGTATCGGGGACTATGCAGGGGCGGTCGCCGCCGCTTACAAGGAACTTGCATGGGCCTATGGTCTTGGAATTATTCAAAAGGAAGATTTGGAACAGGGGCTTTTGAATGTGCTGGAGCAAAAAAAGGAAGATGCCGTGATATTGACTGCCGGCGCAATTCTTTCTTTTGCCAGGGGGCAGTGGGCCGATGCTTTGGCGGGGTTTGGCAGTATTTTTGAAGATATCGAAGAACCGGATGGATTTGGCCGCTGGATGCTCCTGGTCTGCTCCCTGGAAAGCAATGGAGACGACAGGCGAACTGCGGCGGCGTACCGGTCTATCAGGGCACGTTATGCGCAGTTTCCGGAGTACTGGTATCGTGGAGCAAGGGCTTTTTCCGGTCCTTTTGCCGCAGATTATGCCGAGCGTTGTATTGGTATTGCGCCTTCAGGGCCGTTTGCCGGTGAGTGCCGTGCGATACTTGCCGCTTCCACCGGGCTTAAAGCCGAAGACGGGCTGTCTCTTAAGACCAAGGCTGAGATTGAGGAGATCATATCCAGCTCACTAAGAGAGGGCCAGCCGGAAATTCTTGGTTCACTGCTTCCCCTGATTTCCCTTCCCGACAACCCGTACACCGTTTATGCAGTGGGAGCCCTGCGTGCGCTGTCTGCCGCGCCGGTATACAGGGAGTTTTTCGGTTCGCAGGCTGAAGTTTCCGGGGGGCGCCTGGCGGAACGGCTGGCCTATATAAGCAGGGGCTGATATGAAAACAAAAAAAGAAAATTGGCGTATAACAGCACTCTTTGCAATTTCTTTCGCCGGCGTTGTGCTTTCAATTTCCTGCGCTTACAAGGCTGACAGGGAAACCATACACCTGTATATCCGCGCTTCGGAGTTTTATACCGCCGGTAATTTTGCAGAAACCTGTAATGTCCTTGATGGAATAGAAAAATTTCCTCCGGCTCTTGTATTGAAGGGCAAGGCCGAATATTTTTCCGGCAGGCTCGATGATGCGGAAAAATCTTTCAGGCTGGCGGTTAAAAAACGGCCTTCGGCCTTCGAGGCAAGGCTGTATCTTGCGAGAGTTATCCGTGAAAAAGGAGACCTTGCCGCAGCGATGAAAATTACCGAGTCTCTGTTAGCTGACTATCCGCAGGATATCAGAACATTGTATCTTGCCGCGGAACTCGCAGACGAAATGGGAAACGGCGCCGAAGCGCTGCTCCTGATGGACAGAGCCGCAGAATTTTCTGCGGACTGTGCGATGATTCTGCTGGGAAGGGCCAGAATGCGGTGGGTGTTGGGCAGGGGCGCCGATGCTCTGGAGGATCTTAGCCGTGCAAGGGCAATGCTTCCATGGAACACTCCGTTGGCTAATTCGATCATAAATCTTGAAACACGTATCAGGGAGGCACTGTAATGAAAAACTTCATTATCAAAATTATATTTTTTTCTTTTTTTGCAATGCTGCTGCTTTCTTGTGAGGGGCTGCCAATTAATTATTCGCGAAGCCAATCATGGCTTCTTCCCAAAGCCGGCAGCGAAGAAGCGCAGGGCAAAACCTGGACAACCCTTTGTATTTTAAATGTGAGTGTAGACAGAACCGGAGGCTGGGATTCGGTGGAAAAGGAAACCGCCGGTCTTGCGCCGTTTTACTTTTGGAAAAGGGGCTGCCGTGTAGTCAGCGCCGGTGAAGCGCCTGTTTATGCGGCGGAGATTCAGGTAAGGGAAAGGGAATTCGGTCTTGGGTGGCGGACGAAGAGATCCCTGGCTGTGGAAGTTCGTATATGGGCTTATGGTGATGCGCCCGGGCCGGACACTGCACCAGTGGAAAGAAAGGCGCCGCTGGCTGCCGGAAGGGTTACTGCCATGGGGGAAAGGAGTTTTTCTTCATCGGATACAACTGGCCGCCTGCTTTCCAGGGCAATCAGCAAAGCGGCAAGAAAATTGGCTGTGTACGAAAGGAGCCTCTTAAATGCGAACTAAAGTATTTTTATTCTTGCTGATAATTCTTTTTTCCGTAGCCTTGTACGGAGTCGAAACGCCTTACTCCCTTACTTTTACCGGGGCTGCCGAGCTTGCCCTGGCTTCATCTCCTGATCTGCGGCATGCCCATGCCTCCCAAAAACTGAAGGAAAGGGCATGGACAATGGGGCTGCGTGCATATTTCCCCCGGATAAGCCTGGACGTATCAGAAAACGATCGTTTGCAGCAAATTGGCGCTGACTCTTTTATTAAAAATTACGGAATTAGCGTTGACCAGCTTCTTTGGGACGGCGGCAGAACTTCAATGTCGCGTAACCTTGAACGGTTTGAACTTGGGCTTGCTTCTTCCGCCCTGCAAAGAATGGCTTCGGAAATTACCGAAAGCGCCCTTGCCGCCTATCGAAGCGTGCTTTCTTCCAGGGCCATTTTGGTTATAAGGGAAGAGGCTCTTGTTGTC
This sequence comes from Treponema sp., assembly GCA_009777535.1. Taxonomy (GTDB): domain Bacteria; phylum Spirochaetota; class Spirochaetia; order Treponematales; family Breznakiellaceae; genus WQXQ01. Next base: position 83,352 of record WRLP01000001.1, read on the forward strand.
CTGGGTGAACAGCGGCGGATTCTGAGCGAAGAAGTTGATTTGGGGCTTGCCCTGCCTGTGGACCTTGCAAGGGCGGATATCAGCCTTTCTGAAGCAAAAATTGATCTTGTTTCCCTGCGCCTGGACCTGGAGGAAATGGAAAAACAGTTTGCACAGCTTCTTGGTCTGGAATTTCTGCCCGTTCTGGAAGAAAAAGTCGATATCAATCACCCTGTTGTTTTTCCGATGGCTGAAGCTGCCGGCGCTTTGGCAAGAGAACGGAATCCTGATTTAGTTCAGGCCAGATTTTCTATTGTTAAAAAACAGGCCGAGTTAAAATATATTTCTCACTCATGGCTCCCCAATATCAGGCTTACCGGCGGTTTTGGACTAACAGGCCAGCAGTATCCGCTAACACGTTATAACTGGTCGGTCGGAATCAATGTCGATTTTTCCGGCCCGTGGTTTCAGAACCGCGCCGGCGCCCAGGCGGGCTGGGAGCCTCCTTACGACAGAACCGCTATGGTTCAGAACAGCTTCAGTCCCCTGCCCGATCCTGCCGCAGGCCTCAATAAACATCAGGCCTTGCTGGCCCTGGTTCTTGAAAGGGAAAAATACAATGCCGCTTTTGAGCAGATCGGGCGCCTGACCGTAAGGACTGTGGAAAAGTGTTCTCTTGCCGATCAGAAACGGCTCCTGGCGCTTGAAGCTGTTTCTCTTGCCGCCGAGCGCTGCCGTATTGATGAATTGAGGCTTGGTCTGGGGCAGATAACCCGGTTAAATCTTATGGAAAGCTTCATTGAATATATGCAAAAAGAGATTGCCGTTGTTGAAGCCGCTGTTTATCTGCTTGAAACAACAAGGGAGCTGGAACGTATCCTGGATTTCAGGCCCGGCGAGTTGGCGGCATTTGCCGCAGTCTATCCGGAGGAAAATTTATGACGCGTAATTTTTTTATATGGGTATTTGTATTGCCGGCGCTTGTCTTTTCCGCCTGTGCGGAAAAGGGACACAGCGAAATTGAAGCCAGGAAGGTAAGGGGGGCGGCTGCTGTTATCCGGGAATTGCCGGACGAAGCGGAAGGTTTTGGCACTCTTTCATTTCTGGCCAAGGTTGATATTACTTCTTCGCAAGAAGGGGTTATCAGTAAATTGTATTTCCGTGAAGGTGATTATGTCCGGTCCGGGGCACAGGTGCTTTTGATTGAGAATCCGCAGATTAAACTGGCGGTGGAAAGGGCGGAAAACAATTATTCCCAGGCCCAGGCTGCCTGCGATTTGGCGCGTTCAAGGCTTTTAGAAGGAAAGTTCATGGCCGAAGCTCAGTTACTCGCAATAGAAAAATCCGAAGCTGAACTGCTTCTTATTAAGAGAAAGTGGGAAGAAGATAAACGCAAGTTTTTGAATCAGGAGACGCTTTACAATGCCGGAGGGATTAACACCGAAGCAATTCTTGTCAGCCGCTTTAACCTGGATATGGAGTGGGAACAAATTCTGATAATGGAAAAGGAGCTGTGTATCCGCATGATTGGCTGCCGCGACCAGGACTTGTTGAGCGCGGGAATTCCCGTTCCGTTAGACGAAAATGAGCGCCGCAGTGCGCTTGTCTCGCTGATGACACTGAGTCTTACTGCGGAACTAAATGCGTCCATCGCCCGGTTTGAAGCAGCAGAGAAAGAACTTTCTTCCGTCAGAATTGCACTGGAAGACTTAAATGTAAGAGCTCCGGCTTCGGGCATTGTGGGAGCGCGCTATTTGGAAGAGGGCGAACGAGTCAAACCCGGGGATAAAATTTTCAGTCTTATGGACACGGCTTCCCTTTATGCGTTTTTTCCGGTACGCGAAAAAGACGCAATCAGAATAGAAAAGGGAATGGCGGCTTTCGTAAAAATCGACGGAACGGGCGAAGTAAGGGAAGGCGTTGTGGACCTGGTTTATCCGCAGGCGGATACCCAAAGTTTAAGTTTTCTTGTGCGGGTGCTGCTCAATGATTCCGGTAATGGAGGCGGCACTTCCGCCGGTAACAGGCTAAAGCCGGGAATGTTCGCGCGCAGTTCTGTAACACTTGGCCCGCCGCGCCCGGCGGTTTTTATTCACGAATCTGCGGTTTTTAACAAAAAAAACGATGAAGGCAGTGTTTTTGTTGTTAATGGCAGTGTTGCCGGGCAGCGGGCAGTAAAACTGGGGCCTGTTACCGGCGAAGAGAGAGAAATTATTTCCGGCCTTAATGCCGGTGAAATTGTTATTTTACGGCCGGAATCTGATCTGCGGGAGGGTGCTTATGTGGCGCTGGCTGAATAATGTGTCTCTTGTGCTGTTATGCGTCATAGCGGTATCCTGCGGATTTGCGGATTTACGCCCCATAGAAATCCGGACTGATCCCTGTGATTACGAGTCTCTGCTTCCGGACGCTTACACCCCTGTGATGCTTTCCTTTAATACCGGAATGAGAAAGCATGACACCGAAGGGATTATGCAAATCAGCTCCGATGCAGGAGTGGTAAACGGAGATCGTTACTGGAAGGGGAACGATCTTTACTTCGTACCTGTGCAGGGGTGGACTGCCGGTGCCAGATATACACTGAGCCTTTCCGGAATAGTCCGCTCGACGGACGGGAGGGAGCTGCGGGTAGAGCGCTTTGTCCCGTTTTTCGCAGTCAATAAAAGTCCGCCGCCGCTGCTGGAATGGTTTAGCCCGGGCGAAGACGCTTCAGTGGGAACAACGGACACAGTTATGGAATTCAGGTTTTCCAGCCCCATGGAAAGGCTCAGTGTCGAGACAGCCCTGACTGTCGACGGAATGGGAAACAAAACATTCGAGTGGCTGTTAGACGATACACATCTGCGTGTTATTCCGGAAAAGAACCTTATCGCATGGACTACGTACCGCTGGACTCTTAAAGAAAGCGCCAAAAGCAGGGACGGAGTTCCGCTGCCCGGGGCAATTTCTTCCCGGTTTGTAACAAATCTGGATCAGGTGATGCCGCAGGTAACCAGAGCGTTTCCGGTACTGAATTCCATGGGGCGCTGGCTTCCCACCGGAGCAGAATTATCAACAGGGCTGGGTTCCGGACAGGCCATTGCCGTTGAGTTTAACAAGGTAATGGACGAGAATGTTCTGCGTTCAATGCGTTTCGAGCCTTCCATTACCGGAAGAACGGAATTGTTATCTGAAAAAACAATTATTTATATATTTAACCGCAATCCCGAACCAGAAACGGCATATACCCTTGTTGTTTCAGGAGATACAAAAGACAGCGAGGGCCTGAAAATCGGAGAAGACTACAGAATCAGTTTTATTCCCGATATTCCATTTTTGAAAATTCTATCGTTTAACGCTGACAATGCTCCCTCACTTATGAATTTTGGTCCAAGCGGCGATATGGGCGCCCTGGAAGTTCCGGTCGATCCGGCATTCGGAGAGTTTTCGTTTACCATTCGTTTTTCGGCACCCTTCGGTAATGAAGAAAAACAGAATGCCGCGTTAAAGATTTTTCTTTTTCCCTTTTTCCCGAAAAATCTGCCTCCCATTGCCCTGCGTTCGGCCAACTGGATTTCCAGCGATCGTTTGCGCATGACATGGGAGGGCCTTAGGGCGGGAAGCAGCGGCGAACCCAATTATTACAAGCTGCTTATTCCCGGCGGGAAGGGAGGAATAGAAAACGGACAGGGAATGTATTTAAGGGAAGATCAATTTCTTTTTTTGGAGGCAATAAAATGAATCCCGTGATGAATAACTGCTCTGTTAGAGATACGGATATAAAAATCATAATGGTTTTTATTCTGTTGTTTATTCCTTTATATTTCAGCTCCTGCGATATACTAAGATCTTCTCCTTTCGAGGTTTTAAGATGGAGCCCCGGTGAGCATTATCATGCTGATCCGCACGAGATTGCGGTGTCACTGAGTTTTTCCCACGAGCCTGACCGACAGAGTGTTGAGCGTCATTTTTCCATGAGCGAAGATAACGGCAGTGTAAAAGGGGTTTTTCTCTGGGAAGGAAAAAAGATGCTATTTATTCCACTGGCGCCGCTGGAAAAAAACCGTGATTTTATTTTAACCCTTTCTGCCGAGGCAAAAAGCACCGCGGGCCTGTCCATGGATAAGGGCTTTACCGGCTGTTTCACTACCCGGCCTGCATCGCTTCGCCCGTTTTTGGTTTCATTTTATCCCGGAATGAACGAAGAAATAGATGATACAAGGGTAGAGGTGAACCTGATTTTTTCAGTTCCTGTTTCTCACGGCTCGTTATACGACAATGTTTCATTTGTTCCGGCGAAAAACGGCTCATGGCGGCTGGAAGACGGCGGGCATAGGGCAATTTTTACTCCTTTTGAACCCTGGGCACAGCATAGGCGCCATGAGCTGCATGTTTCTGCATCATTGGCTGAAATTTACGGAATGTCCATGGGAAAGGATTTTATAAGCACATTTGTTACCGGTACCGACCACGAGGATCCTGTTCTTGTTGAAGCATGGCGCCTAACCAGCGGCAATTCTTCCGTACTTCTGGAAGCCGGAACTGCCGGCATCCTGGGCGGCAGCGGAACGTTGATCGAAAACAGGGGCTGGGAAAAGAACGATCGGCTTCTTTTAAAGTTCTCAAAGCCGGTAGACAGCCTCTCGGTGAACAGCTGCCTGAGCGCAGAAGGGGCGGCGGGACTTGTCATGGATACAGCGCCGCTTTTCAATAAGGATTTTATATTCAGCTTCGAAACAATACCGGTTTATGAAAGCCGCTTTACGATCAGACTTAAAGAGGGAGTTAAGGATTTTGCCGGCAATGAGAGCGAGGATGAATACGTCTTTAGAATTTATGCAAATGGCAGCCAGTCAATGCCGCCGGTACTTGCGGGGATAAGGCTTCCAATGGCACCGGGCAGTTTAACAGATCCTGATCTTGTAAGTTTTGATGTTAATTCACTTTTTGAACACCTTCCCGTGGCAGATGGAGTAAATAATTTTCCTTCCGGCGAAGAGGTCAGAACCTGGATTGAGTTTTATTTTTTTACGGCGCCGGGAGCTTCCATTGATCAGTTTTCATTCATGGAATTGTTCCGCATCGACACAAGCAACAATGTTCTTGCCTTTTCACCTCGCCAGGTAAAGACCGGCGGTTTTTCTGTTTCTCAGCCGGCAGGTGAATGGCAGAATCTTGTGCGCATTGAACTAACGGGAATTCTTGTCAATTCAACGAATTTCGGAGTTGTTAACTTCCATATCCAATCCGGATTAAAAGACAGTTATGGAAATAAAAATGAAAAAACATTTATTGTTTCCCTTTTAAAGTAGGAAAATTATGCATGGATTGATCAACCTTTTTGTCCGCCGTCCGGTAACAGTAATCATGATTTTATCTGCTCTGCTTATAGCTGCAGGTTTTTCTGTTTCAAAACTTCCTCTGGATAAATTGCCCGAATTTTCTGTTCCACGGGTAAACGTGGAAACAGTTTATTCCGGCATGGCGGCAGGCGACATTAGAGCCCTGGTAACCATTCCCGTGGAAGATGCACTGTCTCCCGTTAAGGGACTGCAGCGGATACGCAGTATTTCGCGTGATAATTATTCCCTTATCAGCATGGACTTCCGCTGGGGAACGGATCCAATGACTGCGGCCGTCCTTGTTCGTGAGGCAATCGACGCTGTTTATCCGGGACTTCCGGAAGGTGTTCACAAGCCAATTGTAACTTCCGCAGAAGCAAACAATGAACCCCATGCCATTGTGTCGGTATATTCGCGTAACAATGGCGGAAGTTTTGCAAGGAACCTTGCTGAATATGAACTAAGGACAAGGCTTAGAAGAATAGACGGGGCCTCCTCGGTAATTCTTGTCGGAGGTGAAGTTGCCGAGGAACAGCTTCAGCTTGATGTTTCCAGACTTGCCGCTCTGGGCTTAAGTCCGCAGGAGTTTACCAGGCTGCTTTCTCAGGAAGCTGCCGACATTCCTGCCGGAACTGCACGCGAAGGAAAAACCGAATTGATAGTTGTCAGTTCCGGCAGGCCGGATTCGGTTTCTGAACTTCGTTCAATGATCCTCCCGCTGGGCGCCGGGACATTAAAGGCAGGTGATGCGGGTTCGTTCATAACTGCCGCCGGCCGCAGAGACAGTATTTTTGTGCATAACGGCATCGAGGCGGCCGCTCTGGAAATATACCGCAGACCCGGCGCAGATCCGGTTCGGCTTTCCAGAGAAATACAAAAAGTTGTTAAGGAAAGTAACTCGCTTTTTTCCAGAGACGCTGATGTTCAACTGGTTTACGATTCTACACCTTCCCTGACAGCCGGCATTAAAGGCCTTTTAATCTCTGCCGGCCTGGGTGCGGCGGCGGTTATATTTGTATTGATTATCTTTATTCGCCGTGTTCTGTACAGTCTGCTTGTGGCTTTTTCTATTCCCGTGTCCGCCGCCGCCGGTATTTGCGTTCTTTTTATTCTTGGGAAGTCTCTCAACGGCATGAGCCTGGGGGGCCTTGCCCTTGGCATTGGGCTTGTTTCCGATGTCAGCGTAATTGTATTGGACTTGCTCTGCAGCTCTTTTGATAATAAAAACAATAGGCCCGAACCGCAGGAAATAAGCAAAATAACCGCTACAATTGCCGGATCCAGTTTTGCATCTACCATGACTACAATTCTGGTTTTTGCGCCGATTATTTTTCTTCCCGGTCCATTGGGCAGCCTGTTCGGTGATATTGCAATTACCCTTGTTGTGTCGGTTTTTACAGGCTGGCTTTATGCCCAGTTCTGTCTGCCCTCACTGTACCGTATGTTTTTTAAATATGGAATGACAGCTAATATTCAAAAACCAATCAAATTAAAATATCTATCAATGCTTAACAATATCAATCCTGAAAAAAAATACCGCAGTATCCTTATTCACTCTTTGCGCCGGCCGGTAAAAATTTTTACTGTTGCTGCCCTAGCCAGCGCCATTGGCGCCCTGATACTTTTGCTGCAGCCTGTAACATTTATCAGGGCGGACGAAGCAGAAGAAGTGCGGATTTCCGCTGTTTTCCCTTCGGGAACTCTGCCGGAAGCGATGAGTAACGCAGGAACGGAAATATCCCGTATTGTATCAGGGCTGCCAATGGTGGAAACAGTTTTCGGAAGGGCCGGCGCGGAAAATGAAGATGTCGGCCGCAGGGCGGAAATTGACTATAGGAGGGAGGAGCTTATTTTAAGCTGTACTTTGAAGAGAGGAGCCAGGCCGGCAGAAGCCGTAACACAGATAAATTCAGCGCTCGAACAGTTTTTTGATCGTGAATTCAGCTATTATGTGCATCTGCCCAGGGATAGAACTGAAGTCTTATTGGGATTGTCTTCACATAACAGTTTTGTTGTCAGCGGAAAAGACAGGGAAGAGGCGCTGGATCGCTGTGCGCTTGTGGAAAATTTTTTTAACACTGCGGCGGTTCCTGCGTTAATAAAGTCCGGCGGCCAAAGACCCGAGCTTAGAATGTATCCAAACAGGGAAGCGGCAGCCTATCTTGCCCTGCCCGCCATTAACATAGCGGAAACCCTTTATACCCTGAATGAAGGAGTCGTGGCTGTTACTCTGGAGATTGAAGGCAGGCCGCTTGATGTGCGTGTAACAGGGGCAGGTGCGGACAACTCGGCCGAAGAGATAAGTTTTCTGGAAAATATTCCGCTGAAAACACCGGAGGGAAAAACAGTCTTTCTCGGATCGGTAGGCAGGGTAGAGCGCAGGGAAACCGAGGCAGCCCTTGCCCGCCTTGATCGCAGCGACGTTGTCTATATGGATATTGCCGCAGCGGCAGGAAAAACAGCCGTAAAGTTAATAAAGGAAATTACCTCCCGCCATTCATGGTTTTCCGGAGCTGATGAATCGGTTTTCAGCCTTTACCGTAACTCACTGATTGTTTTTGTGCTTTTGGTACTTATCCTTCTTTACATGGCGATGGGCGCCCAGTTTGAATCTTTCTTACTGCCGGTAATTCTTATGATGAGTATTCCGCTTTCCCTTTCCGGCGCGGGCCCCGCTCTTTTAATATCCGGCGCCGGAGTTGATTCCGGCGCTGTTATGGGGCTGGCCGCGCTTTTCGGCCTGGTAGTGAATAACAGCCTGGTTCTTTTTGAAATAAGCGAAGAAAAAATAAACCAGGGCGTTCCGGTATCCGGCGCCGTATACACCGGCGCCTGTGAAAGACTGCGCGCGGTACTGATTACGGCGTTAACCACGGTTTTCGCATTGTTGCCGCTGGTCATAAGGCCGCTTATGAATTCACAGAAATCAATGGCGGCGGCAATGATGGGAGGGCTTGCCGCATCGACTATCCTTAGTCTTTTTGTTATTCCGCCGGTTTTAATACGGTTTTTTAAATGGAGATTCCGTAAGGGCGAAAATTTCCCAGGAGGGAGCAGATGACGCATTTTTCTTCCTGGCTTGGCAGAAAAAAAATGAGCCTTTGCATTCTGGCCGGCATTTGTTCCGTATCGTTATGCGTCATTATTGCTTCCGGTGAAAAAACTGATTATAACGCCGGAAGTTCTTTTGTTGTAAAAATAAAACATTACGGGCTTAATGCCGCTGAAATTGAGCGGAGCATCAGCATTCCCCTGGAAGATTCGCTTTCGGCAATTGCCGGTGTGCAGACTGTTCAGAGTTCCAGCGAAAACAATAATTCCAGGGTTTTTATCCGCTTTGATAAGAGGGGAAGAGGAAGATATGAAGCTGTCCGTGACGCCGTCCAAAGGGTATATGAATCCCTGCCTTCTTCCGTGCAGCGGCCGGAAATCTTAAGTTCAGGTAATTCCAGAATTCCGGTCTGGTCTGCCGCAGTGCTATTTCAGGATGGCGATGATGACAGCAATGCTGCCAGGGTAATGGAAAGGATAATAAAGCCAAGACTCGAAAGCATTGAAGGAGCAGGCGAGGTTTTTGTATCGGGAACAGGCCTAAAGGAAATAGAAATAATTCTGGATCAGGAAAAACTTGCCGCGCTGGGGCTTGACCAGGCCGCTGTAGCCGCTGCGCTGGCTATGAACGATGCGCTGTTTTCGGGCGGAGTCCTTGTGCGGCAGGGCAGGGAAATAATCGTTACAGTAGACGGGCGTTATGATACATTTGCATCCTTTGACGGCCTTGCCAAAGCGCTGATTCCGCTGGGAGGGGGAAGGGCGGCGGCGCTTTCAGAAATTGCCATGATAGCCGAGCAGGAAAGAATGCCGGAAACTCTTTCCAGGTTAAATGGAAAAAAGGCCGTTGTAATTTCCATTATGGGAAACCATGACGCGGACTTGCGCAGGCTTTCTAAAAACATAAAAAAAGAACTTGCCGCCCTGCCCACCGGCGTAGAATTCATTGTTCTTTCCGATTTGGGAGCCGAGGAAGCGGCTGCGTTCCGTTCGGTCTTTAACGCCGCACTGTTGGGCGCATTTCTTGTAGCCATGATCAGTTTTTTCCTTAACAGAAAAAAAGCGGGTAACACGGCTCTTGCGTTTAACCATGCCGGTTTTTTCTGCGCCCTGATCGTTCCGTCAATTTGCCTTATATCAACTGCCCTGTTGTCAATCTGCGGCTTTCCTGCAAATCGTTTGGTACTGGCGGGAATAGCAGCCGGAGTCGGCACGGCAGTTGATTCGGTAATACTCTGCACCGAAAAACTGCGCAAGTGCAGGTCTTACCGGGATGCGTCCGGCTGTCTTGCTGAACTGCGCTCTCCACTGATCGCAGGGGCAATGACCACTGTAATCGTTCTGCTTCCGCTATCGGCAATTGACGGAACAGGAGTAATCGCTTTTGCCATTGCGGCGGTTACACTAACGGCCCTTGTAATTAGTCTTACTCTTCTGCCCCCATTGCTTCTCTGGGGCATGGGCTCCGCTAAATCAAGTTACTGCATATCAAAGCAAAATACCCGGTTGTCCGGCCGTGTTTACCGGCGCTTTTTAAGAATTTTATGCAGATTTATAGCTGCAGAAATCAGGCTGTGCGTGCGTTATCCGATACGGGTATTGCTTTCTGCATTTTTGCTTGCCGCTTCGGCGGTAGTTATGTTTTTCGTTAAAGGTGTGGATACCGGCAGCTATGGTTCCGGAAACTCGGTCTATGCCCAGGTTGAATTTGAAGGAGGCCTGCTTGCCGAAGAAGCGGATCGCATACTTGCGGATTACGGTGGTAGACTGGCAGCCCAAAAAGGAATTAAAAATGTTGAAACCAGCGCAAGGACAGGCTCGGGATCAGTTTTAATATCCTTCGATCCCAGGATCTTAAAGGCGCATGATGTCCGTGAACTCGCCGGAAGTATTCCCGTTTTTGACGGCTTTATATTTTTTCCCGAAAATTCCGCAAAAGACCGGCACTGGGAGATCAGGGTTTCAGGGGACGAGGAGCAAAAATGCAGAGAGCTTGCAGAAGAACTCGCGCACCTCAGCACCGGCCTAAAGCTGATTCGGGGGCAGGTTCTTAACTTTAAGAGCGGAAGTAAAAAGCTGCTTCTTTCGCCCGATCGGGAAATGTTAGCGGCGGCGGGGATTGTTTTTTCCAGTGCTGCCGGCAATCTTCGCATGGGCGTGCATGGGCCTGTTGTATATAAAAGGGTGAATTCTGAAGGTGAAGTTGATGTCCGCCTTAGAACAGGCGGCTGCGATTATTTTGATAAAATGGCCGGCGTTATGCGCATGCAAACAAGAGATGATGCTCTTGGCTCTCTTGTTTTTAATGCAAACAGCGAAACCAATGCCGCATATCAGATTAAAACACTGATGAAAACAAGGGAAGAAGTTGAAAGCGCGAGCATTAGGAGGGTCGACCGACGCCGGACAGCTTCCATTACCGTAACCACATCTCCAATGGATCCCAGGCGTGTAAAACAATCTCTTGGCGATCTTTATAAATACCTGGAACTGCCACCCGGATACTCTATTGTATTCGACCAGCAGGCAATCAGCCAGGCAGAGGCATTGACAGGAACTGTCCTTTCACTTGTGTTGGCTGTTGTTTTTTGCTATATGGTTATTGCAGCAATTAACGAATCGTTTGTTGTTCCGCTAATCGTGCTTTCCGCGATTCCGCCCTCGCTTGCGGTTCCGGGCATCTGCATTGTTCTGACAGGCGGAGCCTTCAGTCTTCCAGCGGCCTGCGCCTTTATTGCCGTCAGCGGCATGACAGTTAACGCCGCGGTGCTTTGCATCGACGGAATAAGGTCGGTGGTTTGCCAGGACAATTCTGAAGTCTGCGTGGGTTTTTATCGCGTTATTCGCCAGAAAATGCCCGCCCTGTTGGCTACAACCGGTACAACAATTGCCGGAGCGCTGCCCTTCCTGTTCCTTAGTGAAGATTCCAACACACTGATAAGAACCCTTTCGTTGGTGGGGGCGCTTGGTGTAGCAAGCTCATGTTTTTGCGCAATTAGCATTGTTCCCGCGTTTTCTTTGATGCTAAGGAAATACTTAAAACCTGTTTTACAAAAAAATATTCCGCTTGTGCGGAAGAAAAAATTATTTTCGGAATGTTTAATATGAAAAATTTCTATTTCGATAAAATTACAGCCGCCGTTTTGACGGTTATTTTGGCAGTTGGTATGCTTCCGGTAAATGGGTTTACCCAGGCATTTCCGGCTCCTTCGCCGTCTTCAAAAACTTCAGATTCCCTTTATGATGTCCGGGGTTTTGACAGAACGGTCTTTGATTATCACTTTAGCAGAGCCGACAGGGAACTGAGTCCGGATCGCTGGCTTGCGGAAGCGAAGCAGGGTATTAATATGGCAATTTGCGCCTGGGAATTATTTGCTTCGTCTTTATATGACAATCCTTTTCTTCTCCAGGGGGCAAGGGCAAAAATAGAAAAGTGGAGCGGCGAAGAACTCGAAGAGCGTTTTTCTGAATGGCTCGCCGGCCGTTTTTTCGGCGAAGCTGTCGAAAATGCCATGACCGGAATATCAGGACTGTTAGGCGATACTCAAAAACAGTACACATGGCATTTGGATACGGCTGGAAATATTATTCTGGAGGATAAGACAGGAGATCCCCTTGTAATACGGCCACACGAGAGTGCGTTTATATTTGATTTGGAAAAATGGAAAAACGATGCGGCGAACCATATTAATTCGGAAAGTGCTTTTTTTAATGACGCGTTAACCGCTCTTTATCCGGAACTGCTGGCTTATATGCCGGCTGAACTGCGCCAAAGCATGAATTCGGTGATTCTTGGAACCGGCTCAACCTTAAAAAATTTTGTTAAGAGGGAATTTGAAAACATTGCCGCAAGGGAAGAGCGCCTGTTTATCAGCCGGCGGACAAGAGATGTATGGAGTCTGCGCAATAAAAGCGATGAGGAGGCGGCAAGGATCGTTACCGAAAGGCTGATAAGTGAAGCTGAAGAAGTATGTATAAGGGGAATTAATGATTTAAACACAAAAATTGAGGAAGCTTCCGCCGGCACCGGGGATCTGGCTTTTTTGGGCGAAGAATGGCTGCGAATGTATCAGGAACAGTTTGACAGGGGGCTGCGGGCCTGGGAAGATGCGGAAGAAAGATTTTTTATCAGGAGAATCGAGTGGGAGCAGGAGTCGCTCAGACTTTTCTCCGAGGGAGAAGATGTCTGGCTTGCGGCTTATCATCAGTTGGAGGAAGAGCGCAGGAAGTGGGAATTAAAAGCAAAAGAGTTATTCGAGTCCGGTGAAGCGTTGTTCATGAATATTTCAGAAAATCTGGAGAAGGCGATTACTGCCGCAAGGGCCGAATTTGAATATAACATGGCAATGCGGATTGGAAGCGGGGCCGCAAAAGCCAAGGCCCTGGTCGATATGTACCTGACCAGCGGCTCTGCGGCTTTGACTATCAGGGATAACATTCTGTTTTGGCAGAAACAGATTGCGTACGGTGATCCGCCGGATCCATCGGAGGCCCGTTTTTCCCAATGGCTTGCCGGTGAAAGACTGAATTTTTGGATAAAGGCAGAAACCAATGAAAAAAGGTGGATTGGATATGACGATTATGTTGAACAGCTGGAAGCATTAAATTATATTATAATAACAACAAGGGATCCGGCGGAAAAAGCTTTCGCTACAGTAAACTACAATAATTTGTATAACAGATTTATTGCTGCCCAAATATACTTAATTCAAATTCAGGACATTATTGAAGATATCGTTGCCGGAAAAACAGTAACAGATGCGGAATTTGAATTTGCAGAGGGTAATGGTTCATTGGGCCTTTTTGATCGCGCCCGTTTTAATAATATTTCGGAAATAACCAAATTATATGAGTTATATCTTTCGTACATGGCCAGAGCAACAGAAACAAGAGAAATAATTATTGAAGATTTCAGTGAGTTAATGGGAACCGGAGCGCTGAAAGATATTATTTCGCCTAATGCATCAAGCGAAGATTTTTGTCTCGATGAGTACCAGCTGGAGCTAATCAGGGCAAAAGCGCTCGTGCTGTACTGGGAACGAAAGACATACATTGCAGAAGCGGTATCCGCCTATGCGAAGGATCTGAGCGCCGGAAGAGTTACAGAGGCGGAAGGAATACAGGCCTGGGAAAACGCCAAAACCGCCTACAACGAGTCACTGGAGAGGTATGAGACAGAGTTAAACCTGTTAGCCGAAGCCGGCGAAGACATGAAAAACATGCAAAAAAAGCTGGACAGTTTAAACGCTGAGTTAAAGTATGCTGAAGAAAAGTTAAATAAAATGAATTCCGATTATTCCGCTATTATTGCCGCTTCCATTACCGATCGTGAGGATCAGCTGCGGCTGGAATTAGATGCAAAGTATAATTTTCTTGTTACGGAATACAGACTGCTGTCTCCAAATGGCGGCGCTTCAGTCTATAGTGCAGCCCTGAATTATGGCATGAATATGGAGAGAGCCTGGCGGATTGAAAATGCCCAAATTGCCCTTTTTGATCTTGTTAATGGAAAGAACGAAGGTGTCGGCGTTGATGCATTATCTTTATATGAACTTAAAGAAAGAGTTCTTGCCGGACTTGAATCAGAGGTTAGCTTAAGAATTCGTCTTGCCGGTATTAATTTATTTTCTGATACATTTGACGGCTATCTAAGGTCCCCGAATTCTTCTTACAGTAGTGCGGATTGGTATTCTGGTGTGAAAGGTATTGCCCACACTTATGAATTGGCAAGGTCCCTGTATGGTGAAAAATTAGGGGAGCAGCTTATTGCCGATTATAAAAACAGTTATTCTATCCTGATAGAAACCCGGCTTGCCCTTGAGATTGATGCCCTTGATTTTTTTCTTTATGGAGATTCAGAGCCGGAAAGCATTTCGGAGCTTTTGTCTGAAAGCTGTCTTGTTGATGATATTACCGCCGCAGAGCTTCTTGAAGTGTTAATAGCTTTTCGAGACAGGCTCAACCACGGAGAAGGGTTTTATTCTTATAACGACGATGAAAATGAAATTATTTACCGGTTCATCTCAGGAGAATCTTCCTTTACCGGAACGGAAAATATTGTTGCTGAATTAATAAATGAATTTAATTTCTCCCTTGGCTTGCTGGAATTGTACAGTGAATACGCTTTGTTTGGTTCATTTACAGCGTGGGAACTGTGGCAGAACACGCTTGTGTCGCTGGAAAGGTTTTTTTCCGAATATGGCCTGGCACTGAATGGAGAATACCTGCCTGACGCCGATAGAATTTGCGCAAAAATATTCGGGCAATCCGGGAATTTTCTCAATAATGCAGCGGAATTCCTGCGGAATTTTGAACAGTGTTTTCTTTTTGTACCGGAATGGCTGGAATATGAACTGGATATCTGGAAAACATATTTAATCGATTATATTGCAGCTTATGCGGTGTATTTGGGAAGGCAGCCTTTGGAACATTCATCATATTTTGAATCTGAATTGGATAATATGGAGGGCCGGTACAATTTATTTTACGAGAACATCAATTCTATGCGATATATCGATGATTTGTCGATGGATAAAATAGAATACGATTATTTAACACTTAAAAACGAAAATATATTGCTCGCTTATAAATATCAGATTGCCGTGGTCTTGGAAAAAATTTCCAAAGAATCGGATAACGCAGGTTATGAGAAACATTGGCGCCGGTTCTTATCTGGTTTTTATATTAACAGTATTGATTCCGCGGCTTCTGGTGTTTCTTCATGGAATGAGGGTGTAATGCTTGATGCCCTGGAAAAGGCAGTATTTTCTACCGGCCGAATGAATATCGCCTTGGCCATGTACTCTCAAATAAATAATGACATAGTAACGGCCAATTCAGAAATACTTTACGGTTTGTATCATAACGAAAATTTAAAGATAGAGCACGGTTTTTCGAGCCTGGATTTTCAGAGAACTGAACTTGCCCGTCTTGGCAGGGCTTATGATTATTCAAAAATACCATCTATCGATTTAACGGTTGAGGCGGAAAAACATTATGAGGCGCTTGGAATCCAGGAAAATATTTTTTACGCGCTATGGGATGATTATCTGGCAGAGGCTGAAGAATTTGTTAAAATTGGCAGCCTGTATGACAATCAATACGGCAGACTAAAGTATGCTTACAATAATACGGAAAGGCTGCGCTTTGAATATGAAAAACAGGATGCAATTCGAAGATGGGCAAGCACAGCATATCTAGATGCGGGTAATATCGATCTTCTGAACAGTAAAGATAGGCTTGCCAGAGCGCAAATGGTATTAACTGTTTTGTCAGACATATATGACAATGAAGAACGGCGTCAATATGATAATCCTGAATATCAGGCGCTGTACCTTAATTACGAACAGTGGTTTAACAATAAGCTGGTAATTGCAAAAACCTATGACGCTCTTCAGTCGTTGATAGGGGAAGAAGCAATAAAAAATAATGATATTTACTCACAGTATAATTCAGTGCTTGCAACTCTCGGGCAATGGACATTTCAACACGACTATGACGGGTATAATTCTTCGGCGGACCAATCGCAGTGGTCAGTTAAAGATATTATTACCGTAAAAAACGGTCAATTGGCATTTTCCAGAGACGAGATGACTCTAACAGGAGTAAATGATTCCAAATCAAAACTTTTAAATGATTATTTTACATCATCTTATGTTGTCTCCGGCGAAAAGCACATTGTAAGTCAATTTGAAGAATCTGTCAGAAGTTTAAGCCAGAGAATGACCGGCTATTTCATGAATGCGGAAAAATTTAATCAATGGGGGCTTGCAAGGGATTATCTGATATCTTCCATGATTGCCGCAAACGGAAATTTAAAGTTTTTGTCAGGTTATTATACAGGAGCCGGAGAACTGGCCGATGGCGGCAGCTTAGGTAGACTGTCTTTCAAATATTCACCGGTTGATAGAACCGAAACAGTCAGGTCTGCCGCTCATAACAACAGTTCATTTTATAACTCCCTAAGAAACCCGCAAGCCATGCTGAAAAATGCCTGGGAAGGTTTAAGCGAACAGGAAAAAGCCGATCTTGAATTTTATATTATTCTGACATTGTCCGGCAGGTTCAACAATTATGCAGGCGGGTTTTCGATGATACATACGCTTGATGTTTATCAGAAGGGATACAATTTTGTAAGGGAATATTATAAAAAAGCAGATAAAATATGTAATGATCCATTGAAGCTCGGCGGTCTTGGGATATGGAAAGAAATGAGGGATATAAACAAGACAACAATGAATCGAATAAATACTGTTCTTAATGAAACAAAGAAAATTGTAGAAACATGGAAACTTGGATTAGCTGAAAATTTAAGGCAAATATCATTGTATGCTTCTGAATATACCAGGTCCTGCGCAGAACTGGACGAAATAGAAAAGACACAACCGGATGGACAAAGGATTGTATGGCAGGATATCGAAGATTCTGTTTCCTGTTTAAAAACGATTTCTGATTATGAAATTACAATTCTGGAAAGTTGCTGGAAAAAAATGCTTGTGGAAACCGGCAGGGCATATACCAGTGTCCCGGCTGCAATTGCCGATCTGCTTGGCTGGGCAGGGAATACCGAGGTATTAAGCAGGCAGGCTCTGGAATATTTTTGGATTGCTGATGAACAATCACGCAAGAAGGCGGAAATTGATTTTCGCCTGGCGCAGGAAGCTTATTTTTCCGATGAAATAAGCATAGATACTCTAGAGGCTGCCGCAGAAAATGCTTACGGAAAAAACTCCGCAGCATGGAAAAATCATCTTGAAAATTTAGGAAACACAATGATAAGGGATCTGGGCAGTTATTTAAATTCCCACTCAAGTTATTATACGGAGTTTCAGGCTCTTGGGGAAGATTTGGTTGCCGTAGTTGCAAGGACGCTCCACAGTCGTTATGCGGCGGAACTTGCCGGCAGAGATAACGAATGGAATCTGCAGCGCATGGACATAGCTGAAAAATATATTGAGTGGCAGATGCTTGCGAAACGGCTTGTGGAAAATGGCAGAAATGACTGGGATAACGGCGTTCAGAAAATAACAGAGGCTCATAGGCAATGGAATGAAAATTTCGTAAACGAATACAACCGGGTAAGCGCTGAGTGGACGGAAACTTATCTGGCCGGGCTGGAAGATAAAAAGAAATGGCTGGAAATGGTTGGCAATGCGGCAGATAACGCGGCATCCTCCGCCTTTCTGTCTCTTGTCGGCGCTGAGGCGGAACGAATGGCGAGATCAATAGAAACCAGGGAACCGTTTGGTCTTCGTGATATTGAAGTTGATGCGGATGATCTTCTGGCGGAACTGCTGAACAGTTCCGGAATCCGCAATATGACTAGTGCATTTGCTTCAATTAACGCAATTTCCGAAACCGGATCCATCGCGGTCAGGAGGGGTATTGGCGGCTTATCGTCATGGGACGCATCTCTTGCCAGGGCGGCTGCCGGAGATTTGGCCCGAAAAACCAATTCACAGCTGGCTGCCCAGGAATCCGCAAAACTTGCTTTAGTTACCCGTAATATAGCCGAAGAGGCTGTTAAAAACCTTGTCTCCAGCGTGGATTCCGCAAACAATGATTTTCGTGAAAGCATGGACGATACTTTTATCTTTAAGGGGCTTTGGAGAAGGAGCGGAAATAATTATGTGAAAGATATAATAATGGGTTCTACCCTTTTTGAACCTGTAATCACAGAAAGAAAAACCATTGCAGGATATTCTGATTACCGGATGGATCCGGTAGAACTCAAGGTAAACCTTGATGAAAAATACCTGGCAAGCCTGGACACTCTGGCTCTCAGGAGCATAATGGAAAGTGTCTATCAGGAACTGGAATCCATTGCAAAAGAAATATTCGGAAATAATTCTGGCCCCGAAAAAATAATCAAACAGGGAATAATTTACAAACGTTCCGGCAATACCAGGGAATCAATGTATGAGGAAGTATTGATTGATCTAGAGGAGCGCGATCTTTTTCCGGGAAAATTCGGCGCTCATATCGGATATAGACCGGCAGTAAAGCCCGGTGATCTGAATGGAAATAACAAAAATACAATGTTCCATGATCAGGGCAGCGGAGAGCTGGGGCGCCTAATGACCCAGTTCATATATTGGGCAGTAATCGACGGGAAGGGAAGCGCCGAAATTTACACGGCCACATGGGAAAAACGCATGTGGGACGACAGCGGCAGCTCATTTGAGGCGCCCAGCCTTCGTACAGCGCTGCAAATAGCCGGTACGGTTGCGGCCGCAGTTGTTTCGATAGTGGCGGCGCCGTTCACCGCGGGGGCAAGTACTCTGGGCCTGGTTGGATTAATGGCTCTTAATGTCGGCATTACTTCCACCAGCGAACTGGTTTTCAATGCTCTTGATGTGGGTTATGGCCATAAGACATTTGGTGAAGCGGGTTTTAGTTTTGGAAAGACAACTTTGATAAATACAGTCAGCAGCGTTGGTTCGGGGGTTTTTGGCGGTGTAGGAAACGCCGGCTTTATTGCCGGCCAGGGGCTTACAAGCGCGGCTGTTGGCACGGCAGCAGGTTCTGCTGCGGCTACAGTGGCTGTTCAGACTACAATGGCCGGTGTGCAGACCTTTACCACCGGATTGCTAACCAATGCCATAGGCGGAATTAATTACAGCCGTGAAGGAGGCTGGAGCTACTCGGTGCAGAGCGACAGCGGAAAAGGTCTGCTGATAAACACACTGTCTTCCATGGGGGGAGCCTTTACTACCGGGGCATTCCAGGCTATTAACACCGGAACCGTTGGAGAAAAAGTTGTGGGCTTTTCCGGATTAAACAGGGAAGACATTGCAAGGCTGAACGGCCTGGCCGGTTCCCTTGCCGGCGAAGGAATTAATTTTGCCTTTGGAGGTGATTTTACATTAAATTTACTGAATATAGGCTTATTTACAGACAGCAAGTATAACAGCGGGCTGCTGGAATTGCATATTGGCCGTGACGGTTCCCCGACAATGAACCTTGGAACCGGCGGTGCGAATATCAGCCCTGAAAATATATTAGCGGCCTTTAGGGGCGCGCAGGTCTGGAATATGAACAACCAAATTGGCAGGTATGGGAGGGATAATGATTTTGACGCATTGATTGCATTAAGGGCGCAATACGGATTTGGCGACTCAACGCAGGTGGAACAACTCCGCAACATTCTGAACAAAATAGACGAACTATGGACTGAAAGCGGTCAGGGGTATGATGCAAAAACAGAAATGATTGACGGTGTGCGTGTTGTAAGGCTCGGCAATTATCAGGCTGGAATGAGTGTGGAAGAACAAATGCGCCTTGCCGCGATTCTTGGGCATGAGGCGTACAGAGATGGCATAATTTCACCGGATGATTTCGCAGAACTCAAGGATGCATCAATCGCAAGAATACTAATGGGAGACCGGATAAATCAGGACTATCAGTGGTTTTATGCCTATAATGTTGATTTTGGTTTCGAGAGTTTCCTGTATGGTATGGCGGAATTATCAGGGTATTTTGAACTGCTTGATAATTATCTGCAGTACACCTACAAAAATGAGGAAGACTTCTTTTGGCAATGGGCAAGTACGGGAGGCAATTTCCAGTCTATGGATGAACTAAAAAGCATACCGCTCCTGAACTCAATGTCTGTGGCTAAAGTAGATGAAATTAACGACGAAAGGTTAGATACTGCATTTGATAAATATAAAGAAGACCTGGCAAAAGAAGAAGACTATACCGGTGATATTGCGGATTTTGTATCAGAAAAAGGGACAGATGATGTATTAAAAGAAGCTTTTAAAAATGATGCGGGGCTTTTGAGTAAATATGAATATGATCCTATACAAATAGAGTCGATTTATTCAGATGGCTGCATGTTCATGTCGACAAAATACGGGCTGGAGGCAATTACCGGGAAACAGTTTGATACACTCTGGTTCAATGAGTATATAAAAAATAATAATCTATACGATGGTGAATCCGATCTTTCAAAATATTTAATGGCCGAAATTATGAACCGCCTTGCAGGAAACCAATATAATGTAACTCTTGTCCAAACGGGTCTTCCGGATGCGGCCAGGTTATTTGAATACGGACAGGCAGGTGATATGTATCTTGCCCATCTGCGGATAAAAGAAAACGGGACTGGCGGGGGTTATCATTCTGTGATGGTTTCCGGCATCGAATACACTTACGATATTATGGGAAATGTTACTGGTATAAGCGCTGTCAATGTAGCGAATCCCTGGGGCAAGGGCAGCTTTACCGGAAAAACCAGTTACACAATGGATCAAATTGCCCGCTGGGATATTTTCAGGGTAACCCAGCAAGGACCGTTAACCACGGTAATAAGAGTTCCAAGTTTTAGGGACAAATTACAGTCTGGGTATTATTATACATTACCTTTTTAGGAGGAAAGTTATGAAAAAATTAATATTTATGGTATTCGGTGTTTTTGTTCTATTTGGACATCTGGAGGCTGAAAGAATAAGGGAGAGGGGCGTCATTATCGACTATGAAATATATGATAACGGCAAACATATTTTTCGAACTAGCATTTGTGATGATGATGGCAGCGGCTCTATTAGCTATTATTATTCATTGTATATGCTTAAATCCGCAAGCCCTGATTTTATCAATATTTTTTATGAAAGATACGGCAGTCCCGGCGAAGATTTTATCCATAATTTTTCTTTCCAGCGTATTTCAACATTTAGTTATGATAAATTTTTGGATGAAGTCAGAGCATTCCTGATAAAAGTTGGAGAAAGCGAGGAAAAAACCGAGGTTATTGTGTCTCTGCTCTCAGAGTACCGTAGTATTTTATTGTACAATATGGACTAATTATGACTTCCCGATTATCGCCTCGTAGTTTTTTAACAGGACGCCGTTTTCGCTCATGATAAAGTCGCGGCTGGCTTTCACCCTTAAAGGCATTTTTGCGATAAAGACAGCCGCCGCTTTTTGCTTGCGTTCACTGTGGTTCCCGTCGCGAAGGAGCAGGTAGCTCAGGATAAGGTCAGTCGCCATTTCGACAAGCCTGCCGGAATGGTAGGTGAGGAACTGCCCATGTCCTTCGAAGGTTTTCGCATAATTAAGGGCTTCGTCGAAATATGTTCTGGCTTCCCGCACTTTCGCAAGCAAATCCGGGCTGTGGGAATAATCCGAGCGGTCATATTCGTCAAGGATCATTCCCGCTGTTCCCGATGTTACCGGCCCTATGGCGGCGACAACCTGAAGCTGTGTTGTCCCCTCATAAATGTTGGTAATCCTGGCGTCACGGTAATGCCGTTCCGCATTGAATTCCTTCATGTAACCCGTGCCGCCATGAATCTGAATAGCATCATAGGCAACCTTGTTGGCCATTTCGGTTGTGTAGGCCTTTGCCACAGGTGTAAATAGGTTTGCCAGTTTCGCGTACTTCTTTTTTTCTTCGACTACGCTGCCTTTTTCTTCAGGGTGCTTTTCCGAGTAATCTTCCAGAACTTCCTTTAAGTCCACAAAACGCGCAGTTTCGTATAACAGGCTTCGGCCTGCCTCCAGCGCGACTTTCATTTCTGTGAGCATTTCGAAAACCGGAGGCAGTTCCCGCACAGGCGCGCCGAACTGAATGCGTTTGGCAGCGTAGAGATCGGCTTCGCGGTAGGCAGCCTCGGCGATACCAACCGCCTGAGCGGCAATTCCCAGGCGGGCATTGTTCATGAGCCACAGCGTGTACTTTGTAAGCCCCCGCTGCCTTTCGCCCAGCAATTCCGCCGGCGCGCGGTTAAACTGGAGTTCGCAGGTGGGGGAACCGTGAATACCCAGCTTATGCTCGAGCCGCCTAATAAGCATCTTGTCGTCGCGCTTGTAAATAAAAAAGGAAAGTCCGCGCGCGCCCTTGCCTTTTTCTTCACTGCGTGCGAGGACAAGGCCGATGGTTCCGCAGCCGTTGGTGATAAAGCGTTTAACGCCGGAAAGGTACCACTTGCCGTCGCTGTCCTGTACGGCTTTCAGGTTAACCGCCTGAAGATCGCTGCCTGCATCGGGCTCGGTAAGTATCATCGAGGAATCCCATTCGCCTGAACAAAGTTTCGGAAGATAGATTTTTTTCTGTTCTTCCGATGCAAATTTATTGATTGTTTCGGCAATGTCCTGCTGCAGCCCGAAATTAAGAAACGAAGCGTCCGCCCTTGCGACTATCTCCGCCGCAAAGCACAGAATCGTACTTGGCATATTAAGGCCGCCATACCGCCTTGGCACCGCAAAGCCCATCATGTCGGCTTTGGCCAGCATATCCAGCGCCTTCTGCGTAGCCGGGTTTAATGTTACAGTGTTACTCGATATGTCAAGGACAGGGCCGGTTTCATCTACCGAAGGGGCATTTGGAGCGATGAACTCACCGCTAATCTCGCCGATTATTGAAAGCACCATGCGGTAGGAATCACGGGCATCGGCGGCGTCCTTCGGCGCATGGGGGTATTCCTTTGCCTGCTCAAAATTATCTTCCTTCATCTGTATGATCCGATCCAGATCAAGATGTTCAAGATGGAAAAGAATATCTTCGTTATCGGTTAAAAAGTTTTCCATTGTTATCTCCCCTATACTCTGGCCTTGTATGCCTTGATCATCCGTGGAATGACTTCGTTCAGATCCCCGACAATGCCATAATGGGCAATGCTGAAAATGGGCGCTTCCGGATCGCTGTTAATTGCAATGATCCTTGCCGAATTGTCCATACCAGCCCTGTGCTGAATTGCCCCCGAAATGCCGCACGCGATGTAGAGCTTGGGGCGTACCGTAGTTCCCGTCTGCCCCACCTGGTGTTCCTTCCCGATAAAGCCCGCATCTACCGCGGCGCGGGAACCTCCCACTTCAGCGCCGAGGGTCTGCGCAAGTTCGCGTATCAATGCGAAATTGTCCCTGCTTCCAACGCCGAAGCCCCCCGACACTATAATTTGCGCCCCTTTAAGGTTAACGGTTTTTTCTTCCAGTACCTGGCTGATAATCTCCGTGGGGAAATCATCCTTCCCCAGAGCGGCGGCAACTTTAACAGTTTCCGCTTTTCGCGAAATGTCAGGCTCGCCCATGCGCATAACGCCTTCGCGGACAGTGGCCATCTGCGGTTTTTTTTCGGGGCAGACAATCGTGGCGATGATGTTGCCGCCGAAAGCCGGCCGTATCTGATAGAGAATGTCTTTGTATTCAGTTTCTTTTTGGGTATGGTCTCCAATTCTAAGGTCTGTGCAGTCGGCGGTAAGCCCCACTTTAAGGAATGACGCAACACGCGGGGCAAGATCACGACCCTCCGTGGTTGCCCCAAAAAGAACGATCTGCGGTTTGTACTGCGAGATTACCTGAATCATCAGCTTGCTGTACGGAATCGGAGTGTACAATTTAAGGCGGGGATCTTCGGCCAGGTAAACCCTGTCTGCGCCAAAGCCTGCAAGGCGTTTGACTTCTTCCCCCGCCTTTTCGCAGAAAAGGGATGCGCTCACCGTTACGCCCAACTTATCCGCCAGATCCCTCGCCTTGCAGACAAGTTCCAGGCTCACTTCCGCCGCCCGTCCGCCATTTTGCTGAATATAAACCATTACGCTGTTTTCTGTATTCATTGTATCCGCCCTATCCAAAAGTATGATCCGCTATTAGATCGTGGATCAGTTCCGTAACGCCTGCCTCGCCCGGATCAATGTATCTGATGTCGGCGGCGGTCAGAACTACGGAATTGATATGCTTCACCTTTGTCGGAGAACCGGAAAGGCCGCACTGAAGCGGATCGGCGTTAATGGCCTGAATATCCCAGAGGGCCATCGGGTTTGCAGCCTGGGTTTCTTCCGCAAACGGATCGTTAGGTGATCCGGTGCCAGTGGAAACCGGAGCCGCTCTTTTATAGGCAAGAGCCTTAATCGCAGATGGAAGCCTCGGCGTTTCTCCCTCTTCTGTAAAGGTAATAAGAACAGGCAATTTTGCCCTTACCTTTTCCCACCCGCCTTCTATCGAACGTATTGCAGTGATTTCTTTTTTGTTTGGATCCAGAGCTTCGATTTTGGAAACGCATGTTATCTGATTAATGCCAAGTTTTTCAGCGGTCTGGGGGCCGACCTGGGCTGTGTCCCCGTCGATTGCCTGGCGCCCGCATAACACAATATCATAATCGCCGATTTTATTGATGGCGCATTTTAGCGCATAAGATGTGGCTAGAGTATCCGCTCCCGCAAAGCCGCGGTCAGAAACAAGGGCGGTAAAATCCGCGCCCCTGTAAAGACATTCTTTAAGTACAGCCGCGGCCGCCGGAGGGCCCATCGTTATCACGTTGACCCTTGTGCCGGCAATTGCGTCCTTGATCAGCAGGGCAGCCTCCAGGGCATAAAGGTCGTCGGGGTTAAAAACCGCCGGCAGTGCCGCCCTGTTTACCGTGCCCTCCGGCGTCATTGCCTCGCCGGTTATATTCTTGGTGTCAGGCACCTGTTTTACCAGAACTATCACGTTCATGCTGAGACCTCCATGAAACCATCATAGTAACAAGATCGCGAATAAACAAGTAGACAAAAATGAAAACTTTGTCAATATAAAAGGCGGTAGGTTGTTAAAAGAGTAGAATTAATGCGGGCTGGTGCTTGCACCTTTTTGTAAATTTTTAGTCAAAAGGTTTAAATTTTATAAAATAAATGTGATATAATCGCCATAAGAGGAAGCTTGGGTTTTTGAAAGATTATTCGAATAAAAAAGGAGCAAATTATGAGAAACAGTATTGTTATTGACAAAGGAGACGGTAGTATGGTAAACTGCAATAGACCAGTCCCCAGTCCCCAGTCCCCAGTCCCCAGTCCCCAGTCCCCAGTCCACTTCAAAAATAGTAGATTCTTTGCAATTCTTGCTGTTTTAGCACTGACTCTGGCGTTTATTGGCTGTCCGGACGACGGCGGCAGCGGGAGCGGCTCCAGCGAAAAAATCATTGACAGTATATCTATCACGATGCCGGACAAGGAATTTTTCGTCATTGATGAAGATTTAGATGAAGCAGCCCTGCGGCTCCTGTTTGAAGACTTCGTAATAACTGTCAATTACGTTGATGGTACGAGCCAGCTTGTTGGGATTGAAAACTGTGTTGTTACAGGTTTTGATCCTGATAAAGAAGGCGAACAAGAAATAACCATAAGATATGGGGGCAGAGGCGGCAAAAGTGTAACCTTTACAGTATACGTTTACTCCGCCGAAAATTTTGTTCCCGTAGAAGGAATCAGTCTTGATAAAACAGAGATTACGATACCTGCCGGCGGTTCTGAAACCCTTGAACCGTTATTTGATCCCGATGACGCAACCGAAAAGCGCGTAAGGTGGGAGAGCGATAATCCCGCTCTTGCCGCCGTTGACGCTTACGGCGTCATCACTGTACCGGAAGGGGCTGCGGGAGGCACCGCAGTCATAACCGTAACCACCGTTGACGGCGGTCATCAGGCAGCATGTGTTGTTACCGTGACGACAGACGGTGAGCCCGTACAGGACCTTGAAGACCTGGCTGTGGATTTAACAGCCGGAGACGGCAGGGTAACGCTTGCTCCGCAGGCGGCAGCAGAAGGTTTCGTCTTTTATTACAATAAGAGCGCTGCCCCTGTTGCGGCGCCGGCTTACGGTGCGGCGATCACTACAATTACAGGAGCTGCCGTATACATCACTGTAACAGACATTGCCGGAACGAACGGCACGCCAATATTCGTACAGGTTTACAAGGTAGAAACAACGGATAATACTATAACAGGCTTTGGGCAGAATGATGCAACGCCGGTAACGACTCCGTCGGCGCCCGGCAGCTTTACGGCAACAGCGGGTAATGCCCAGGTTATTCTTACATGGGTGAAGTCCGGCGACGGCGGCAGCGTGATTACGAAGTATCAGTATTCCTATGGTGCTGCAGGCGGCTATACGCAAAACTGGATTGACATTCCCGGCTCTAACGCAGATACCACTACCTGCACTGTAACCGGTCTTGCGAATGGCACAAGCTACACATTTGAAGTGCGAGCGATTAACGCCATTGGAAACGGCGCAAGCTCCGGTACACAGACAGCGGCGCCTACGCCGGCTGCGACAGAACCGGCGCCGCCCAGCGGCTTTACGGTAACTGTGGGCAACGCTCAGGTTACGCTTTCATGGACAACGCCCAGCAATGGCGGCAGCGCGATTACAAAGTATCAGTATTTATACAATCCTGGTTCGCCAACATGGACGGACATTCCCGGTTCAGGGCCGGGCACTACGAGCTATACTGTAACAAGCCTGACTAACGGCACAAGTTACACTTTCGAGGTGCGCGCAGTTAATGCCATTGGTAACGGGACAAGCTCCGGCCAGCAAATAGCAACGCCGGCAACAACGCCCGCTGCGCCAGGCAGCTTTACGGCAGTGTCTGGCAATGGTCAGGTTACGCTTTCATGGGCAACGCCCAACAATGGCGGCAGTGTGATTACAAAGTACCAGTATTCTTATGGTGCTGCAGGCGGTTATACGCAAAACTGGACTGACATTCCCGGCTCTAACGTAGAGGCCACGAGCTATACTGTAACAAGCCTGACTAACGGCACAAGTTACACCTTTGAAGTGCGCGCGGTGAATGCCATTGGAAACGGCGCAAGCTCCGGCACACAGACAGCGACGCCTACGCCGGATGCGACAGTACCGGCGGCGCCCGGCGGCTTTACGGCAGTGCCGGGTAACAGTCAGGTTACGCTTACTTGGACGACGCCCGGTAACGGCGGCAGCGCGATTACAAAGTACCAGTATTCTTATGGTGCTGCAGGCGGTTATACGCAAAACTGGACTGACATTCCCGGCTCTAACGTAGAGACCACGAGCTATACTGTAACAAGCCTAACTAACGGCACAAGTTACACCTTTGAAGTGCGCGCGGTGAATGCCATTGGAAACGGCGCAAGCTCCGGCATACAGACAGCGACGCCTACACCGGCTGCGACAGCACCAGCGGCGCCCGGCGACTTTACGGCAGTGCCAGGTAACAGTCAGGTTACGCTTACATGGACGATGCCCAGTGACGGCGGCAGCGCGATTACAAAGTATCAGTATTTGTATGTTCCTGGTTTATCGACATGGACTGACATTCCCGGTTCAGGTGCAGGTACTACTAGTTATATAGTAACAGGCCTCGCAAACGGCACAAGTTACGCCTTTGAGATCCGCGCGGTAAATGCAGTGGGAAATAGCACAAGTTCCGGCTCGCAAACGGCAATGCCGGCAACAACGCCTTCAGCTCCTATCGGTTTAACAGCAACGCCGGGTGCCGGGCAGGTTACACTTTCGTGGGCGACGCCAAACAACGGTGGCAGCGCGATTATAAAGTATCAGTATTTGTATGTTCCTGGTTTATCAACATGGGCTGACATTCCAGATTCAGGTGCAGGCACTATAAGTTATATAGTAACAGGCCTCGTAAACGATACAAGTTATACCTTTGAGGTTCGCGCGGTAAACGCGGCTGGCAATGGAACAACTTCCGGCCAGCAGACAGCTACGCCTACACCGGATGCGACAGTACCGGCGGCGCCCGGCAGCTTTACGGCAATGCCAGGTAACAGTCAGGTTACGCTTACATGGGCGACGCCCGGTGACGGCGGCAGCGCGATTACGAAGTATCAGTATTTATATAATCCTGGTTCGCCAACATGGACGGACATTCCAGGTTCAGGGCCGGGCACCACGAGCTATACTGTAACAAGTTTAACAAATGGTACAAGTTACACTTTTGAAGTTCGTGCGGTGAATGCCATTGGTAACGGTGAAAGCTCCGGCCAGCAACAAGCGACGCCGGCAACAACCCCTTCCGCGCCAGGCAGCTTTACGGCAGTGCCGGGTAATGGTCAGGTTGTTCTTTCATGGGCTGCCCCTTCAAATAACGGTGGGTCGGCTATTACCGGTTACGAAGTTTCAAGCAACAGTGGCGGGACATGGGTATCGGCCTCAAGCGATACCGGCCATACTTTCACAGGTTTGATCAATGGCACGCCATATACTTTCAGGGTACGCGCCGTTAATGTAAACGGCACAGGAGCCGAAAGCACGGCGACAGCGACACCGGTCACTGTTCCAGGGGCAGTGTCTACCTTTTCGGCAATACCGGGTAGTGGGCAAGTAATTTTATGGTGGACAGAGCCTTTAAGTGATGGCGGGTTGGCTATTACTCACTACGAAGTTTCCAGCGACAACGGCTCGTCTTGGGTAACCGCGTCAAGCAATACCGGCCATACCTTCACCGGATTAAGCAATGGTACGCAATATATTTTCAGAGTTCGCGCTGTCAATAGTGCGGGTGCAGGAACGGAAAACGTACAAACAGCTATACCAGTATTTATACCCACCGTTCCAGGAGCAGTGACAAATTTCATAGCAACACCCAGTAACACAGAGGTTGTTTTATCCTGGGCGGCACCTGCAAGCGACGGCGGGTCGGCCATTAACAGCTACCACGTTTCAAGTGATGACGGCGAAAACTGGATTACTGCATCGAACAATACCAGCCATACCTTCACCGGTTTAACAAATGCGACATTGTATATTTTTAAGGTACGCGCAGCCAATTCGGTAGGTCCTGGAGTTGAAAGTACAATAACGGCTACACCATTCACTATTCCGGGAGCAGTTTCAGGCTTCATGGCAACATCTGCTAATGGACAGGTTGTGCTCTCATGGACAACGCCTCATAACGGTGGTAGCGCTATTACAAAGTATCAGTACTCGTATGGAGCAACAAGTGGTTATTCGGCGAACTGGTCTGACATTCCTGGTTCAGGTGAAAGCACCATGAGCTACATAGTAACCAGCCTTACGAATGGCACAAATTACACCTTTGAGGTCTGTGCAGTGAACATAGCGGGTAATGGAACAACTTCCGGCCAACAAACAGCGACACCGGCAACAAACCCTTTCCCTTCGCCCGACTTCACGGCAACGCCGGGTAACAATCAAGTTACGCTATCCTGGACAAAGCCCAATGACGGCGGCAGCGCGATTACGAAGTATCAGTACTCGTATGGAGCAACAAGTGGTTATTCGGCGAACTGGTCTGACATTCCTGGTTCAGGTGAAAGCACCATGAGCTACATAGTAACCAGCCTTACAAACGGTACAAGTTACAGCTTTCAAGTGCGTGCGGTAAATTCCGTTGGCAATGGAACAGCTTTCAGCGTACGGACAGCGACACCGGCAACAGTACCTTCGGCACCAACCGGTTTTACGGCAATGTCGGGTAACAGTCAGGTTACACTTACATGGACAACGCCAAATAATGGCGGCAGCGCGATTTTGAGGTATCAGTACTCATATGGAGCTACAAGCGGTTATTCAACAAGCTGGTCTGACATTCCAAGTTCAGGTGCAGGCACCACGAGCCATACAGTGACAGGCCTCGCAAACGGCACGAGTTATACCTTTGAAGTACATGCAGTAAATATTATGGGCGATGGAACAACCTCTGGCCAGCGGACAGCGATACCGTTATCGGCACCCTCTGCGCCTGCCGACTTCACGGTAACACCAGACAATGGACAGGTTGCGCTTTCATGGACAACTCCAGATAATGGCGGCACTACGATTTTGAGGTATCAGTATTCTTATGGAGCGTCAAGCGGTTATTCGGCAAACTGGATTAATATTCCTGGTTCAAGTGCAAGCACCATGAGCTATTCTATAACCAGCCTGACGAACGGTACAAATTACACTTTTGAAGTACGTGCGGTGAACTCTGTTGGCGATGGGATTACTTCCGGCACGCAGACAGCGACGCCGGCAACAATGCCTTCCGCTCCGGCCAGTTTCACTGCAACGCCGGGCGCCGGGCAGGTTGTACTTTCATGGACAACGCCAAATACCGGCGGCAGTGAAATTTTGAGGTATCAGTACTCGTATGGAGCAACAAGTGGTTATTCAGCGAGCTGGTCTGACGTTCCAGGTTCAGGCCCAGGTACCACGAGCTATACCGTAGGCAGCCTGACGAACGGCACAAGTTACACCTTTGAAGTGCGCGCAGTAAATATTAT
Organism: Treponema sp.; assembly: GCA_009777535.1. Lineage (GTDB taxonomy): Bacteria > Spirochaetota > Spirochaetia > Treponematales > Breznakiellaceae > WQXQ01. The sequence continues at coordinate 113,695 of WRLP01000001.1, forward strand.
GGGCAATGGAACAAGTTCCGTCCAGCGGACAGCAACGCCGGTTTCTGTTCCTGGGGAAGTGTCAACTTTAACAGTGTCCTCGAGCAGCGGTTTTGTTTCTTTTATGTGGTATCCTCCGTTTGACAATGGCGGATCGGCTGTTACCCATTACCAGGTTTCAAGTGATAACGGCATGAATTGGATAACTACAACATACAATGACTACCATGTCTTCACCGGCTTAACAGATGGAACACAATATGTTTTCAAGATTCGTGCTGTCAATGCGGTAGGAGCGGGAATTGAAACTACGGTAACAGCCACACCAGGCTATATCGTAAGATTATATACTAGAGCGCCAGCTATCAGTAATCCGGAAAGTATAGTAGTAGTAAACGGTCAACCATACGGCACATTGCCGGTTCTTACTCCGCCGCCTGTAACAGGAGCAACTGTTACATTTAACGGCTGGTGGACAGCGGCAACAGGCGGCACCCAAGTTACAAGTTCCTCGATTGTAACACTTGCGACACATCATTCTCTTTATGCACAATGGATTTTTAGCAGTACATATAACATTGGCGCGACAGGCCCCGGTACCGGTACAATCTTCTATGTTGCAGACGGGCAGGCTGGCAGGCCATTAGGTTTTTGGGTACAAGGTTATACAGGCGCGACAGGATCATTTACGGATTACCTCGCCTACTATCTTGAAGCCGCGCCTTCAAATTCCGGCGCTGGACAATGGGGGGCAAATGGAACATTTATACTCGGTGTAGCGGAATCTATTACACCTATTGATGACATTATAGGAACCGGCAGAAGGGACACCCTAACCATTGCCGCATATTTAGCAGGTATACCCGAAACAGGCAGAGCTGCACAGTTAGCATTAGCGGCTAATTTTGGCGGTCTAAACGACTGGTTCCTGCCAAGTTCTCCAGAATTGAATTTACTGTACTTGCAAAGAACCCTTCCAGGTATTGGTATAACAACCGGCTCCTACTGGTCTTCGTGGCAGTTCGAGCAATGGTATTCATGGGCTCAGGCTTTCACCGATGGTTATCGGGACGGCATCAACAGGCCTTCCGGATTATTTGTCCGTGCCATCAGGGCTTTTTAGTGAAGAAAGAGTAGTCCGCGGATAACACTGATTTAAGGATTTTATATAATCCGTGAAATCTGCGGACTCTCTTTTTTTTATGGGAAAAACGGTGACTGCCCTAGGTTGGAGCACCGTTTGGAACCTATTTTCCTCAAAAATATGTATTTTTAGTTAAAACACTGTCCAAAAATATGCAAAATTATAAAATTTACTGTCAAAAAATATGCAAATTTCATTGACTAAAGGGTCTAAAAAGCTGCATAATTATCTATATGCTGCGTAGGAAAATGCTCCAAACTTTACTTAACTGGAAAACAGGCAAAAAGAATGAATGTCTGCTTGTCAAAGGGGCAAGACAAATAGGAAAAACCTTCATTATTGATAAACTTGGCAGGGAGTATTATCAAAAATATATTTATATCAACTTTCTTGAGAATCAACATCTCAAAGCTATTTTTGACGGCAGCCTGGAAGCTTCCGAGATTTATAAAAAAATCTCTCTTAATTTTTTTAACATTGAATTTATTTCCGGCAATACTTTAATATTTCTTGATGAAATTCAGGAATGCCCAAACGCCCGTACCGCTTTAAAGTTTTTGGCATTGGATAACAGTTATGATGTTATTGCATCAGGCTCATTGCTTGGAATCAGTTATAAAAATGTTCCTTCCATTCCTGTCGGATACGAAACTCAGCTTGAAATGCACTCTCTTGATTTTGAGGAATTTTTGTGGGCAATGGGTATTGGAGAACAGGTAATAGTTTCTGTAAAAGAATATTTTGATCGCCTGGAAAAAATACCTGAATCCATGCATGTGCAAATGATTAAATACCTTCGTGAATATGTTGTAATAGGCGGAATGCCTGCGGTGATAAACCGGTACCTCGAAACGAATAATTTCAGCGAAGTCCAGAAAGAACAGGATAAAATCTTAAACAGTTTTTTGGATGATATATCCAAATATGCTTCAACGACTGAAAAGCCCAAAGCCAGGAATAGTTTTCTTTCAATACCAAAACAACTTGCCAGGGAATACAAAAAATTTCAGTTTTCCGTTGTAGAAAAAGGTGCCACGGCACGAAAATATGCAAACAGCCTTGAATGGCTGCGTGATGCGAACTTAATACGTTTTTGTTACAATGTTTCAACGCCGTCTTTTCCGCTTGCAGCTTATGAACGCGACGATCAATATAAAATCTACCTAAATGATATTGGTTTGCTTGCTGCAATGTATGGCTTTGAAATTAAAAAAGAAATAATTGAAAATACGCTGACTGGTCCGATGAAAGGCGGTGTATACGAAAATCTGATTGCAGATATTCTAATAAAAAAAGGCCGCAGATTGAATTATTATAAGGCAGATAACAGCTCGCAGGAAATAGACTTTTTGCTGAGCGGCGAGGGCTCGGTTATACCTGTCGAAGTCAAAGCAGGAAATACTTCCTCTGCTTCACTGAATAATTTATTGTCCAATCCGGATATAAAAATCGGGTACAAGCTGGTTTCTGGTAATGTCGGACGCTCGGAAAAGAAAATTACTATGCCTCTGTATATGGCAATGTTTTTATAGAACGATACAAATACCTTATGAGAACAACATACCTCGTCTCTTTAGGGCGGGGTTGTTGATTCCCCTTTCACATAACTTCCAGAAACGGAATACACGCCAAATGAAGGGCGTCCTTTAATACCCGCATAACAGCCAGGGACAGGGCCAGGCGGGCGCCGGAGAGTTCATTGCTTTCGGCGTTCAGAATGGGACAGTCATGGTAGAAGCGGCTGAAGGCCTTTGAAAGATCGTAAAGATAGGCGGTCAGGGTGGAAGGATCAAGGCCGGCGGCCGCTGCGCTTACAGCGTCCGGATATGCAGCTAACGCTTTGAGCAGTTCCCATTCCGGATCGGAAACAAGAAGCGGGAACCCGGCCGTAGCGTCAGGGACGGCGTCCGGTTTATCCGACTTGCGGAGCATGGAGCAGATTCGTGCGCCCATGTATTGCAGATACGGGCCGGTATTGCCTGTAAAAGAGAGAGATTCCTTTGGATCAAAGAGCATGTCCTTGGCGGGGCTCACCTGTAAAAGGTAGTAGTGAAGGGCGCCCAGAGCGATTTTTTCGGCTGTTTCCATGGGGCTGTCAACTTCCTGTTCCCTTTCTTTTTCACGGATTTCTTCCATTGCCATATCCCGCAGACTATCAATCAAATCGTCGGCGTCCACGACGGTTCCTTCGCGGCTTTTCATTTTTCCTTCCGGCAAATTTACCATTCCATAAGAAAGATGATGAAGGTCCTTCGCCCAGGCAAAGCCCAATTTGTCCAGAAGGGTGAACAGTACCTTAAAGTGATACTGCTGTTCGCTGCCAACTACATAAATAAGCCGGTCAAACGGCCAGCGCTCATGGCGGTTAATGGCGGTTCCAAAATCCTGGGTAATATAAATTGATGTGCCGTCGCTTCGCAGCAAAATCTTTTTATCAAGTTTTTCTGCGCTTAGATCAACTGCAACCGCTCCATCGTCCTGGCGGTAAAAAATACCGCGCTCAAGGCCCTTTAGAACTTCGTCTTTGCCCAGCCGCCAGGTATCACTTTCAAAATCATATTGATCGAAAGAAATTCCTGTACGCGAATATGTTTCCTTCATGCCGTTTATTGCCCAGGAATTCATCTGCTTCCAAAGGCTTACAGTTTCAGGATCGCCGGCTTCCCATTTTCGAAGGAGTTCCTGGGCGCGCGCCATAAGGGATGAACGCCCTTCAGCTTCTTCTTTGGAAAGGCCGCTCCTCTGCAGTTCCTCGGTTTCTTTTTTCAGTTCGTTGTTGAAACATACATACCATTCACCGACAAAGTGATCGCTTTTAACTCCTTCGGATTCGGGGGTTTTGTTCTGAGCGTGTTCGCTGTAGGCCAGCATTGATTTACAGATGTGAATGCCCCGGTCATTGATAATGCACACCTTGCGTACCTCTGCGCCGCAGGCGGCAAGGATTCGTGATATGCTTTCACCTAACACATCATTTCGCAGATGACCGAGGTGCAAGGGTTTGTTTGTATTGGGGCTGGAAAACTCAACCATCACCTTTTTATTTTCGAGTGTTTGCGGCCTGCCGAAGGCAAATTCGCCCTTTTCATGCCCCTTAAATACTTCTTCGAGAATCTCTTTTGCCGCAACAGATCGAGTAAGGCGGATATTCAAATACGGTCCCACCGCTTCGACTGTTCCGTGCGCTCCCTCTACATCAAGGCCGGCGCATAGGCGTGCCGCATCTTTGGCTATCTGCGGCGGCGCTTTGCGCAATATTTTGGCAAAACTAAACATTGGAATGCCGATGTCCCCCATTTCAGGGTCGGGGGGAGTTTCAGCCGATATTATCCATGGTTGAAAAGGGGCTGTGGGCCCGGGGGTTTCTCTATCCAGGGCGCTTAGCGCCGCCGCGATCTTTTTTTTCCAGGGTTCCCTGTAGTCGTACATTTTTTTTGCTATCCCCTTATAATTAAAAACAGCGTTTTTGGCCCCGTGAAACCAAATTGGATAGAATTTCGGCGGGGTCTTTTATTTTTGCCAGGAAGATCATTGCCGCTATTATATAGGGCTTGTAGCTTGCCTGTTTATAAAGCGGTACACGGTAACGGTCGAACACTGATGCGGCCACTTCGCCTTCTTTGCAGCTAACGCCGGAAATATCGGCCGGCAGGCAGTGCAGATACAGGGCATTTCCGCCTCTGGTGGTTTTCATCAAATCTTCCGTACATTCCCAGTCCCTGTGTCCGGCGTTTTCGTTAAGAAGTTCCTTCTCCAGAGACTTAATTCCGTCAAAGTCGTTGTTGCCGTAAAGGTCAGTGCGTTTTTTCATTGCGGCAAACGGAGCCCAGCTTTTTGGATACACAATGTCGGCATCAGCGAAAGCGTCTTTCATTGAATTGGATTTTGTGAATTTTCCGCCGCTTTGGGCTGCGTTCTTTTTGGCAACTTCTTCAACTTCGCTCATTACTTCGTAGCCTTCCGGGTGGGCAAGATGCACATCCATGCCAAAGCGGGTCATTAATCCAATAACACCCTGAGGTACAGAAAGGGGCTTCCCGTATGAAGGGGAATAGGCCCATGTCATTGCGATTTTTTTCCCTTTCAATTTGTCAATTCCGCCGAAGTGTTGAATGATATGGTTCATGTCTGCCATTGTCTGTGTGGGGTGGTCAATGTCGCACTGGAGATTTACAAGTGTGGGGCATTGCTCCAAAACGCCTTCATTGTGTCCTTGGCGCACAGCCCTTGACACATCACGCATGTAGGCATTGCCCTTGCCAATATACATATCGTCGCGGATACCGATAACATCGGCCATAAATGAGATCATGTTGGCGGTTTCGCGCAACGTCTCGCCGTGGGCTACCTGGGATTTTCCCTCGTCAAAGTCCTGCGCTGTAAGTCCCAGCAGATTGCATGCCGAGGCAAAACTGAAGCGGGTGCGCGTAGACTGGTCGCGGAATATTGAAACGCCAAGCCCTGAATCAAAAATGCGTGGGGAGATATTGTTTTCCCTAAGCCGGCGAAGGGCATCGGCGACAGTAAAGACGGCAAGTATTTCATCGCGCTCTTTTTCCCAGGTAAGCAGGAAATCTCCGGCGAACATATCAGTGAAATTTAATTTTTCCAAAACCGAAGTATACTGTTTTAAGAAAGACATTAATTACTCCTTTAATTTAATTTTTATTTATTAACCACGAACCAACACTAACCAACACGAACAGGGGGAAAGCAGGGAATTGTTGTTCGTGTCTGTTCGTGTGTTTAGTGGTAAAATTCTTCATTTTCTTTTACGGCCATGGTCATCTTCGGTGTAAACGCTCGGAAGGGCGGCATAGACGGCGGCGCAGCGGACAAGATCGGCCTTCCAGGTTTTTTCATTGGGAGCGTGCGCCTGAGCTTCTTTGCCCGGTCCGAACCCAATGCACGGAATCCTGTTGCGCCCCATTATTGAAACTCCGTTAGTTGAAAATGTCCACTTATCAACCTTTGGCTTGCCGTACATTCCCTCGTAGGCTTTTACCATTGCCCTTGTCGGTTTGGCGTCTTCGGGAATTACCCATGTCGGGAAATAACAGTCTATCGGATAGACCACGCCGGTATAACTTGGCTGATTGTATTTATACATGGATACTTTAGCCTTGTATTTTTTTACCTTTGGCAGGGCGGCAATTTCTGCGAGGGCGCTTTTGTACGTTTCCCCCCAGGTAAGGCGGCGGTCGATGGAAATGGCGCACATATCGGCGACTGCGCAGCGTGAAGGCGAACTGAAATAAATTTGCGAAACGGTGAGGGTTCCCTTGCCCAGGAAGGGGTCTTTTTTCAGTTTTTTGTTAAGAGCCTTTACTTCGCCTATAATCTCACCCATTTTGTATATCGCGTTATCTCCGCGCTCTGGCGCCGAGCCGTGGCAGGAAATGCCCTTTACCTCAACGCGAATTTCCATGCGCCCGCGCTGACCGCGGTAGATGTTGCCGTCGGTTGGTTCTGTGATAACCACAAATTCGGGTTTGATCTTTTCTTCTTTAATGATGTATTCCCAGCACAGGCCGTCGCAGTCTTCTTCCTGTATAGTACCTGTTACCATAACGCGGTACTTGTTGTTCAATAGCCCGAGGTCCTTCATTATTTTTGCGCCGTAAATTGCCGCCACGGGCCCGCCTAACTGGTCGGATGCGCCCCGGCCGCCTATTTCGGTTTCGGTTTCGTATCCTTCATAAGGGTCAAATTTCCAGTTAACCCTGTTTCCAATGCCGACGGTGTCGATGTGCCCGTCGAATGCAATGAGTGTTTTGCCTGTTCCCATATAACCGATAACATTGCCCATCTTGTCGATACCGGCTTCGTTAAAGCCGAGTTTTTTCATTTCAGCTACCATGCGGGCGGCTACTTCTTTTTCGCCGCAGCTTTCACCGGGGAGCCTTATTAAATCCCTGAGGAATTTTGTCATTGCTCCACTGTATCCTTGTGCAGCTTTTTTAATTGCAGCAAAATCAGGCATATTACCTCCTAAACGCTTAAGCTGGGAAGCTCTCCGTCCCAGACTACATCAAGATATTTTTCCGGATCGGTATCACCCTCGGTACTGAAAAGCAAAACCGTCGATTCGGAATTTATCCCCATTGCTTCTCGCAGATCACTGTATTCGCCGTCTTTAAGAATTGTGTAAAGCAGGCCGGCTGTTACGGCGCCGGATTCTCCGGAAATTACTCTGCTGTCTCCCCTTAAGGGGGATGCAAGCACCCTCATTCCCCTGGAAGCGGCCCAGTCCGGCACAGAGACAAAAAATTGCGCGTAATTTTTTAAGATTTCCCAGGAAATGGAGTTCCCTTCGCCGCAGGCGAGGCCTGCCATAATGGTCGAAAGATTTCCCTTTACAGCGAGAAGTTTGCCGGCAAGGCTGGAGATATACAGGCAGTCAGCGGCGTCCGCTTCCACAACTGCCATAACCGGCGGATTTTCAGGGAAAAGGTTTGCGAAATAGCCGATAACGGCACCGGCCAGGGAGCCGACTCCGGCCTGGACAAAAATATGTGTAGGCCGCTGTACACCCATTTCTTTTAACTGTAAGGCGGCTTCACCTGCCATTGTGCCGTAACCCTGCATGACCCAGCCGGGTATTTCCTCATAGCCTTCCCAGGCAGTATCCTGCACAATAACTCCGTTGGGATCCTTTGATGCTTTTTCACCGGCCAGCCTTACAGCGTCATCGTAATTAAGATCTGTGATAAAAGCGTCCGCCCCTTCGTTAATGATATTCTGTAAACGTGCCTGCGAAGAACCCTTTGGCATCAGAATTACCGACTTTTGCCTAAGCCTGTTTGCCGCCCAGGCGACGCCCCTTCCGTGGTTGCCGTCGGTCGCGGCATAAAAAGTGATGTCGCCTAACTTACGCTTGGTTTCATCGGAAACAAGGGTATCATAACTGACGGCGGCGGTTCCAAGCCGTTTGGAAATATATTTCGCGATGGCGTAAGAGCCGCCAAGCACCTTGAAGGCATTTAATCCAAAGCGCAAGGATTCATCTTTAACATAAATACCTTTAACACCGGCATATTCGGCGAGGCGGGATAAATTTACAAGCGGAGTTTCGGTGTATTGGGGAAAACCCTTGTGAAAACAGCAGACCGCTTCCACTTCCGCCTGCGACATCAAGGAGAGGCTTTTGGAACAATCAGTTTTGGGCATTTCATTTCGCGCCCACTTAACCGGCTCTCTGATTTTTTTACCTCACTTGAAAACTATCCGATTTCGGCGATAGCCTCTATTTCTACAAGAACACTTCTGGGAAGATCCTTGACAGCCACGGTAGAACGGGCAGGCTTGCCTGTAAAGTGTTTTGCGTAGACCTCGTTAAAAGCGGCAAAATCACCCATGTTTGCCAGAAAACAGGTTGTCTTTACGACTTTTGAAATTGAAGAACCCGCGGCTTCCAAAACCGCTTTCAGGTTTTTAATAACCTGCTCTGTCTGTTCCGCGATCTCTGCTCCAACAACTTCGCTGGTTCCAACCGAAATCGGGATTTGCCCGGATGTGAATACGTGATTTCCGCTTATAAAACCCTGCGAATAGGGCCCAATAGCCGCCGGAGCGGCGCTGGTTTGCACTTGCTTCATCATTTGCTCCTTTGTTTAATTCTACAGGGGATTTTTTTCTTAGTCAAATGACGGGATTTTGCCTTGACATTTCTGTTTTATTGATATATCTTTTGGTATATACCGATGATAGGGGGATGAAAAGTGGCAAAAACTGCAAAAATATTTACCAGCGGCAGGTCGCAGGCCGTAAGGCTTCCTCTGGAATTCAGGTTCAAAACCGGCGAAGTTTATATTAAAAAAGAAAAAGGAGAGGTAATACTTTCGGAAAAACCATTCAAAACCTGGGCCGATATATTCAGGGATTTCAAAGGCGATCCTGATTTTTCTGCATACAGGGAAAAATTGAAAGACAAACCCCGTAAGATCAATCTATGATTTATATGCTAGATACCGACACGGTAAGTCAAATTGTAAGGAAAAATTCTTCTGTAATAAAAAAACTTATAATGCACGAAGATGATGAAATATATATCAGCGCCATCACCTATGCCGAATTATTTTATGGGCTGGAGAAGAAGGGATCAGATAGGCTTTTTAATGAAGTCCGTTCCATTATTGGAAAGTGCTCGATAATTGATTTTGATAAATCTCAATCGGAGCTTTATGGAAAAATACGTTTGGAGCTTGAGAAATCAGGAACACCTCTTGGAGATATGGATATATTGATAGCTGCCGCCGCCATATTGAAAAAAGCAATACTTGTTACACATAACATTAAGCACTTTTCCAGAATAAAAGGCATAAAGGTTGAAGACTGGGTTTAATAGTGCTATGATGAAGTCCATGAATATCTGGTTTGCCTCGGGCAATGCGCATAAAAAGACTGAGCTGGAAGCGATTCTTGGTGTAAAACTGATAATTCCCTCCGAGGCGGGGCTTGAATTTGATCCTGCCGAAACAGGGAACACTTTCCACGAAAACGCGCTATTGAAGGCAAGGGCTTTGCACAGGCTTCTCTGTGAGCGCAGCCCTGCCGGCTACCGCAAAGGCGATCCGGTGCTTGCAGATGATTCGGGTCTGTGTGTTGATGCCCTTGGGGGCAGGCCGGGCATTTATTCAGCGCGGTACGCAGGGCCGGCGGGGGAGGTGTCCGGCACAAAATTGACAAGCCCGCAGCGTTATGCCCTATTGCTCGATGAGTTAGGCGCAAACCAGCAGCGAAGCGCCCGCTTTGTATGCGCCATGGTTCTGTTGTTCAGCGAAGATTGTTATTATCTTGTTCAGGAAACATTGGAAGGGGAAATTGTAAAAGGAGTGGATGCCGCAAGGGGGAGCGGCGGTTTTGGCTACGATCCTGTTCTTTTAATACCGGAACTTGGACGTACGGTCGCCGAGCTTTCCGATGAAGAAAAAAACCGGATTAGCCACCGCGGAAAAGCCGGAAAAGCCATTGCGCGACTTTTATAGGAAATCTAGCATGTTGTAATATCAAATTCTTTGTTTTTTTCACCACGAACCACACGAACGATACTAACCATTAGTTCGATATTGTTAAATGACCTTTATGATTTTTCTTAATTTCATGGTGTTAGAAGGTAGAAATGAGTTTTCTAACAGCAAGTTCGTGTTGGTTAGTGAGGTTAGTGGTAAAAATAATGTAAATATTTAACTGTTAGATAATAATAAGTTAAATTAAACTTTACGTGGGGGAGTTGCATTGTCGAAGCTCAACATTAAGGCGGATCTAAACCCACCGCAGCAGCAGGCGGTATGCGCCATTGACGGACCGGTATTGATCCTGGCTGGAGCCGGATCGGGAAAAACCAGGGTCATTACATACAGAATTGCCCACATGTTAAAAAAGGGAATACCTCAGTCTGCAATACTTGCGCTCACCTTTACAAACAAGGCCGCCAGGGAAATGGAAACAAGGGTAAAGGAACTTACCGAAAAGAAACTGCAAAGCCTTACGGTAAGCACTTTTCATGCTTTTGGACTTAAAATAATCAGGGAAGAAGCGGAATCACTTGGCTACAGAAAAAATTTTTCCATTTATGATGAAACAGACAAGAGGGCGCTGATCAAGGAAAGCCTACGTGAATGCAGAATGTCTTCACAGAAAGTCGACCTCTACGCTGTCAGCCAGCTTTTTTCCGGTATCAAGACAGGGCTGGTCAAATGGAAAGATGCGGCAGGCAGCGATCTGAAACCTGTGTATGATGAGTATCAGCAGGGCTTAAAGGTATACAATGCCGTTGATTTTGACGATCTTCTGTGCATTCCGCTTAAATTTTTTGAAAAAAACAGTGATGCGCTGGAAAAGTACCGCCGGCGTTACCGCTACATAATGGTAGATGAGTTTCAGGACACAAGCCTTATTCAGTACAAGCTGCTGCGCCTTTTGGCCGGCGGTGAAAATGCAAATCTTTGCGTAGTGGGCGACGATGACCAGTCGATATATTCATGGCGGGGCGCAAATTACGAAAACTTGCTGATGTTTGAAAAAGATTTTCCAGGAGCGGTCGAAATCAAGCTGGAGCAGAACTACCGCTCCACCACCACCATTCTGGAGGCGGCCAACGGCGTTATTTCGCATAATGCCAGCCGTAAGGAAAAAATACTCTGGACCGGGAAGGAAGGCGGCAGGCCGGTAGAGCTTTTTCACCCTGAAAATGAAAATGCGGAGGCTGCTTTTATCGCATCGCAGATCAGGCGGCTTGTTATCATGGAAAGTTTTAAGTACCATGAATTCGGCATTTTAACAAGAACTAACTCCATGGCGCGTAATATTGAAGAAGCCCTTGCCGCGCATGATATTCCGTACAAGGTTTCGGGAGGAACAAGTTTCTTTCAGCTTAAAGAGATTAAAGATGTCATTTCATATTTAAGGGTAATAGCAAACCCCGATGATGATGTAAGTCTTCTGCGGATTATCAATACGCCCCGGAGGGGAATTGGAAAAACCACTGTCGCCGCTTTAAGCGGCATTGCCGGTAAAAACAATTCCAGTATTCGCGATGCGCTCATGCGGCTGAATTATGCCCGCACACAGGGGCAGCAGACTCTATTGCCGGAAAAAAAGGCGATGACGGAACTTGAAGAATTTAACGGTCTAATCGAAAGTTTCAGGGCGGCAATGCTGGAACGCAAGAGTGAACCAGGCCGGCCGTGGCTGCTTTCACAAAAAGTACGCGCCTTAATCGACGAAATTGATTACTGGGGACACCTTGTCACAGAACACGGTAAGGAAGAAAAAAAGGCGCGCTGGAAATACAATAACATCGAATACTTTATCAGAATGATTGAAAACTGGGAGAGGGATCCGGACAACCTTGATACCGGGCTTTATCCCTGGCTTAACCGGATCAGCCTGATAACAAGGGACGACGGCCAGGACGACCTCTCCGGCAAGGTAAGCCTTTCTACCATTCATGCGGCGAAAGGCCTTGAGTTCGCCGTGGTTTTTATTGCCGGCGCGGAGAAGGGATTAATCCCGCATGAGCGCAGTATCGAAGCCGGGGAAAACGGCGACGAGGCAGGAAGTATCGAAGAAGAAAGACGGCTTTTCTATGTCGCAATAACGCGGGCCAGGGAAAAATTATACATCACAAGCTGCAAAAATCGCCGGCGGCTTCAAAACACAATCGTGTGTGAACCCTCACCATTTCTGGCTGAAATCCCCGCGCATCTTATCAAATACCATTCAGACGAAAAAGAAGCGGACGATCCAGCTGTTGCGGAAAAATATCTTTCCCAGCTTAAACAGAGATTCAAATAGGCTGCTTTTTAATCCCTTTTACCCGCACTGATGAATTACAGCCGCTGCCACGAAAACGACTGTCGCCAGCACAATGGCAATTATATACAATTTCTTGTGCATACCCATCTCCTTCTTTTACGAGTTTATTTCTTTTTGATGACGATTAGAAAAAATACAATAATAACGGCCATGAAGGAGAACGCCACGATTTCTTTGATATAATTGCCAATTTCCATTGTATCCACCCTTGTCCATCACATTTTATATTGCGGCCACAGTCATGACTGCAATATTGCGGTCATTGTATCAACCGCAAAATGAGTTGTCAAGAGAAAAAATGATAGTTATATAGTTGGGGCGGAGAATAATTGAGCCGGCTTAAACTGCCAGCCTTATTTTCCCACGCTTCCAGAGGATAATCTGGACAGTAAAAATCAGTATAACAATGGATATTCCGATAAGGTCGGTGATAACGCCGGGCTCGGCGCACAAAACTCCCGCGCCTATGGCAAGAAACATGCTTAATACTGTGAATTTCCGCAGCATAAACCACACAAGACCGGAGCCAATGCAGACCATACCGCAAATGGCGGTTATTATAATTCGCAGCATTACCAGAGGAGTGCTGCCGAGCATGAGCAGGGCCGGGTTTATCAATGTTACCCAAAAGACAATGGCTGTAAACAAAAGCAAAAGCCCTATAACAAGGCAGCGGACAAGAACGCGTGTCTTAGGTTTAATTTCCACAGTTCCCTTTTCAGCCGGGATTTGAGTATCAGAGTTGCTCATCAATTCCATGCCTTCCAGAGTTTTCTGGACATTAAGTAATTCCGAGGCCGCGCTTACCATTTTCTTCCTGCCTTCCCAATCCATCTTGTGATAGATTTCCTGTAATTCAGCAATCTGTGGTTCCTTGCCCATATCTTTCTCCTGTTTTGTTTAATTGGTGAAAGGTTTGATGAGATTATATCAACCACAAAACCAGCCGTCAACGCAAGTATTGATGAGGACAGGATTTTTCATCTATCATTGGAAAATGGCCGGTGAGGTGAGGGACAGAATAAAACTGATCAGGGAAACGCTTAATATTTCACAAAGGGATTTTGCCAAACGGGTATATATAAGTCAATCTTTACTGGGCGATATTGAATTGGGAAACAGAAGTGTTAATGAAAGGACAATTCAGCTTATTACTACCGAATTCAATGTATGTAAAAACTGGCTTTTGACCGGAGAAGGAGATATGTTTACCGCTCCTCCGCCGGATCTTCAGCTTGAAAATTTAATTGATATTTTCCGGCAAATGGATACGCCATTAAAGGATTATCTGCTGGATCTGTCCAAGGGTTTATTAAAGATACAGAAGGGTAATGAAAAAAAAGAACAGAACTAGTTCGTCGTAACATTAGAATATTACAACATTTTTTACCACTAACCTCACGATGCCGGGCGCACTACTCAGGCTGAAGCCTTCGTGCATTTACTCATCTTTTTATCCTTACTGTGCGCCACGCCGTGTTAGATTATCCATACACACGGTTTCACCGTGCATTAACTTGGCGCCAACACGAACTTGTTGTTTTATGTTTTTAATGTACCATAAAATACAAGTATTTCAAAGAAATATAGCTGCTTTTTCTTGTTCGCATAATGTTTTTTCTAGCTAATCGTTAGTGTTGTTGGTGTGGTTCGTGGTAAAATAAAAAGAATTGTTTCCGTAATTACAATGGTTACATGATACTAGAAAAGATAAACATGTTTTATGGGTATTTTTTCTTGAAGCCTACTACCCGCGCCGAGGCGAGGGCATTAAGCGGCGATCGTTCGCCCCTGGCAAGGTAGTGATAGCCGATGCCTGCTATCATGGCGGCGTTGTCGCCGCAGAGTTCCAGCGGCGGGAAGATGCAGTTTAGCTCCTGATGCTGCGCCAGGCAGTTTCGCAGATACGAGTTGGCGGCAACGCCGCCTCCGGCGACGATTGTGGAAAGGCCGGTGTCCTCGGCGGCGTTCAACAAAGCGCGTAACAGGATATCCACCGCCGCCTTCTGAAAAGATGCGGCGATATCTTCGTTTTTAATCGTTTCTTTTTTAACCCTGAACAATTCAGGGTGATTAACGGCGGCGGTTTTAAGTCCTGAATACGAGACATCGTAGCGGTGATCGCCCTTATGTAAAGAGGGCAGGGGGAAATTAAAAGCCCCGCTGTCTCCGCTGCGCGACATTTTATCTATTACCGCGCCGCCGGGATAGCCGAAGCCGTAATATTTGGCGACTTTGTCAAATGCCTCGCCGGCGGCATCGTCGATTGTGGTGCCAAGTACGGTAATGTCGTCAAAATTATCGGCGCGGCAGATAATGGTGTGCCCCCCCGAAACCAGCAGTCCCAAAAACGGGTATTCGACATTTGTTTCGCATAACAGACGCGGCGCGTAAAGATGTGCCAGCATGTGGTCTACGGTGATATATGGAATGTTACGCGCCCAGGCAAATGCCTTTGCAAATGAAAGTCCTACCAGCAGGGAGCCCAACAGCCCCGGGCGGCTGGTAACCGCCACAGCATCAATATCGTTTATCCCAAGACCGGCCCTGTCCAAAGCCTCTTTTACTACCGCATATATCCATTCGGTATGCTTGCGGCTGGCAATTTCGGGTACCACTCCGTTATAGATGGAATGAAAGGGTATCTGTGTGGCAATTACATTGGAAAGTATTTTTTCGCCGCTTTCGACAACGGCGGCGGCGCATTCATCGCAGGAAGTTTCAATTCCGAGAACTTTCATGTTCTATCATCTTACCCTGCCGGAAATCAAGTTGGAAGCAGATGAAAAAGAATAGCCCTGTTTTGTCAACTGGGGATAAAGCTCGCTTAATGCCGGCGCCAACTGCGGCGACCATGTGTGCCCTATCATTACAGCGCTTCCCCTGTCCCTTGCCCGTGTTAGGCCTTCCCTGATGTAATTTTCCATCGACGCCCTGCTCTGTTCGTTGTCAACAAAAATATCCCTCTCGCCGATTTTAATGCCAAGGCGCTTTGCGACAATGGGAGCGGCGGTTTCGTTTGTGGTTCTGGAATCCAGAAAAAACAACCCCTGTTCACGGCAAAAGGCCAGTACGGTTTCCATTGCAATTTCGTCCATCGTGATTTTCGAGCCCTGATGGTTATTGATACCCGCAACAGGTCCGATTTCAGAGATATTTCGCGCGAGAATCCCGCGGATTTCTTCGGCGCTCATTCCCGAATAAATCGCCCCCGGCCCCGGATTTTGCCCACCAATGGCTTCCATGGGCTGGTGCAGGAATACTTCCTTGCCGGCGGCTCTTATCAGGCGGGCGGCTTCGGCCGAATGGGGCAGGCCGGGCAGGACGGCAATGGTCAAGGGGCCCGGGAATCTGAGAAAGGGCTCCAGTTCGTATAAATTGTTGCCCGCGTCGTCGATTATAAATACCAGGGTGCCAAGGTTTTCCGGCGGACGCTCGATGATGGCTGTAGTGGGCACTGCCCTGGGGACAGAGCTCGACGGGGTAGCAGGGGTAGCCCTGGGGACAGAGCTCGGCTGGGTAGCAGGCGCTGACCTGGGGACAGAGCTTGACGGGGCAGCAGGCGCTGACCTGGGGACAGAGCTCGGCTGGGCAGCTGGGGCTGCTGTAGGGATAGAGCTCGGCGGGGCAGCAGGCGCTGCTGTGGGGACAGAGCTTGGCGTGGGGACAGAGCTCGCCGGGGCAGCAGGCGCTGACCTGGGGACAGAGCTTGACCTGGGGACAGAGCTCGCCGGGGCAGCAGGCGCTGACCTGGGGACAGAGCTTGACGTGGGGACGGAGCTCGGCGGGGTAGAAGGCGCCGTCGTGGGGACAGAGCTCGGCTGGGCAGTGGGCGCCGTCGTAGGGACAGAGCTCGGCGTGGCAGCAGGCGCTGACCTGGGGACAGAGCTTGACGTGGGGACAGAGCTTGAAGGAGCGGCCGCGGTAACCTCTTGCGGAGGCGTTATTGCCTGCACCGGCAGGTCAATTTCCTGGGCAGGGGTTTCCCTTGTCAGTTTATTTACACTTGAATGGGTAATAATTACCGCAATTGATATCAGTGACGAAAAAAGTATTATCCCGCCAGCCAGAAAAAGCGCCAAAAGGCCGTCTCCGGTTCTTTTTTTCCGGGTTTTCTTAAAGGCAGGGCGGGGCTTGGGCTTTTTTTTCGCAGTTGAAGACGAAGCCTTGCCAATTTTCGTTGTTTTTTGCCTTTTTTGGGCTTTCTCAGTCTTTTTCATGAAAGTTTGCTAATGTCCTTATACTTTATCGGCAGAAAGCCATTGCTTTTCCCAAACTATGGCAGCAGAAATATATGCCTAAGGATAATTCCTAGGGGGGGCAGGGGACTTAGACCGCACTGTCTGAAAGTCGAAGATATTTTTCCAGTTACAAATATTTTTTCATTTCAATAAATACTTGCAATATTTACATGTATTTATTATAATAAAAAAAGGAGAATTTTACAATGGATAAACTGATAAATCGAAAATCATACATGGATCAGCTTGACATGTGGCGTGACGAGAAAATGATAAAAGTCATTACCGGTGTCCGCAGATGCGGCAAGTCGACATTGTTTGAATTATATATCGAGCAGCTTAAGGCCGACGGTGTTTCCAATGACCAAATTATATCTGTCAATCTGGAAGATGAAGATTTTTCCGATCTTCTAGACTATAAAAAACTGCACGATTATGTAAAAGCCCGCAGCATTAAAGATAAATTGATGTATGTTTTTATTGATGAAATACAAAACTGCAGGAATTATGAAAAGGCCGTTTCGAGTCTTTATCTAAAAAAGAATCTGGATATGTACCTAACTGGTTCAAACGCATATATGCTTTCGGGCGAACTTGCTACCAAACTCGCCGGCCGTTATATAGAAATTGATATGCTTCCCCTTTCCTTTGTTGAATTTGGCGATTTAATAAAAATCCCTGATAAACATGAGCGCTTTAATCAGTATCTAAACATGGGTGCGTTTCCTTACGCCGCCCGCCTTGTGGATAATTCATTGGCGCACAGCCAGTATTTGGAAGGGATTTACAACACTGTTCTGGTCAAAGATGTCATAACAAATAAAGATCTAAAAAATGCAACACTGGTAAAATCAATAACAAGTTTTCTGGCCAGTAACATAGGAAGTCCGGTTTCTGCAAAGAAAATTGCCGATACGCTCAGTTCAAGCGGCCGCCCGACAGGTTCAGCTACGGTCGAAACTTATTTGGAAGCGCTGACCGACGCATACCTTTTTTATAAAGTTAACAGGTATGATATTAAGGGGAAAATGCACCTGAAGTCCGAAAGCAAATATTATATCTGCGATACAGGTTTGCGAAACATGATACTGGGAGCAAAAAACAGGGACATTGGACATCAGCTTGAAAATATCGTTTTTTTAGAGCTTTTAAGGCGCGGATATACCATCAATATTGGTAAATCGGGACGAGGTACAGAGATTGATTTTATCGCCGTTCGTGATAAAAAAACCGAATATTATCAGGTTTCAGCATCAGTGTTAGACGATAGCACCCTGGAACGTGAACTTAGTTCGTTCAAGCAGATTGAGGATAATTACCCGAAATATCTTCTTACATTGGACGATTTCTCAATCGATCACAAGGGCATACAGCAGGTCAGTCTAATTGACTGGTTGTCTGCTGTTTCCTGATTGCATGCCCCCTGTGCTTTACCTTTTACCTATAAACTTTTCCAATACATCGTCCATGTTCGGGCGGCCGATTTCCTGCAGGCTGTACTCCACCCGTGTGCAGGGTTTGTTTATCTTTATTACGCGCTGCAGGTCTATCGGCGTGGCAATAATTACCGAATCGCAGTCGGTTTTCTCGATGGTGGCGGCTAAATCCTTCATCTGCTGTTCACCATAGCCCATGGCCGGAAGCAGCCTGCCGATATTGGGATAGGTGCGGAAGGTTTCGACTAACTTGCCTGCCAAATAGGGGCGCGGGTCGATTATTTCGGCCGCCCCAAAGCGCCTGGCTGCCACAATGCCGGCTCCTATTTTCATTTCGCCGTGGGTAAGTGTCGGGCCGTCTTCGATAACCAGCACGCGCTTGCCGCGGATTACTTCGGGTTTGTCTACGCTAATGGTCGATGCGGCATCTACAACTGTCGCCCTTGGGTTTATCTTTTCTATGTTATTTCTGACTGTCTGAATATCATCAAAACCGGCGCTGTCTATTTTATTTATCACAACCACGTCGGCCAGGCGCAGTGTAATTTCACCAGGATAATAAGAAAGCTCATGTCCCGGCCTGTGCGGATCAACTACTGTTACCATTAAATCGGGTTTGTAAAACGGGAAATCATTGTTTCCCCCGTCCCACAGTATCACATCACAGCCCTTGGGATCATTTTCTGCGGCGCGGAGGATCGCCTCGTAGTCAACGCCGGCATAGATAACATTTCCGCGTGTTATGTGCGGCTCGTATTCTTCCATTTCTTCGATGGTGCATTTATGCTTTTCCAGATCCTCAATGGCGGCGAAGCGCTGTACTTTCTGGGCAACAAGGTCGCCATAGGGCATTGGGTGGCGGATTGCTATCACTTTTAAGTTTTTTGCCATCAGCGCTTCGGCGATGCGGCGCGATGTCTGGCTCTTTCCGCAGCCTGTTCTGATAGCGCCTACAGCGATTACGGGCTTGGTGCTTTTAATCATTGTGTTTTTGTGCCCAAGCAGCGAAAAATCGGCGCCGGCGGCATTTACCATCGCACCGATACCCATTACTGTCGAATATGTTACATCGCTGTATGAAAAGACACATTCGTCCGCATCCAGTTCTTTGATGAGCCGTTCTAAATCGTTCTGCTCGTAGATTGGTATGCCCTTAAGGTATAAAGACCCGGCCAGCTCTGCCGGGTACTTTCTGCCGGCTATGTCTGGTATTTGAGCTGCGGTGAAAGCAACAACCGAATAATTTTCGTTG
This sequence comes from Treponema sp., assembly GCA_009777535.1. Classification (GTDB taxonomy): domain Bacteria; phylum Spirochaetota; class Spirochaetia; order Treponematales; family Breznakiellaceae; genus WQXQ01. The sequence goes on from WRLP01000001.1 coordinate 133,066, forward strand.
CTGCGATAGTAAGTGTTAAAATTGTGGAAGTCCCGTCCTGCGGCTCCGATGATAATAATTTTTCGTGGTGTCATAATATCTTCTCCTGTGTTATTATATATCAACTTTAGGAATATGGAAAATAGCCCCGGTACAAAAGAACAATTCATTTCCATAATTGAAAAATTCATCGCCTTGGCCTGTGTCCGCCTACCCGATGACGTATACGGGCGGTTACAACAAATGCGGGATAGTGAGGATTCTCCGGTACAAAGGGCAATCTACGACAGCTATTTTGATAATTTGCAGAAGGCCCGTGAACTTGGGCGGCCATGCTGTCAGGATACGGGGCTGCCGCATTTTTATATAAAAGCCGGAACTTCTTTTCCGTATCTGGATATTACCGCCGCAGTCCTTGCCGAGGCGGTGCGCCGGGCGACAAAAAGTGTACCGTTAAGGCCGAATGCGGTTAATTATTTTGATGAAAAAAATTCAGGCGACAATACTGCGGAACGTATCCCCTGGATTCACTGGGACATTGAGCCTGATTCGTCCGAAATGGAAATAACCCTGTACCTTTCCGGCGCAGGCTGCTCCCTGCCCGGAGCGGCAAAGGTCTTTAAGCCCTCGGACGGGTACGAAGCTATAGTCCCCTTTGTGTTTGATGTTGTAACCGGCGCTGGCGTAAACGCATGTCCGCCGCTGATTGTCGGAATCGGCCTGGGGCACAATGTAGAAAACGCCGCAGTCCTTTCAAAAAAAGCCTGCCTAAGGCAATTGGGTACCTGCCACCGCCATCCCCGGGGGGCGGAACTTGAGCGGCTTATTCTGGACGGTCTTAACGGCCTTGGAATGGGCGCCCAGGGGCTTCGCGGCAATCAGGCGGCAATGGCTGTGCATATCGAAACATCCGGCAGGCACATTGCCACAATTTCCTGCGCCGTAAATATTTCGTGTTATATACACAGGCGCGGCGTTATCCGCCTGGCAAGCGATCTTTCATATACGATGCCCTTATATCAGGGGGCTTCGCTGTGATAAAGACCATTAACACCCCGCTTTGTGATGAAGTAATCCGCGGTTTAAAAATTGGCGACATCGTGTACCTGAACGGAAAGCTGGCAACCGGAAGGGATGAGGTATTCAGCAGAGTTGCACGGGGTACACAGTGCCCCTGCAATTTATCAGGCGGCGTTATTTTCCATGCCGGACCCATCGTAAGGGAAAGCGGCGAATATCCCGGGCGGCACGAGCTTGTTTCGATAGGGCCGACAACGTCCATACGCATGGAAAAATGGGCGGGGGATTTTATCGAAAAAACCGGAGTAAAATTGATGATAGGCAAGGGCGGCATGGGAGGGAAAACAGCCGAAGCCTGCCGGAAATACGGGGCGCTTCACTGTGTTTACCCTGGGGGCTGCGCGGCGCTTGGGGCGGCCCAGGTAACAGGGATCGAAAATGTCTTTTGGCGCGAGCTGGGCATGGGCGAATGTATATGGGTAATGGAAGTAAGCGCTTTCGGCCCCCTGATTGTAAGTATCGATACCCAGGGAAACAATCTGTTTGCCGAAAACGCCGCCCATTACACATCACGCAGGGAAGCCTGCATGGCGCCCGTTGTCAGTTATCTTTGTTAAGAAGATATTTTTTCAGCCTCTTAAAAAGTTCTTCAAAATCCACCGGCTTGCCCAAATGATCGTTCATTCCCCTGGCAAGACATTTTTCGATATCATCCTTAAATACATTCGCCGTCATGGCGACTATAGGAACATTTTTCCCCTTGTTGTTCAACGCGCGAATTTTGGTTGTTGTTTCATAACCGTCCATTTCGGGCATATGAATGTCCATTAATATCATCTCGTATTTTTCCGGATTTTCACCGAACAGATCGTATGCCGTTTTTCCGTTATCTGCAAAATCAATAGTTACGCCTGTTTCTTCCAGTATTGAAAGAATTATTTCCCGGTTTATTTCCACATCTTCCGCGACAAGAATGGAATGACCTGTAAAAATATTTTCGATACTGTCTTCGGTTTTTTCAGTGCTGGTTTTGCCGGTTTCTGCCAGCAAGCGTTCTATGGTTTCCGTTATTACGGTTGAAAAAAGAGGCTTGGGAATAAAGCAGTCGACGCCGGCATCTTTGGCCTCTTCTTCAATAATGTCCCACTCCGAGGCGGAAATCATTATTACGCATATTTTTTTATCGAAACGCTCTTTTATTTTCTTGCATAACTCCGTGCCGCTCATATTCGGCATCTTCCAGTCGATAAAAGCAATGTCGAACAGCGGCTCCTCCGATTTTTCCATAAGTTTGCAGGCCTGTATGCCGTCTTCGGCGGTGGTGCACTGCATTTTATTTTGTTCCGCGTATTGCATAAAGTACTCAAGGACTTCCCTTGAATCGTCTACCACAAGGATTCGCAGTTTTTCCCACGCTATTTTTCCCGTAACTTTATTCTGTACCGGTTTTCCCTGTTCAAATGACAGTTCAAAAGCAAATGTAGAGCCCTTGCCCGGCTCGGATTTTATCCATATCTCGCCGCCCATAAGTTCCACGATGTTTTTTGTAATTGACAAGCCAAGGCCTGTACCGCCAAAACGCCGGGAAATGCTCCCGTCTGCCTGTTCAAAGGGGGAGAAAAGATGCTCTCTCTGTTCCTCCGTTATGCCAATTCCCGAATCGATTACATTAAAAAGAATTGTACAGCGCCTGTCGCTGTTTTCTGCCATTTGAACGGACAGGGTAATGTTTCCTTCCTCCGGGGTAAATTTAATCGCGTTAGACAGTAAATTGGTCAGTACCTGAGCCAGGCGCTGTTCATCAGCGACAATTCTGCGGGGAATGGAAGGGTCGAGTTTTATATGCAATGTCTGGTGCTTTTCATTCGCCTTAAAGCCAAACATATCCGTTACGCGCTTTATCATTCTGATAAAATCAAATTCCATCGTTGAAAGTTCAAATTTGCCGGCCTCAATTTTTGACATGTCAAGAATATCATTTATAACTCCCAGCAGATGCAGGGAAGCCTCGTTGATTTTATTAAGGCAGTATTCCATTTTGTCTTGATCATTTGAGTTCCTGGCGATGGTGGTCATTCCTATAACGGCGTTCAGGGGAGTGCGCATTTCATGGCTCATGCGCGAAAGGAAATATGTTTTTGCCTGGTTGGAAATTTCTGCCTGTTCCTTGGATAGAACAAGAATTTTTTCAGCCTCGGCCCTTATAAGCAGACTGGCTACGGCATCAGCTGCAAGTTTTAAAATCTGGGAATCGCTTTTTATCAGACTGTGTTCATCATTGTACTGTTCTATTCCGAGAATTCCCCAGAATTTACCATATATGTTAACAGGCACATAAACAGCGCCTTTCAGGCCGGTTAACCCCATGGTTTGCATAATTCTAATACTGTCTTCCGATTTATCACAGGTAAGGCAGACATCTCCGGTGATTACAAAGGTGTCGTAAAAAATATTTCCGCTGACAAAATTAATCTTAAGGCCGGTAAGCGGTTTAAGTTTTTGTTTGGGATCGCTCCATTCGTGGTCGATTGTTAAAGTTTGTGTTTCACGGTTGATGCATGAAAGGGTTGCCCTGCCGGCTTTCATGGACATGACCAGCATCATAAGGGCGTTGCGGATAAGCACCCCGGGCTCTTCCAGGGATATAAAACTTTGTGTAAGGGAGACAAGCAATTCCTGCTGAAGCAGACGGCTTTCCAGCGCCTCAATCCTGGCCTGACTGGTACGGGAATGCATAATCTGAGAGCTGAAATGCCTTCGTGAAAGATATAAAACCAGCGCCGCAATTACCGCGCAAAGACAGATTATCGCCGAAATTACGATATTCAAAGTAAAAAGCTCCCTTAAAACATGTAAAACACTATACCCAAATTTTCATTAATTGTATACAATAAATTTGTGAAGAATTCTTCAGCCGGCATAAGATTATTATTCTATAACCTGGGTTTTTTTACACGAACCTTGCGCGGAGTGGGCTTTTTTATCAAGAGCGGACAGGCATCGTATAGAATCCTTACGATGCAGATATTCTTCACATTTGTACAGGCCATTGGGATTACAACTCTTTTGGCATTGGGAATTGGCGCGGCGGTTAACGCAATCGGTGTTCCCATGCTGGCCAGCATCTCCCAGCAGGAGCTGATATATTCAATCCTCATAATTATTATTACAAGGGAACTGGGGCCGCTGCTGACGGCTTTCATCGTAATTGCCCGCTCGGCTACGGCAATCGCCACCGAAATCGCGGGAATGGTGATCTCCCATGAGGTCGAGGCCTATGTATCCGTGGGAGTCGACCCGATAGAGCACCTTGCCGTACCCCGCTTTTTGGGAGTTACAATTTCATTGGTACTGTTAAATATTTATTTTTCGGTTTTCGGCCTTGCCGGCTCCTTTGCTGTAGCCCAGATATTCAACGCGATGCCGGTGGACTATTATTTCAGTAATTTGCTGCAATACCTGGTTATTCAGGACGTACTTATTTCGATCATCAAAAGTATTGCATTCGGCGCAATTATTTCAATCGGCGCCGTAATCGAGGGGCTTTCCGTAGAGCGCGCCAGTACCGAAGTTCCGGTAGCCGGGTTAAGGGCGGTCAGCAATGCGTTCGCCGGCTGTATTGTAGTTGGTATTGTTTTATCAGTATTATACTATATTGTGATGGTGTGATGGCGGGAATAATTGAGCTAAGGAATGTAACATTCACGGCCCAGAACCGGAACATTGTAAGGGATGTTTCATTTGAATTTGAGGAAGCTAAAACTACGGCCCTGGTGGGGCCGTCCGGCGGCGGAAAAAGCTCTGTTATTAAACTAGCGGCGGGGCTTATGGTGCCCAAGAAGGGTGAAATTCTGTTCAGAGGCAAAAATGTGGCGCAGATGAACCGTGCAGAAAATCTTGAATTCCGGCGCGAAGGGGCGGTGGTTTTTCAGGATTCCGCCCTGTGGGCAAACCAGAGCCTGTTTCAGATTCTAGAACTTCCCCTGCGTGTTCATTTTCCTTCCATGACCAAAAGAGAAAGGGAAAACAGGATCGAGGATGTGGTGGCCGAAGTGGGATACAGGAAGGATCTGGGAATTAGGCCGGCCAGGCTTTCGATGGGGGAACAAAAGCTGATAGCCTTTGCACGGGCAATACTTTGTTATCCCGGCCTGCTGTACCTTGATGAGTGGACAGAATCGCTGGATGAAAACTCTTCAAGAAGGCTTATCGAACTCGTCCGCAAAAAAAAGAATGATGGGGTTTCAATTATCTTTGTCAGTCATGATATGCGAATTGTAATGGATCTTGCCGACATAATAGTTATGGTTTTGAACGGTCAAATTTTTTTAAGGACAACGAAGGAGCAGATTGTTGAAGATGAAGGCCTGCGGCGGTATGTAGAAATGGGAATGGCGTCATGAAATTTTCAATTCGTTTTGCAGATCAAATTGTGGGTGCATTAATTATCCTTGCCCTGGCCATCGTAATTTTTGTCGTTTTAATGCTTGGAAGAAGCCAGCGCTGGTTTTCCCGTGACTATAACTATGTAACATATTTTAATTCCGCAAGGGGCTTAAGCGGAAATATGGCAGTTCAGCACAGGGGTTTTACAATCGGACATGTAAAATCCATTACTCTTACCGAAGAAGATCGGGTTGAAGTAACATTTACAATATTCGATATTTACAATGATCGTGTAAGGGAAGGATCTCTGGTTGAAGTTTTGGTCAATCCAATCGGTCTTGGGAATGAGTTTATGTTTTATCCCGGCGTGGGAACTGAACAAATGCCGGAAGGGTCATATATTCCATCGGTAAATTCATCGGCAGGCAGAAGGTTGTTAGCGTCAGGCCTTGCCGTAAGGCCGGAAAGGGACGACAGTATCAACAATTTAATAAATGTTGTAGGCACTCTGCTTTCCGATTTACAGGAAGCTGTCGAAGGAACCGATCGTACAAGTCTGGGAAGGACCCTCGGCAGCGCTGAAACAGCAGCAGCCGGCCTTAGCAGTCGTGTTGATGATTTTGGCAGTGTTCTGAACATATTTATAGCGGAACTTGATCCAATCCTTGTAAATTTGCGGGATTTTACGGATAAGCTTTCCGATCCGTCGGGTACGGTTATGTCAATTTTGGATTCCGACGGGCCTATATACACCGACCTTGTCGATTCACTTGATTCAATTTCCGGCATTCTGGGGAATCTTGAAAAAGTAAGCGACTTTATCCCCGCCCAGCTTCCGCAAATAGCGTCGCTGCTGTCGGAATTAAACATTGCCCTTAGGACTGCCGAGGATGTGCTGATAGCCCTGACAAACAATCCGCTGTTAAGAGGGGGCATACCGCAGCGTATCGAAACCCGCCCGGGCGGTGCAGGACTTAGGGATTTGGAATTCTGACAATGAATAAATTCACGGTATTGCGCGTAATATTTATTTTAGTTGTACTTGCCTCGTGCTCCACGGCGCCCAGAAAACCGGGCGCGATAAACGAGTTGAGCATGCGCAGCGAATACTGGCTGGAACTGGGTAATAAGGAATCCGATCGCGGCAATTTAGAAACGGCTCTGGATTTATTGAATGAAAGCAAGAACCAGGCGGTACTTGCCGATGATCCGGGCCTGTTAATCCGCACCGGCCTTTCAAAAGGTAATGTACTGTTGAGCCTTGGCCGGACAGATGAGGCGTTTACTGAATGGGAGCAGGCCCTTGGCGAGGCCGGGAATATTAAAGATAGCGAACTTGAGGCCGTAAGCCGCGTACACATAATCAGGGGCAATCTTCTTTCCGGAAATGCAGCCGCCCAGCGGGCGCTGGACGAAGTAAACCATGAAATTTCCTCGATAAAAAAAGATCAATACTATGTCGCCTTTGCCTGGCTTGTAGCGGGTCTTTGCCAGCGGGAGCTGGGTCGTTTCCCCGAAGCCGAAAATTCGGTTAGGCGGTCTCTTGCAATTCATGAAAGGGGCAGGTTTTATGAACAGGCCGCCTACGACTGGTTTTTAATCGCGTCGATAAGGTCTCTTGCCGGCAATTATAACGGTGCGCTGAGCGCGCTTCAGTCTGCGATAGAACTTGACCGCCGCATGGAAAATTCCTTCGGCCTTGCCAGCGACTGGCGCGCGATGGGAGACGTGCTTGCGAAAGCCGGCAGGGCAGAAGAGTCGCGTCAGGCTTACCAAAGGGCGGCGGCAATATTACGCGCCATGGGAGAAGAAGGCCTGGCTGCGGAACTGGATAAAAGGGCTGAGTAATCCCGAAGGAGTATTGTATGACAGATGTTTTTATGGATACATACCACAGACTGCCGGTAACTCTTGTAAAGGGGGAAGGTTCCTGGGTTTTTGACAATAACGGTAAAAAATACCTGGACTTTACTTCCGGCATAGCGGTTAACTGCCTTGGGCACAATTACCCGCCGCTGGTAAATGCAATTGCGCAGCAGTCTGCCAAATTAATACATACCGGCAATTATTTTCTAAGCGATATTGTCTCAGCTTTTGCACAAAGGCTTGTTAAAGCCTGCGCGCCCGGCGGCATGAAAAAGGTTTTTCTCGCCAATTCCGGCGCGGAAGCCAACGAAGGCGCATGTAAAATAGCCCGCAAATATTCGCTGAACAAATACGGAGCGGGCAGGCATACCATTGTTACGCTTAACGGAAGTTTCCACGGCAGGACAATTACAACACTGAGTGCAACAGGGCAGGATAAATTTCATGTAAATTTCAGCCCTTTTACAGACGGGTTTGTTCATATTCCTGTTGATCCACAGGCCCTGGACAGGGCGCTGGACGAAAAAACCACAGCCGGCCTTTTGGTGGAAGTTGTGCAGGGAGAAAGCGGGATAAAGATCCAGACACATGAGTTTCTGGAAACGGCGGCCAGGTTATGCGCACAGCGTGATATTCTGCTGATATTCGACGAGGTGCAGTGCGGTATGGGCAGGACAGGGACATTCCTTGCGTTCCAGCAATATATGGCCGGCGGCGCGCCGCTTAAAGCCGACATTGTAACCCTTGCCAAGGGGCTTTCCGGTGGAATACCATCGGGAGCCGTCCTTGCCGGAGAAAAAACCGAAGGCGTTTTTTCCCAGGGAGATCATGGCAGTACGTTCGGGGGGAACCCGATCGCTGCCGCCGCCGGTCTTGTTGTTCTTGACACTGTCGATGATCCGGCTTTTCTCGCGGAAATCAGCCGGAAAGGCAATATGCTTGTGGAAGGGATTAAATCCTTAAACCACCCAAAAGTAAAAGAGGTAAGGGGAAAGGGCTTAATGGTTGGAGTCGATGTGGATACAGAGGCATGGCCCTTGCTGGAAGCCGCGATTGCCAGGGCTGATGGAGCGAAAAACCGCAGCGGGCTTTTAATGCTGAGCGCCGGCGCGAATACCCTGCGATTTCTGCCGCCTTACACAATCAGCGACAGTGAGATAGGGCAGGGGCTGGAAATGCTCAAGGAACTGCTTGGTTAATAGCGTTGTAACAGGCATTTATGGTTTCTAATGAGCCCACCTTTCTAAAAGCCGTTCTTTTTCCGAAAGGCTTTCAATTCCCCTCATATCGGCTATCCTGACATTCCGTGGATAATTGGGAATGTTGTTTTCCTGGATTTTAAGAATTCTCTCCGGGGCAAAAAGCTCTTTGTCTTCGCGGGTCAGTGTATTCATATAAAAATCAAAAACTTCCTGTACAGCTTTTCTGGTTTCCTTACCTTTGATAATGCCCATTCCGTAAACCGTATAAGGCGCACCTTCCTCAAAATACATTATTCTTAAAGGTACTCCCCTGTCGTTTATTGCAGTTACCGCAGTCAGAGTTAGTCCAAGGCCAATGCCCGCCTCGCCCTGGATAAGGGCGTTTACGGGGCCGGAGCCCGACGAGGTAAACTGTAATACGTTATCCGCAAATTTATCAAAATACTCAAAAGCCTCATCTTCTCCCCATACATTCACCAGATTTTTCAAGAAGAAATAACCTGTCCCCGATGATTTGGGGTTAGGCATGGAAAGCATCCCCCTGTATTCCGGTTTTAAAAGATCCTGATACGATCCGGGCAATGCAACATTTCGTGCTGAAAGAAAACCCTCATTAACAATAATGCAGCCGACGCTTAGAACAAACGGCATATATTTCTTGTGGGCAGGAATCAGTTCATCCAAAAAGGCGGAACTGTCGTAAGAAGAAAGATCGGCCAGATTGTCAATTATGCCTTCAAGATATGAGGATTCCAGCTCACCGATAATGTCGCAATCCGTTATTGTTCCTTCTGCTTTTAATTTTGCAGCCAGGTTTCCCGTTGTCATGTAATTAATCAGCACAGAGTATTGGGGAAATTGTTCACTGAGCCGCTTCTGAAAGTACTCGATACGGAAATCCTCTGATGTGGAAAAAATCAGAACCTCGTTGGATTCCTTTTTGGCACATGAGGCTGCTGTTCCAAGTATTGTCAGCAAAGCTGTCAGGTACAACAGTTTTTTCATTTTAATTCTCCCTGGTTTGTTCATTTTACCTATTATACAATGTAAAAATGAACATTGTCAAGACAATCGCGTTTTCAGCACTTGTTTCTTCTTTTACGATATTTTATGGTTAAGCTACCAGGGGTTATGGGCATCGGGAATGGTTTTTTTTCCACTATATATCGATCCCGGTACAGGAAGCGCTCTTTTTTCTATCGCAATAGGCATTGCGACCGTGGGGTATTTTCTGTTCCGGGCTTTTATCATAAAGCTTAAAGTTTTTCTTTTTCGCGGCACGGAGGCGGAACAATCACAGAATAACTATGTAATTTATTCAGAAGACAGGCGGTACTGGCCTTTTTTCCAGCTCATTCTTGATGAATTTGAATCACGCGAGACGGAAGTCCTGTATCTTGCCAGTTCCGGCGACGATCCGGTATTTTCTGCTGAATATAAATATATAAAAAGCAAATTCATCGGCAAAGGTAATAAAGCGTATGCCTTCCTTAATTTTCTGTCCGCCGGCTTTGTTTTGGCAACTACAACAGATCTTGATGTACTTCAATGGAAGCGTTCAAAAAAAGTAAAGCATTATTGCCACATGTTTCATGGTGTCGGCGGCTCCATGCTGTACCGCCTTTTTTCACTGGACTATTATGATTCTGTTCTTCTTTCAGGGGAAAATGAAATACCGGAAATACGTTATTTGGAGAAGCTGCGCAAGCTTCCAAACAAGCAGTTGGTTGTTGCCGGGAATACATATTTTGACAAATATGTTGAAGAGCTGAAAAATATCCCAAAAGAAGAAGCCCATCCCTTCACTGTTCTTGTATCTCCTACATGGGGGCCTTCCGGCTTGCTGAAAGTATACGGAGAAAAGCTGCTTGATCCACTTGCCGATACAGACTGGCGCATAATAGTACGGCCTCACCCCCAGTCATCTATCGCAGAAAAAGCGATGCTCGAAAGACTTGTCGAACGGTATAAAAACAATACAAATATTGAATGGGATTATAATGACGACAATATTAATACGCTTAGTAAATCGGATGTTATGATATCAGATTATTCGTGTATTGTTTTTGATTATATTTTTTTGTTCGACAGGCCGGTACTGCTTGGTCTTCAAACTTTGGATTTTCGGCCTTTCGATGCATATAATCTGGAGCATGAGCCGTCCTTTTATCAAATTATAAAAAAAGTCGGCATGGAATTCAATGAATCAAATCTCGGTTCGATTAAGGAAACCATATCCGGTCTGGTGCAAGATACAGCATTGCAGCAAAACCGGGAGGAAGCAAAAATGCTCATGTGGCAGCACCAGGGGGAATCTGCAAAACGCATTGCAGATTTTATGATTGAAACTGTAAATAAAGAAGCAAATTAATTATGGCCAGTGTTTTATATACTGTACTTATCTATCCCATTGAACAGCTAATACAGCTTTCCTATGTATTTTTTTTCCGTGTTTTCAATAATCCGGCCCTGTCGGTACTGGGCGTTTCTTTTGCCGTAAGCATGCTTACTTTGCCCCTGTACTTCATGGCAGAAAAGCACCGGAACTCAGAGCGTGAGGCGCAAAAAGCAATGCTGCCGGATGTAAGCAACATAAAGGCCGTTTTTTCCGGCGATGAACGCTTTATGCGCCTTAATACATATTACCGGCAAAAGGGATACCACCCCCTGTATTCCCTGCGATCAAGCATTTCGTTAATTATTCAGATACCCTTTTTTATTGCCGCGTATCATTTTCTTTCCAATCTGGAAATAATAAAGGGCGTTTCTTTCGGCCCCATAAAAGATCTTGCAAGGCCGGATTCACTTTTTATGATTAAGAATGTTTCGCTTAACATTCTGCCCATTGCCATGACCTTAATCAACTGTGTAGCAGCGCTTGTTTATACAAAAGGCCTGTATTTAAGGGATAAAATCCAGCTTTATGGCATGGCTGCGGTATTCCTGGTTCTGCTTTACAATTCCCCATCGGGAATGGTGCTTTACTGGACCGGCAACAATATTTTTTCGTTGATTAAAAATATTATTCAAAGAACAAAGATAAGGAATATTATCCAAAAGATAAATTTTGGAAAGAAAATGCAGGTTCTTCCTAAAACAGAAGAAAAACAGATTTTTACCGGATGCACAACAATATTTATTTTGTCATCTATTATATTATTCCTGATTTGCGCCTATACAATACCATCTGAATTGATTGCATCTTCGGTCCAGGAATTTTCCTATACTGAAAATTTCGAGAGCCCCTTCCCGTTTATTTATAATATTTTATTGCAGTCTTTTGGCCTGTTTCTTTTATGGCCTGTTTGCATATACTTCATGTTCGCCAAAAATGCAAGAATGGTTTTATCTTTTATTGCGGCTGTTTTTGCCGCCATTGCCATTGTAAATGTATTTGTTTTTCCAAGGAATTACGGTCCTCTTACATTGCTGTTTACCTTTCCGACAGCTCCGGTTCATGAAAAAATTACAATAATTTTTAATATTATTGGCATGATCGGCGCCGCTGCAGCGGTACTTTTATTATTTCGTTATTACAGAAGAACAATGGCGCCTGTCTTGTCCATAGCCGCTTGTGCATTATTCTTGTTTGGCACAATAAACTGCGTTAACATTTACAGTGAATTTAATTCTTTTCGATTACAGCTAACAAGAGACAGGGTTACCCGGGATAGACCTGCATATCGGTTTTCAAAGAAAGGAAAAAATGTTTTATTGATAATGCTTGACAGGGCAATAGGCGGTTACTTACCCGCTATTTTGGATGAAAAGCCGGAATTACGGGAAGCATTCAGCGGTTTTACCTGGTACAAAAACACCATTTCTTTTGGACCGCATACAAATTATGGGATTTCTTCACTATTGGGCGGCTATGAATACACTCCTCTGCAAATGCAGATAAAAAAAGATCAGGCATTGAAAGATAAACACAACGAGGCTCTTTTACTGCTGCCCAGATTATTTATGGATAACGGCTTTGATGTGTCCATAACCGACCCTACCTACGCCAATTACAGCTGGGTTCCTGATTTAAGTATTTTTGAAGATTATCCGCAAATTAATGTAGAAAATATCGTTGGCAAGTACACCAATAAATGGCTGCTTGAAGAAAACAGAAAACTCAAGGTAGAAAACATAAGTGAAAAAATAAAACAACATTTAATCCGGTTTTCTCTTTTTAAATTTACCCCGCTGTTTCTGCGGAATTTTATTTATGATAATGGTAAATGGCTGATACCTGGTTATGCTCCCATACCATTGGCTTCGGATACTTATATAGCTTTGGATATTTTACCATCCATTACCGAAATAACAGAGAACAATACAAACAATTACAATATGCTTGCCAATGATCTGGCGCATGAAGCATTTTTTTTACAGGCTCCTGAATATATCCCAACAAATGAAGCAATTGTTTATAGTGACAGCCCTTTTGCCATGGATGTCCAGTATCATGTCAATATGGCGGCAATGCTTTTGACCGGAAAATGGCTTAACTTCTTAAAGGAAAACAATGTATTCGATAATACCAGAATAATTATTGTTTCTGATCACGGCTATATTATGCAATATAATGTACCGGAAAATATTATTCTGCCGAACGGGAGACAGCTTTTTGTCTACACTGCCCTGCTTATGGTAAAAGATTTTAATGCCAGGGGAGCCCTGACAGCCAGCGATATATTTATGACAAATGCCGATGTTCCTCTTATTGCGCTTGACGGTATAGTTGAAAATCCGGTAAATCCGTGGACTGGCAAAATACTCGAAGCCGATAAATCAGACGGAGTAATCATAACATCATCCAACTTACCATGGCTTAACCAGCATCCTGAATATCAGTTTAACATCAGGCCAAATGAATGGCTGCAAGTCCGCGATAATATTTATGATTTGGCAAACTGGAGACGGCTGACAATAAATCCGGATTAGTACAAACCAGCGGATGTAAATCAGTAGCCTTTAATTTTATTCCCGAACAGCATGTTCTGATAACAGCGCAGGCAGCCGGGGAATAAACCGCCATCGCACTGATGAATGGTTTTTCTGAAGCGGTTTGCGCGGTCTCCGTTTAATATTTCCCTAAAAGGCTTCTGCGTGATATTGCCTAAAATGTAATCGGGGTAGTCAGCGCAGAAATGAACATCGCCGTTGTAGTTAACATTGGCCTGGCACCAGGGGACAATACAGTGGTTGCGTACCGGAGTTTGGAGGTCTGCGTAATATGTGTGAATTTTTTCCGGATTAAGTGCAGGGACCGTGATCATCGGATGACCGTAATCCTTTTTATGTATGTTCTGTAAAATATCGTGCAGCTTTTTACCGTCGATGCCCAGATTGTAGCCTGTGTTATAGGCTTCCAGACAATCAATATCCGTGTCGAATTTTTCCAGCATAAAGCGGCGCTGCTCGGCGACTATGCTGTCGTTTGTATATGTCCCAAGGTTAAACATATGCAGATCGATATCGTATTCCCTGCTCGCTTCGGCCAGGGCGTCCAGATATAAATAATTTTTATTGGTAACAACCGTAACGATTCCCAGCAAGGGAATTTTGGATTTCTGCTTCTTTTTTTCGCGGTTGATTGCCTTAAACCCTTCGATGACCTTGTCGTAGGAACCTGCACCGCGCATTTCATCGTTAACATCGCGGAATGCGTCCAGCGAAACAAAAATCGTACTCCACTTGTCGCGTACAATTTCTTCGGCATATTTTTCCATCAAAGTGCCGTTGGTATTAACGCTTACAAAAAGGCCCTTCTCCACCATGTATCTGGCAAGCGGGATTAGGTCTTTGTAAAGGAAGGGTTCGCCGCCCCAAATATAGGTTACAGGTCTTTGCGGTGCGATTTCATCAATGAATTTTTTCCAGGTTTCCATTGGCAGAACTTTTTTTATCTCTTCGCCGACGCATTCTTTCATTACGCCCTTGTCGCCGAACTGCCCGCACATGACGCATCGAAGGTTGCACGCAGGCGTCAGCTTAAAATAAACCAGGGCAAGGTCCTTAAAGTGATCGTAATTATAATCATGTTTCGGGAAGAAACGGGCTTTGCCCATTTTAAAAAATCCGTAAAACATTTTCGCGGATAATTTCAAATTATTTTTAAATAAAAGGGGAACCACCGATATATTTTCTTTCATCAAATCTCCAAAGTTGCTATATTATATCTCTATTATAAGTATAATACTTTTTTTTGTAAGAGTCTACAATTCCACAAGATAGTTTTTTTCCCCAGTGCCAAGAGCATTGAGTATGCGTCGCTTTACCTCTCCGCTGCCTTCTGTAAAATCTTTGATGCGTTTCCGCATTTCCCTGCGCCCCGAGTTTATACCGTAAGGGCAGGTACAGGAAGCATTCAAAATGCCAAGCTCATTGGCGCAGGCGATTATCTGCTTTTCTTCTAGAAGCGCCAGAGGGCGAATAAGGCTTACAGGAAATTTCCTGTACTTTAAAAACACCGGCATTGTTTCCATTATGCCCTTGGAACATAGATTCATAAAAAAAGTTTCGACAATGTCGTCCATGTGATGCCCAAGGGCTATTTTATTAAAACCGTTGGAAACTGCGTACCTTAATAACTCCGTCCGGCGCTGGGTAGAACACCAGTAGCAGTTCATTTTTTCTCCCTCTTTCAGCCTGCCGATAACCGGTACAAACAAATCCGTAAAGGGAATGCCCCATTCTTCCAGATTTTGTGAAAGAACGGATTTTTTGCAGCAGGCGCAAAAGTCGGTGGAGATGTGCAGGGCGGCAAGTTCATACTTTATTTTCAGGGCAGGCCTGAGCATGGAAAGCGCCCAGGCAAGGATGCTAGAATCTTTTCCGCCGGAAACGGCAATAAGTATGCGATCCCCTTCGCTGACAAGAGAGTATTCCATTACCGCCTTGTGGGTGAGTTTTTTTATTATTTCTTTTGGTTTTCCTTTTTTGATAAAACGTCTGCTCATGGCTGCCCTGTTATGTCGCGTAATACCAGGCCTGCAAGGAACATGCCGGCAGCAGCGGTAACTGTAACAATACTCCCATTGATGATTTTTTTTCCGTATTCTTCGCCGGCGTTTTCCCAGCCGCCCGGTATCTGTTCGCTGCTGTAAACCGCTGTAAAGCTGCCGGAAAAGCCCCGTTCACGCAGGCCCTGGCGCACAAGCCGCGCCAGCGGACAGCCCGAAGTATCCCAAATCTGCGCCACTTTGATTCTGGACGGATCTACTTTTCTTGCCATGCCCATGGAAGAAAAGAGTTTCACTCCGGCAGCGAAGGCTGTTTCTATTAAATCAAGTTTATTTTCAATGCTGTCGATTGCATCAATCACATAATCTGTTTTTTCAATGCCGAATATTCCGGAGTTTTCCCTGCAAAATGCCGTATTCCATGAAGTAACATCACAATCCGGGTTTATATCCAGAAGCCGCTTTTTTAAGACATCGGCCTTTGGAAGCCCAATCGTGGAAACAATTGCCTGCACCTGCCTATTAATATTTGTTTTGCATACCGTGTCCGGATCGATAATGCCGATTTCTCCGATACCGGAGCGAACCAGAGCCTCAGCGCACCAGCTTCCAACGCCGCCAACGCCAAAAACCAGCGCGCTGGAACGGGAGAGTTTTTCCAGCCCTTCATCGCCTGTGAGCAGCCGCAGCCGCTGAAAAATGGAATTGCCGCTCAACTTTGTTCCCGCTTTTCCGGCTTTTTCGCATAACGCTCTTCTTCGCTGAAAATACAGCCGCAGTATTTTTGCATATAATACCCGATGGAACGCGCCCTTGCCTGACTCTCGCGAAAGCCGCCGCGGAAATCCCTGTAGTAAAAATCAACGCCGTATTTTGCCGCCGCATCTTCGCCCGCACGCCGGATCGCATCGTGATCCTGGTAGGGACTGGCAAGCAGGCTTGTACTGATGGCTGCAAAGCCTTTTTCCGCCGCAAACTGTGCGCACTTTTCCAGCCTTAGACGGTAACAAATTTCACAACGGCGCCTTACAGATGTATTTTCCATTTCCGGAAAAACGGCAATTAAAAAGGGCTTGAGCCCGTACCCGCCGGCAGTTTCCAGCGGCAGACCATTTGCGGCGGCAAAAGCTTCGAGGGTTTTCAGACGGCTTAAGTATTCGGTAAAGGGGTGAATATTGGGATTGTACCAAAAAAGGCTTAAATCCCTTGCGGGAAGCTGATCAATACATGCCAGCGTACAGGGGGCGCAGCAACAATGGAAAAGCAGTTTCAAGTTGGTTCCATTCTCATGCATATCATTAAATATACCAATGTGTTATGATTAAAGAAAGGACATTAAATGAAAATTGAACTTTTTACCTTCTGCGATTTTGCCCAGGAAAACGGCGGCAAACTGACTATTGTGGGGACATTCGATACGATTATTTCCCGCAATTTTCCGTGTGTGCATCCCCAGCTTTCTGTTGTAATCCGACTGCGTTTTGATATTTGGGAATTTTCAAACCACAGCTTCCGCATCGAAACCAGAGACCTCGACGGGGAAATGAGTATGGAAGCAATCAGCGGCAATGTAGATGTAAAGGGAGTAGGCAACGCCTCTGCGGTATCGCATCTGGTGTTTACAATTTCCAATCTGCATTTTAAAAATTCCGGGGTTGTGAATTTTGTGCTTTTTATGGACGACAAGGAAACAGGCTCCATTCCCCTGTATATCAGAAAAGGTTGAAATTGTTATAATAAGATAAATTTAACCGCAATCTCGGAGGGGAAAATATGGGCGAATGGATAGTTAATTTTATTACAGCGGCGCCGCCGCTTGAACTTTTTCTTATCTTTTTCTTCAAGATAATTGAAGTAACGATGAGTACCATGAGAATGATTTTGATAAACAAGGGGTACCGGAAAGAGGGGACAATGTGTTCCTTTGTTGAAATTACACTGTGGACATTTGTCGCTTCCAGGGTAATTATGGGACTGGCGGCAGCGCCGATAAAGGGCATTGTCTACAGCATTGGTTTTTCTCTCGGCGTGTTTATGGGTTCTGTGATAGAGGCCCGTATCGGAATGGGCAAGGTGCTTATCGAAACCATTGTTTCCAGGAGCAACTCGCAGGATGTAACGGAGAGCCTTAGACAAAAGGGTTATGCGGTTACAACGATGGAAGCCTGCGGCAGGGATTCGGAAAAGACCGTGCTTAAGATTTTTGCCAACCGGAAAGGAAAAGAGGAAATTATCAGCGAAATTCAACGCCTTGACGGCACTGCCATGATTATTACAAACGATGTTTCGATGCTCCACGGGGGAACAGTCAAGAGCGTGAGAAAGCTGCTGCTGAAGTGAAAAGATCATCTTTCTTTACTGTTGTTTTTGAAAATGACCACTGCATTGTTGTAAACAAGGCTTCGGGGATTTCCGTTGGCGGGGAAAGATGGGACGATTCGGCGCAAAGGCTGGATAAACTGGTTGCAGACAGTTTAAGTTACGCGAAAATATTTACAGTTCACCGCATAGACAGGGAAACGTCCGGCCTTGTTGCTTTTGCAAAAGACGCACAAACCCATAAGCAGCTTTCAATGGCTTTTAACAGTCGGCAGGTAGGAAAACATTACATTGCGGTTGTTCACGGGCGCCCTGCCTGGGAAGAAATGACATGCGATCTTCCGCTTGTCCCGAACGGCAATAAAAAGCACATGACGATTATCGATAAGTACAGGGGAAAGGAATCGCATACACAATTTAAGGTGCTGAACAGCGCCGGAAATTACAGTGTGTTGTCGGTATATCCGGCGACCGGCAGGATCCACCAGATAAGGGTTCATGCCGCAAGTCTTGGTTTTCCCGTTGTATGCGATTCATTGTACGGAAAAGAAACGCCTGTATTGCTTTCGTCATTTAAGCGCGGCTGGAGGGGCGACCCCCATGAAGAAAAACCGCTGCTGGCCAGGCTGGGACTGCACGCTATGGAACTCTCCCTGCCGGCAGACCTTTGCGGCTATAAGCTTTCGGCTCCGCTGTCCCGCGATTTAGCTGCGCTTATAAAACAGATTGAAAAACTCGACAAAAGACGCGTTGACAATTCAAGCCTACAGACATAGACTTTTAGTGTATGTTGTTTGATTTTGGATACATATCCATCCGGTGGATTTGGGTGGCCCTGACCATTATTCTCGCGCTTATAGAGGTTTTCACTCTTGGGCTTTATACGATCTGGTTTGCCATTGCCGCCTTGATTATGGTGTTTATTTCATTTTTGGACATATCACTTCCTTTTCAACTCCTCATTTTTATCGCGATTTCTTCCGTGCTGCTTTTCTTTACTCGCCCCTTGGCGATAAAAAAACTAAGAATTGGCAGGGAAAAAACCAATGTAGACAGTTTAATTGGAATCCACGCTCTTGTAACAAAAAACATCGGAGAATTTGAAATGGGCGAAGTAAAAATTAAAGGCCAGAGCTGGTCGGCCAAATCGGAAAACAACAGTGAAATCGCCGAAGGAACAAAATGTGAAGTTGTGCGGATTGAGGGCGTTAAAGCTATTGTCCGGCCCCTGCCTGAAACAGGCCAGGACATCAATTCAAATATTTAATTAAAAGGAGTTTATCATGTCGTATGTACTTGTTGTGTTGGGATTTTTTATTCTTGCTTTAATAATAAGCAATGTAAGGATTGTTTCGCAGTCCAACGCCTATGTTCTTGAACGCCTGGGCGCTTACTGCGCCACCTGGGGAACAGGCATTCACCTGAAACTTCCGTTCATAGACCGAATTGCCAGCAAGGTTTCGCTGAAGGAACGGGTCGCAGATTTTGATCCCCAGCCGGTGATTACCAAGGATAATGTTACCATGATGATTGACACGGTTATTTATTTGCAGATAACAGACCCTAAACTGTATACCTACGGCGTAATAAGCCCGATGAATGCCATTGAAAACCTGTCTATTACCACTTTAAGAAACATAATCGGGGAACTTGAACTGGATGAAACCCTGACAAGCCGTGACAGAATAAATAACCGCATGCGTATTGTTCTTGATGAGGCAACGGATCCCTGGGGCATCAAGGTAAACAGGGTAGAGGTAAAAAATATATCGCCGCCGAAAAGCATTCAGGAAGCGATGGAGAAGCAGATGCGCGCCGAGCGTGAGCGCCGCGAATCGATCCTGAAGGCCGAGGGCGAGAAACAGTCGGCAATACTTGTCGCCGAAGGACAGAAAGCCTCGGCAATTCTTAAAGCGGAAGCTGATAAGGCCGCGGTAATTTTACAGGCCGAAGCCGCAAAGGAAGCGGCAATACGCGAGGCGGAAGGCGAGGCGCAGGCGATTCTCAACATTCAGAAAGCAACAGCGGACGGTCTTTCCATGATAAAAGCCGTCAGCGCCGACGAGGCGTTGATAAAAATAAAGAGCCTGGAAGCCCTTCAAAAAGTCGCCGACGGGCAGGCAACCAAGATAATAATCCCCTCGGATATACAAAACCTTGCCGGTCTTGTAACAGGGGTTGCGGAGATGGTGAAGCGCTAGAGTGTTATGATGAAATATGCTGCTGTATAGAACTTCCCGGTATTATCATCAGACGCTGAAGCCATGGCCCATTTTCCGTTGAATTCGGCTGGAATATCATTAATAGTCAGAGAGCCGATAGTATTGCCAACAGAATAAACATCGCTGTTTTTACTACCGTCGTTGCAGGCTGCCAGAGAAAACAATACAAACACTGTTAAAACGGTAACCAAAAATAAATATTTACATTTTTTCATAATTTTCCATCCGTAATTACTCCGCCCCTGCTTAAATCAAGAGCAATTACTTGCCCGTCGGGGTACTCGGCGCTGTCTTCTACAGTTATCATTATGCTGCCGAAAAGCTGGTTAAAGCACCCAGCACTCCCTTCAATTCTTTTTTCAACTCCAAGCAACTTACCAGTGTCGGCATTATATACCCTTACACCGTTCATGTGTGGTATAAAAACTTTGTTATCGTATATAACAGGATTCGTACCAAGGGATTCTGATATTTTAGGTATAGCGCTCCATACCAAGCTGCCGTTTATTGCATTTATACAAAATATATTACGGGTATCCTTTTCTCCAAAGATATTTGAAGCTCTGGTTGTATAATATATATTATTTTTATAAAAAGTTGCATTCAAAAACCAGCTTGCCCCGTAATTCTTGTCTCTTGGGGTATCATTGTAAAATAGTATGTGATAAAGTTTATTGTAGTTTTTAATATCATAAGCCGCAATTGACATGCTTAAATAGTGCAATATATCATCTTTCACAAAAAGTGAGTATCTTCCGGAACCACGATCATAAATATAATCTCTGTCTCCTCCAATTGAGTCATAAAAAACTTCTTTTTTTGTATTAATATCAATGCCGGCAAGCTCAACAGGAATTCCTGGATCAAACGTAATTGTATTGCAGTAAACAACATCATTATAGACAATTGGCCTTGAATGAATACGTCCGATAAATCGGCTCTGCCATATTATTTCAGGCTCCAGTAGTTGAATATTTGAATCAACAGATTTAGCGAATAAATCAATGTTAATCCGGGCTAGATAATAATCACTGCTAGTTATTATATTCCCAAAACCAAAATAAAAATAGTTTCCATACTCATAATAACCGGAAGTTACGCGCATATTTTCATTATTATAAACAATTTTAACTTGGGTCAACATGCTTCCATCAGTTTTATCAAAACACAGAATAATATTATCCTCAAGAAATGCATAAATATAATTGCCTTTAATTATTGGTGGATATAGGTTTACCTCATTAAAATAACCTGTACTCCAGACGGTTTTACCTGTTTCAGAATCGACTTTGTTAAGCCTAACAGTTGTAAAATCATTTTTCTGAAAATTATAAATATATATACCTTCTTCATCTGATGTTATTCTACTAACAAACGGTCTTGAAACGTCAGATTTCCATATAATTGGTATAATGTAATCAGATTCATCATAATTCAAATCATTATCTGAAGTGTTGTTAATAATAATAGATGGGCAGGTACTAAACAAAATCAAAGATAATAATAAAAAGTTGCCCAGTAGTATTCTTCTCAATCGTTTTCTCCCAAATAAGGGTGCAAAAGGACTTTCTACAAACTCTCTGAATGGATTTGCCGCACCTGAGCCGTTAGGGTCGCGGCACGAAATAAAACCGGATAACATTACCAGAATACTGGTAATGTTAAATAAAATGACCTTACTCCTCATAACTGCACCTCTAAAAACTGTCGATGTCAATAACAATATAATATTATCCTTACTAAGAAACAATAAAAAAAATTTCTACATATTATTTTTCAAATGTCTTCGATAGTATCACTTTGTTTTTAATATTAATAATATTATATTGGCTATAAGAGTATTTACTGATTTATGATAATTTGGAAGAATTCTGATGTTAATTGAGCAAAAGCTGAAATATATGGATTATTTTTCGGTTTTTACACTGATAGCGGCTTTGTTTTTACCTTTTGTTGCCTGTGTTAGCCCTGCCGATGGTACAAATGATGCACCCAGGGAAATACCTGATCCGCCCTGGAGAGCAATAACGTTTTTTTTCAAAAAATTTGCATCGCCCCTTTGGTTCTCCTATAATTAATGGCAGGGGTAATGTAAAAATGAAAATGAGAGAACGGCTTCGCGGTATTCCCGATTTGATTTTGACCAAACGGCTCCAGATGATGAGTAATATCCAGTTGGATGCTTATACAGCCTTATTATATTCATTTGTGGATAGTTTTCCTGCCCTGGAAGCGGAAATAAAAACCGCTATGGAGGCAAAAGACTTTAAGTCTGTTACCAGGCACCTTACCAGGCTGCAGGAAATACTCATTTCCATCCATGCCGATGAACTGGCCGATGAGTGCTGGAAGCGTTTGAACAACTTTGACGAAGAAAGACCCGATAAAATTGAAACCTACGTTTCCTTTTTGTTGTCGACTCTGAATGCCCTGTCTATTGATATACAGTTGGCATTTTATAAAGAGGAAGACGAAAGTCTGCCGGTTCCATCGGGCTGTCTGGATAAAGAGGCAAATACGGTTAAAACCATATTGGCTGTGGACGACGATGCCTATAGTTTGGACATTTTCAAGACCGCTTTGAAAAACGTTTCATGTAAAATAATCGGCGCTACCTCCGGTATAAGCGCCCTGGGTGTATTAAATAACCTAAAACCTGCTTTATTTGTTTTAGATATTGAAATGCCGGGCATGAATGGAATCGAGCTTGCTGCCGAAATAAGGACACACGGACAAAACGCTCCCATTATGTTCATAACCGGCAAGTCGTCAAAAGAATATGTACAAAAATGCATGCAAGCCGGCGCGTCGGATTTCATTATAAAACCCATAAACCCGCAAGACGCCGCCAAAAGAATACAAAGATTTCTTTAAATATTTTTCCTGAACAAAACTCGGCAGTTTTCAGGATAAAAGACTCTGGCATAGTATCCCAGAGGTAAACGGGCTGCTGCAAAATGCGCAGGCAGCGCTAAAGAATTATGACTACGACGGTGCAAAGGAATTGCTGGAAAAGGTTTTTGGCAAACGGCAAAATTTCTAAAACGAGTACTTTACGGCCAGTCTGACAAAACTGTTTTCTAAATATTGACCCAATTCGCCCTTGCCGCTGCCAGCGAAAATGCCGGCTGAGGCTTCGGCCCTTACATCGTTTATTGTCCATGCAACAGACGGAACAATGTGGCAGTCATTGTCTTCTATGCCCCAGATACTTATCAGTTTGCAATCCAGTTTTTCCCGGAAGAATTGTTTTGATACTTGCATAATAAGCCTTGTGGAAGTGAAATCCGTGCCGCCCTCGCAGTCCATTGCCGGGTTTTTATTTATTTTATTGTTAAAAATCCTGATAGTTTCGTTACACTGAATATTAACATTGATGTCCCAAATAATGTCGCGGTCAAAACCGAACGACCAGGCAATGAAGGGGTTTTTTACCGCGCCGTCATCGCCGGAAAAATCATCTGTTATGTGATAGGCAAATTCCGCCCTGGCGTTAAAGCCGCCGATAACCTGCGCCCAGTCAATGCCAAGCTGATGGTACCGGTTGTATTCAATGCGGGTAAGGTCCATGCTGCCCGGATCGAAGGGCAGCCCCTGCATATAGCTGCTAACCATATTCTCCAAAAATTTATCAACGCCGGCGGCATAAACAGAGGGGCGGAACATGTTCCCGTAGAAATACTGTGCTCCCATATCGGCTGCCCCGATTGTTGTTGTAAAGCGCAGGCCGCTCTGGAAGTAATCAAGGCCGCTGGTATCCGGCATCTGAGGCGCGGGGCTTGGGTAATTATTTTTAACATTGTTAAACATATTTATAATTTGTGAGGCATAGGATGCCGGAAAGCTTTCCAGGGCCCTGTCCAGTATTCCGCCGGAGATAACCCCTTCCATATCTGAAAACTGTGATGGAACCCAGCGGCCGCTCTGCGCGAAACGGTGTCCCTGAAAATTGGGGATAAATACTGTTTCTATTTTTGTAAAATCGCCTGTGTTAAGGGAAAGGTGAAGCATCGGTCTTGCGATCTTCATCGCCCTGGAATCGGTCAGGTTTGTCAGATCAGAGTAATCAAGGGGGTTTGCCATATCCAGCGGCCCCGGACTGAACATTCTTCCCCAGCTCAGTTTTATTAACCCAGCCTCGATATTAAGACTGCCCAAAAAGGCGCGTACAAAGGCTTCATTCAATAATAGGGGAGCATGCCCCGCATCAGGGCCACCGTTTCGCAGTTCTTCAAAAGAGCGGGACGAAAGGTTCAAATCGACAAAGACATCTGCGCTTGTTCCCTCTGCGGTAAAATTAATATTGGCGCCCAGCATGTCCAGGGCATGGAAACCTTGTGCTTTTTCCCCGCCGTTAAAGTCGTAAACATACAGAAGCATGCCCGCTTCGATACTTCCGCCGGCTTTCAGTGTAAAGGGGAGAGCGGATTCTCCTGCGCCCGTGCTTTCATCATCAAAACCAAAACCGAAGTCCTGCGCAAAGCAAAAAACCGGCAGCAGCAGCAAAAGTAGCGACAGACGCCTCATCTGGTTCTCCCTGTTCTGAGGAATTCGCGGGTAAAAACTGTTTCGGGTATCGGATTGTCGTATTCAATTCTTTCGACATTCAGGGTTGTTGATGTATTTTCTGCAAGGGTGGTCATTTTGGTAGACATTATTGTAAGGCGCCCCTGCATTTCCTGTAATTTTAGGATTTCCAGGAGCTTCACCAAAACGCCGTTTCTGTTGTAAAGCTCCACCTTCATTGTCACCGAGTTTTCCCTGTTTATCCATTGAATCATTTTTGAATACTGATAGGAGCTGTCTTTTGGAACAGACTGTATCACATAACAAGGTTCGCCATTGTAGGTTTCTTCGCGCAGCAGTGTATGTGTGTCTAAATCCGCTCGCCGGTTGGAGGAAGAAATATCATCGTTGGAAAAATCCGTTCCCTGAAAACTCCTGGAACCGTCCGCCGCAGCAATCCTGTTTGGCTCGCCGCCCAGGGAAGGCAGGTATATCCAGCGGTCGTCGGGGCTGCCGGGGTTTTCCATGGTAAGAAAACGCACACCCCTTACAGAAGCAGGCTCCTGGAACACGATTACAGTCCTGTGCCCCCTGGGACCTTCCTTGGAATATTGATCAATCAGCCGCTCTGTAACCGATCCGTTTCTGTCCTGGATAAGCATTCTGCTCCTTGTCGAAGTAGTATCTGTTTTAATGCGATCTCTTGAAGCACGTACAATCGCCAGAGCATCCTGGGAAAAGGCGGACGCAGCCATAATGCAAAAGAAAAATAAAAACGCCATGTTTCTTTTCATCTTTTTCTCCTGTTATTTTATCACAACAAACTTTGGTTTTAATAATACCAGAAGCGCCGGCAGTACCGTAACGCTTACAAGGGAGCTGGAAAGCATGGTCATCGCTATAAGCAGCCCCAAATCCACCATCATGTTAAACCTGGAAAAAAGCAGTACAGCAAAGCCGGCTCCTACCGAAACCGCGTTTATGATGATGGCCTTCCCCGAACTTAAAAAGGTACGCCGCAGGAAGTCCGCTCCGGCGGATAGCGCCGCCTCCCTTTTGAACGCTTCCAGATAATGAATCGTATAGTCGATCCCGACTCCTATGGAAACGCTTGCCACCATTGATGTGCCAAGGTTCAGCTTGATTCCTGCAAAGCCCATTACGGCAAAATTGAGCAGTATGGAAATTGAAAGCGGGGCGATGCCTATGCAGCCGGCAATGAATGACCTGTTTGAAACTGCGACAATCAGAAAAACACAGATAATCGAAACAAAAACAGAAGTAAGCTGGGAACGAACAATATGATCGTTTAACGATCCTTCGACCAAAGTGGTGCCGCCGACAGTTGTTTTAATATTCGCCGGCACATGGGCTTCCAGATAACGGTCGATATCATTCAGGATTTTTCTCGAATCGTCCATTCCCAGTGTGCGAAGCTGTACCGTGGATTTTATTGTGGTGGGCTCCAGCGGGTCGTTCGCGTAGCTTTCGATGCCGCCGGAAAGCAGTACCAGATAATTGGAAACAAGCCGCTGTAAATCTTCCCGGGTTTTTCTGCCGTAGCGGGCAGGGTCTGCGGGTATTTCATAATAGGCCGCGCCCTGATAGTTAAGCTGGCGTTTTAACTCTCTTACAAGATCGTTAGCGCTCATGGAGCGGGATAAACTTCCTGCATTTTCAAAAAGCTCGATGAGTTCCGCCTGTGTTAGGGCTTCCGGTTCGGCAGAAACGCTGTGGGCAGGTTCGAAATCATCCCAAGCCCCGCTTTCCCCAAAATCGTCCCATAACGGGCTGTCTTCAAAATCCGCAAAGCCGAAGCCGAAATCATCAAAAAATGAGTCTTCGTAATCTTCCTGAACCGGCAGCCCTGCCGGATCGGCATCGGCATTAAAAACCTGGTTAATGCGCTTAACAAGATCGGTAAAGCCCATCACCTTGCCTGCATTGGGGACTTTTGTGTACAGATATGTTCCAAGGCCGTCGAGGGCGGACAGTGTATCGGGGTGCAGCAGTGCTTCGCTCGTATCGGCCTGAAATACCACACTGACAACCTTCGAACCGCCGAAATTCTGTCTTATAAAGCTGTCCGATTTGTATATATCCGTATCCGGCTTAAAATATTCGACCATTGCATTATCGCTGACGATCTTTGTAAGGCCGTAAACTGAAACAAGGACGGCACAGGCGGCAATAAAAAGCACGATTTTCCGCCTGCCGGAGATTCTTACAAGCGTATCCGCAAGCGCATCGTCCATGCGGCCTTTCTGTTCTTCCAGGCTCTTAATTTTTTTCGGCCCCCTGATAATTAACAGGGACGGAATTAGCGTTATTGCAACCGTAAAGGAAGCCAAAATACCAAGGCTGGAAAAAATGCCGAATTCCCTGATTGGAGTAACGGTGGTAAAACACAGTGAAAAAAAACCGACAAAGGTTGTAAGCGCCGCAAGAAAAACCGGCTTGCCTATTTTTCGCACTACGCCAAGAACCGCGCGCGCGTGTTCTTGGCGGCTCAATTCGTTCTGCCCCATGTCGTGCAGGTAATGGGTAACAACATGAATTCCGTAGGCACTGCCTACGGCGACCAGGATTACAGGCAGCACCGTGGTTATAACAGAAAGTTTTATCCCGAAAATTGGCATGGCGCCTACTGACCAGATAACTGCTATAAGCACGGTTAGCAGGGGCAGGACAACGGGCGTAAAGCTTCTGAAAGAGAAGAACAGTACCGCAAGCACAACGATGATCACCAGGGGAACAAGCAGCCTTAGGTCGGCGCTGATCGATTCGTTTATCGCGGCGCTGATCACAGGCATTCCCGTAACATATACTTCGCCCAGATCGGAAAAAAACGCCTTTGCCATGTCCCTAATTTGCAGATAACTCGCGCTTACCTCCGGAAGGCCGGCTTCATCGGATTTAATGCTTAAAGGTATAAGTATTTGGGTAGCGGAAAAATCATCGGAAATAAGCGCGCGCTCGTACAATTCCCAGGAAAGCAGCCTGTTTTTCAGTTCGGTGATTTCTGCCGGAGTGCCGGCGAAATCAATGCCTACAAGGCTTTCCACTACAATGGCGCCGTCTCTGCGGCAGATGTAATCGGCATTCACCAGAGAAACAACTTCTTTTACAATAGGGATTTTTTCGATTTCTTCGTTAAAGAGCCTTATACGATCCAGAAACTCCTTTTCAAAAACCGTACTGTATTCTCTTTGCAAGCCCACCAGGATGAAGAACGAACTGCCGAATGTATCATCTATCCATCTTGAAGTAGCCAGGGCAGGATCGTTTTCCGGCACAAAGCGCAGGTTATTGTTATCAAGTTCCGCCCTGGGCAGCCAGCATGCGAAAAACACCGTAATAAGTGCGATTGCCGCCACTATCAGCCAGGGCTTTTTGTAAAATTTTTCCATAAGTCTTTCCGCCTGCCTTAATAACTTCATTTTAATGGAACATGAAAAACTGGACAAGTTGCCGCCCGGCGTGATAATTAAAACCCTGCAACTGAAAAACAAATATCGGGTCTCAATTTATATGAGTATTGTAAAAAAATCAAATATTACTGCAACCGCTCCATTTTATACAATTGGCGAAGAAATAGCTAATTCGATTCTTCATGGTATTGGTACACTTGGTGCAATAACTGGCCTTGTGCTGCTGAGTCTTAAAACAAACGGTTTACTTAGTTACAAGAGGGCGGGCGGCATGGATATTGCCGCTGCGGTTCTGTTTGCATCAACCATGATTGGAATGTTTTTAATTTCAACCCTGTATCATGCAATACAGCACCGAGGCGCCAAAAACATATTACGCAGGCTGGATCATTCGGTAATATTTATTTTTATCGCCGGAACCTATACGCCGCACTGTTTAAGCGGCTTAAGGGGTGCATGGGGCTGGAGTCTTTTTGGGGCTGAATGGGCCTTGGCCTTCCTCGGCATAACGCTAAATATTCTGGATAACAAGGCTCTTAAAAAAGTGGAAGTAGCCGCGTATATTGCCATGGGCTGGGCAATTATAGTTGGCTTCGTTCCATTACTTCGCTCTGTCCCCGTTAAAATCATTATCCTGCTTGTCGCCGGCGGAGCGGCATATACTTTGGGAACCATCTGGTATCGCATGAAAAGCACCCGTTTTACCCATGTTATCTGGCATTTCTTTGTAATAATCGGAGCTGTATGCCACTGGTTTTCCGTTTGGTATTTGCATTAAAGCGTCCTATATATTCTATCGTTTATAATAACAATGAAATTTCTCTGATTGGATTAATGATACCGCCAAGAAATTTATCGCTATATAAAACATTGATAAAATGAGTTCATTACTGTATAATGTCTGACTGAAAGGGGCAGTATGTGTTAGGTTTTAAGCAAAAGAAAGTCGAGAAAGAAAACAAGCCTGAAAGTGTTCAAATGAAAGAACAAATAGCAAAAATTACGGCCAAAATGGAGAAAGAGACGCAGCATCTGGGTAATTCTTTCATGGAATTGCTGGAAACGCTGGCGCAATCAATGGATAGCTTCGATTACATGGATAAAACCATGCTTTCACTTGTATCTAAAGCAATAAACCACGTTATATCACTAAAAGATATTATAAGGGATACGAAACAAATTTCCGGCATCATTAATGAGCTGGATGAACGTATAGAAAACCAGGTTGCGGCGGTTTCCCAGACGTCTGCCTCGATAGAAGAAATGATATCCAGTATTAAATCTGTTACGGCCATTTTAATCAAAAACAGTGCGTCCATGGAAAACCTTGTAGACGCCTCCCGTGTCGGAAATGAAAGTATACAAAAAATATGGGGTATTATGCAGGAGCTGGAAAAAGATTCGGACAGCCTTATGGATGCCAATAAGATAATCCAAACCATAGCAACTCAGACAAATCTGCTTGCGATGAACGCAGCCATAGAAGCGGCTCATGCGGGTAACGTAGGCAAAGGTTTTGCCGTTGTGGCGGATGAAATACGCAAGTTAGCGGAAAATTCGGCTGTTCAGGGAAAAACCATCAACAAGTCTCTTTCCGATCTGAAGAAGCAAATACAAAGTGCGACTGATTTTACGGAAAAATCACAAAAACAGTTTAATCAAATTGTCAGCATGGCAGAAGATGTGCAGAATCAGGAAGCTGTAATACGAAACGCCATGACGGAGCATGAATCCGGAAGCGGCCAAATATTGGAAGCTACAAACCATATTAATGGTATTACAGGTGATATACGCAGCAATTTTGGGATTATAAAAACATCCGGCACTGCAATTGTAAATGAGACGGAAAATCTGGACAATGAAATGGCCAAAATGAGCGGGGAAATCAATGCCCTTATGGGCGAGCTGGAAGATTTGAACACCGGGCTTCACGGCATTAATGCAATCGGCATATCTGATAAAGAGCTGGTAAAAAATATTGAGACTGAGTTGAACGAATGGAGGAAATATGCAATTTAAGATATTTGAACCGGAAATTGAAGTTAACGGTCCTACTGTTTACTCAATAATTGCAGGTCTGGGCCATTTTACTAATTTATCGCGGCGTTTTTTTTCACAGGTTGGTATAGGTACTGTTATAAACAAGGAACTACATGTTGACATGAACGGATGGTATGCGCAATCGGCTTGGCTTGAGGCTTTTGAAAAAATCGCTAAAACGGTAGGGGATCGTGTTCTTTTTAACATTGGATTATCTGTACCAGCCAATGCCCAGTTCCCGCCGTGGGTAGTGGATGTTGACAGCGCGATTAAAGCAATTGATATTGCATATCACCTAAACCACCGTAAGAATGGCAGAGCATTATTTAACCCCGAAAACGGCGAAATGAACGAGGGCATTGGCCATTATGGTTATGAGCGGATTTCCGGGGAAAATAAGATAATAAGCATATCTCATAACCCGTACCCATGTGCATTTGATCACGGGATTATAACAGCAATGGCCCATAAGTTTGCCCCTAATGCCATTATCAGACATGATGACTCCAAAGAATGCCGGAACAAAGGCGCAGACAGCTGTACCTATATTGTTATGTGGTAATAAAGCTGGAACGGATATTACCGCAGAAAGCCTTACTCAATCTTTATAAACCCTCCGACACGCAGCGGCGTTACGCGATTGATATACTGCGGGTGTTTTTCAAGGTACAGATCTGTTTCGTATAGCGGATAAACAAGCGGCTCATCGCTGAGGCTTATCGTGCCGAAGTGCATGGGGATTGATATCTTTGCGTTCAAATCATCGATGGCGAGAAAAAATTCCGCTACATTCATGTGCTGGTAATGCATAAACCAGCGCGGTTCGTATGCGCCGACGCCAAGGATTGCATAATCAATATCGTAGAGCCTTCCGAATTCCTTAAAACCGCAAAAATAACCTGTGTCGCCGGAATAATAAATTGTTTTGGAAGCCTCTATCATAAAACTGCCCCACAGGGTTGAGTTGGCTTTCTGGCCTATCCGCCGTGACCAGTGCTGGGCGGGAAGGAGAGTATATTTAATACCTGCGATGTTAACGCTTTCCCACCAGTCCAGTTCATGAACTTCCCTTGCCCCCCATTTTACAATAATATCTTTTAATCCCAAGGGTACGATAAACACAGATTTTTTTTTGGAAAGCTGTTTAATTGATTTTTTGTCAAGGTGGTCGTAGTGGTTGTGGCTTATCAGCACCACCGGATTCTGCGGAACTTTTGAAAAATCAAACGGGATTTTTATTTTTTTATTGATAACAAGGGCGCGGCTTGAAAAAAAAGGATCGGCAATAATGGTTGCACCGTCAATCTTAATAAAAAACGAAGCATGATCCGCAAAAGATATACTGTCAAAATCCGGATCCGAAAGGTAATCGTAGGTATTGTTCAAATGCCCGTACCTCTCGGCGGGAAAAGCTTCAAAAGCCATTTTTTCCCTGCCCCAAAAGCGCCCTACGTTTTGCTGCTCCAGATGGCGGGGCATCCAGGGGTTAAAAAAGCTGCCCGCCTCGTCCCTGTGCGGCTCATACAGCAGGGAAGGATCGACAGCATTAACGCGCCGCAGCCACAGATCTTCGTCAAAATGCGGGGTTTGCTGGGAACGGCATGAAGCAAGGAGCGCAAGGGTGAAGATGACCAGTGCATTTTTTTTCATCAGGGGCAGTATAGGGTAAATTGTGCGCTGCATCAAGTTTTTTGTACCGGGGGGGATACGAGAAATAAAGGAAATAAACTTCTTTTTTTAAATTTTTTCCTTGACAAATGGTGTCTCTCGTTGTATTCTTGGGAAAACGGTTTCCTGTTTTGTTATACGGGTCTGGGGGCTTTTTGTACCGGGGGATACAGGAGATAAAAGGAGTAAACTTCTTTTGAATATTTTCCTTGACAAATGGTGTCCCGCGTTGTATTCTTGGGAAAACGGTTTCCTGTTTTACTATACTGGAGCAAATAACCCCTTGCCATACGGGTTATTTGCGGCGAGGGTTTAATCAAGAGGCGAACCTTCGTCTGTCTGCGACAGGCTCGGTTGAGGAGACCCCGCCCCTCTGGGGCGATTATTAAAGGTATTAAACCCGAGACCAATACCTTATAAGAACAACATACACCGTCCGCTCTGCGGCGGGGTTGTTGATTTTTGTAAAAGGGGGCATTAGTGCGGAAAATTACCATTCGTGATACAGATCATGAGGCAAAAGGGTCTATTTCCACGGTATCACGGGTCATAAAGATGAAAAATGCAGTTCTCAGTAACTTGGGCGGTTTCGTGCGTAATTCTGTTAAAACCGCTCTAAACGGATTAATGAGTTTTTTTAGCGCCTTTGTTCATAGATTTAAAAACGGAAACATGGCAACCAGGGCGTCTCACATCATTATGGGCTTTGGGAATTTTTACCACAAACAAATCATCAAGGGCTTTATTTACCTGCTGTTTCAGGCAGGCTTCATCTTGTTTATGGTATTATGCCCGCAGATTAACGATACTCCCCTGGGCTATAAGGCGCTTATAAATTTTACCACTCTCGGCACCGAAGCGGGCGATATATTCACAAAGGCTGATGATTCCATGCTTATGCTTTTATTCGGCGTGGTAACAATGGGTATTATCGCCCTGTTCTTCCTGCTTTATTTGAGCAATTTGAAAAGTGCGTACAAGGCCGAATGTGATAAGCAGAAAAAGGGAAGAGCTTCCGGCTTTAGGGAAGATATCAGGGAACTTTTTGACAACCGGTTTCACATTACTCTTCTTACTCCATCTTTTGTCGGAGTTGCATTTTTTACAATAATGCCCACTATATTTATGATTTTTATCGCCTTTACAAACTTTGACAGCGCTCATCAGGGCGAGGTGTTGTTTGATTGGGTCGGGTTTGCTAATGTAAAGACCCTGTTAACCAAAACCGGAGAAATCGGTCAAAGGTTTATCCCTGTTTTAAGCTGGACTTTAGTGTGGGCGGTTTTTTCAACCTTTACCTGTTATTTTGGGGGAATATTTCTCGGAATTCTTATTAACAGGAAAGGCGTAAGGTACAAGACTCTTTTCAGAACCATATTTATTCTGACTATTGCCATGCCTCAATTTGTTTCTTTGCTTGCTATCAGGAATATTCTGGGAGAACTTGGGCCGTTCAATACATTGCTGGTAAACACGGGTATTTTAAGCGAGCCTGTTTCCTTTTTGGCAAACTCGGACAGTATTTTAAGGGCAAGGATAACAATAATAGCTGCCAACTTCTGGATCGGCGTCCCATATACCATGCTTATGACAAGCGGTATTTTGCTCAATATTCCTGCCGATTTATACGAGGCGGCAAGGATTGACGGAGCAGGCCCGCTCAAATGTCTGGTAAAAATTACGATGCCATACATATTATTTGTTACCACCCCTTACCTCATCAGCTCTTTCATTGGAAACTTCAACAACTTTAACGTAATATATCTGCTTACCGAAGGCAGGCCCGCCGCTGTAGGGGGTTACAAGGCCGGCGCTACCGATCTTCTGGTAACCTGGCTTTTTAAGTTATCTGTCAATGAAAGAGAATATAATCTGGGGTCGCTGATAGGAATTATGACATTCCTTTGCACTTCGACTATTACCTTGCTTACTTATCGCCACAGCAAGGCGTATAAGGAGGAGGATGCTTTCCAATGATTAAATCAAAAACTACCGTGCATTTCTGGCAGTTGTTCTTTTCTCATGTGGGCTTATTCATTTTGGCGATGATCTGGCTGTATCCCATTTTATGGATAGTGCTTAATGCTTTCAGGGTTGAGTACAACGATCAGGGAAATCTCGTTGGTATTGTTGTCTCTCATTATTTCCCGCGCGGTTTCGGCCTGGATAATTTTAGGCTGCTGTTTACCACAACATCCTTTGGCAGATGGATAAGAAATACGCTTATCGTTGCGGTTTTCAGCACTACGCTTTCGACAATGCTTTCACTAAGCACCTCGTATGTAATGAGCAAGATGAGATTCAGAATGCGCAAGCCGATTATGAATATTGCATTGATTCTTGGGCTTTTCCCCGGTTTCATGTCTATAATCGCAATTTACTATATCCTTAAAGCATTGGGCCTTACCCAGTCTCTTGCAGCGCTTGTTCTTGTTTATTCTGCGGCATCCGGCATGAGCTTTTACATAGGAAAAGGTTTTTTTGATACAATTCCCAACTCGCTGATAGAAGCGGCTAAACTTGAAGGAGCGGTGCAGGCACGGATTTTTTCCTCTATCGTTTTGCCCATGAGCAGGCCCATCATAGTATATTTGGCGTTAATGGCTTTTATGGTGCCATGGATGGATTTTATTCTGGCAAGGGTAATCCTGGGAGAACAAAATGTCCATCTGCATACAACGGCTGTCGGCCTGTACTATATGCTCTACGGGCAAAGGGTAGATTCCAATGTTTTTACATTGTTTTCGGCGGGATGCATCCTGATAGCAGTTCCCATTGTAGCACTGTTCCTCTCCATGCAGAAATTTTATGTTGAGGGGATTACTGCCGGCGCAGTTAAAAATTAGCATATATGCTGAAATTTTTATTGGTATTGCTTATGACTGCTGTAAGTTGCTGTGAGTACAGGATTTTAGACAAAGACCCGGTGGCTGAGGCTGTTGCCGACAACTACCGTACATATTACGAGATTTTTATCGGAGGTTTCTCCGATTCGAATAAAGACGGTCTGGGGGATATTAACGGGGTGATCAGCCGGCTTGATTATCTTAACGATGGTAATCCCAATTCCGGCAAGAGTCTTGGGGTGGAAGGAATTTGGCTGATGCCGGTAATGCCATCGCCGAGTTATCATAAATATGACATAACCGACTATTACAGTATCGATCCCGGGTACGGAACAATGGCGGATTTTGAAAAACTTGTAGCTGAATGCAACAAGCGCGATATACGGCTAATAATCGACCTTGTATTGAATCACACTTCCGAGCGGCATTCATGGTTTATCAGCGCCAGGAATGCCATAAAGGAAGGAAATTTGGAAGACAAGTATGCAAAGTACTACACTAAAAAGACCAGGAAAATTCCCGGAAGAACATGGTATAAGTTTGAAAAAACTCCAAATGGAACGCAGTACTATTATGAAGCAAATTTCTCGCCCTGTATGCCGGAGCTTGATCTGGATAATCACGATGTACGCCATGAGATTACAGACATTGTTAAATTTTGGCTTGGTAAGGGAATTGGAGGGTTCAGACTGGATGCCGTTAAGTATTTCCATTATGGAGAAGATTTACGGAACATACAATTTTTAAAATGGCTTAACGGTGAATGCAGAAAAGTCAAAGACGATGTTTATATTGTGGCTGAAAACTGGTCGCCCGCTGTTTCCATACAAAATTATTATGAGGCTGTGAACTGTTTTGATTTCGGAATGTCCGGTACGGAAGGGGATATTTATAATACGGTACAAGGTGATAACAGTGTTACGGAATTTTTACAGCGTTTGGCTTTATATCAAAGGCATATATTACAGAAAAACTCCCGGGCAATTCTTAACCCTTTTATTTCAAATCATGACATGGACAGGGCTGCGGATTTTCTTGATGTAGACGAATACGCAATGCAGATGGCCGCTAACCTGTATATACTTTCAAGCGGCTGTCCCTTCATTTACTATGGTGAAGAAATTGGAATGAAAGGCTCAAATGACAGTGCCCCGACTGATGCAAACAGAAGGCTTGCAATGCTTTGGGACGATGGTGATACGGTCAGGGATCCTGCCGGCAGCAGCTATGACAGGGCAAGGCAGGCAAACGGCAGTGTAAAGAGCCAATTGTCACAAAAAAACAGCCTTTTTGTACATTACAAAAATCTGATCATGCTTCGCAGGGCAAACCCCGAAATAGCAAGAGGCTTGATCGAACCTCTGGATTTTTCGCAGTATACCGCTTTTGGAGGTTTCGTTTCCGATTACAACGGAAGCAAAGCGGCCGTATTTCACAATACCGGCGAAAATGAAATCACTGTCGATTTGGCGGGATATACCGATGTTGAATTTTCAGAGGTAAGGGGATATGCGGGAAAAGGCAGGAGCGGCCTGTGCGGAAGTATTCTTAGTCTTTCGGGGTATACGAGTGTTGTTATTAAATAAAGACCGTCATTGGACTGTCTGCGGCCGGGCATGGCTTGCCGTCTTTACGAAAATAATTTGTATAGTGGCAAAACGTAATTCCATGGCTGATAATTAATATAGCGGTGTTAAAATCTGGACTTTGCTGAATGGCAGTACCAGTATTTATTTAGAGGAGGCGTACAGTATATGAGAGTGAAAATTTTATTGAAAACTCTGCTTTTGGTTTTCCTGCTGTTACCTGTTGGTATTTTTGCAGAGCCGCGTTTTGGTACATGGTCGGGTCTTGGGTTGGAAACCCAATTTGACAGTAAAACCATGGAGCCAAAACAAGTCTTTACCGAATTCAAGGGAATTGTAAAATTCACGTTTGATCCATGGGAGGGGGTGAACATATTTACCGAACTATCCATGGCGGGCAGTCAGGATCTGTATCTAAACAAGGATCTTACAGGCAGGGAATTATATTTTAGTGATGGGCTCAAGCATTTTTTTGTAGATGCGCTGACTAATCCCATTCAGTATTGGGGCAATACTCTTCCCAAGGTTGACCACCTTAAACTGACATACAGTTCGGATTATGTAGTTACCGACATCGGGTATAAATACACAAAATTACCTGAACATACAAATGCTCTGTGGAAAACAATATCTTCGGATTGGGATGCGGGCTGGGATGAGGCAGCCGATTACGGTGGTTTTGTTGCACTCACTACAGGCAGTGGAGTACCAAATATCGGCCCGGTTGGCATTAGAGCTCAGGCCATACCCAACAAAAGCGCCGACAGAAGAGGCGAACAATACGGCTTTTTGGGCTGGATTGCTGCTACTTACGAGAGCCATGTACTGGACTTTCAATACAACGGTGCCTATGGCAAAGAGGGCTGGGAAACCGTATTCGACGACATATATGAAGCTGACTTTATTCTTGGCTATACTTCCAAGTTCGGCGGATTGGGAATTAGTTCCAACCTCTTGTTGAATTTATGGGGTGTTGAAAGAAAGGTAAGTCCCGGGGGAACTAGATACCGTGACTTCTATACCCCCAGCCCGGGTTCTTCCGACGTGGGTACCGTAGACCCTGATGCCGAAACCCTGGAAAACATGGCTGCAGGAATCAGGCTGTTTTATGATTTTTCTGCGTTTAATGCAGGGAAAGCATTTCTTGGGTACCGTTTCCGCGGTTCCCAGGCCAACATGATGTATGTTAAGGAAGCAGACGGAGCCACATATCTGTCAGATCAATTGGGCCCTCTTAACACCCAACGTTTTTGGCTGGATTATGAGTTACCGCCGCTTGCCGATGGTTTGACTATAGGGTTTGGCGCCGGCCCTGAATTCATATTATACAGAGATGGCAGAATAGAGCCTTATAACAATCCAGACAATATATTAATCAGGTTTAACCCCTGGTTTAGGTATGATTTAAAACAAATCAACGTAAATGCAGTTGTTTCACCCTACGCAGAGATGAGTTTTTATACCGCCGAAGAAGATCACATTATGCGCGGCAATATAAAGAGTCCGTTCCTGCTTTCAAAGGTGGGGATTCTGGCAGAAATCGGGCAGATACACCGGGAAATAAGAGGCGTGGATTTACATATTGGTGTCGATAACCGGGACCGGGACTATCTGTATAATTCCTGGCTGGCAACGATTAAGATGCGCGAGCAGTTGAATATCCAGGGGGGATTTTTACTGCGTATTGCCAATAATAATGTCGAGACCCATGACAATCCTTTCGGCTTTTTTATGGGCGTCACCAAAAGGCTCTCAACTCCTGTGAGGCCTACTGTGTATGCGCAATTTATGTGGAATATGGAGCCCTACAAAAGTTTTACCGACGGGATCACTTTCTTTGATTTGGATGGAAGTTTGATGAATGGAACAGGAGACTACAGCGGCAGCGCGGCAGTACGCCTTGGTCTGCGCTGGGAACTGTAAGGGAGAATGAAAATGAAGATTAAAACAGGTAATTTAATTCTTGCGTTGATGCTTTTTACACTGGTATTGGCAGCCTGTCCGACAAAATACCCTGATTTACCGCCCAAGTCATTTATAGCCAGAGAGATATTAGCTGACATTGAAGCTAAACTTGGCGGTATAATAGTGGCGGTTATGGAAGCCGAAGACGGCAGGCTTACAAAAACCAATCCCGGTTTTGATACCGGAACCCATTCCAGCGGTTCTGCCTCTGAAGGAAAATTTGTCAAAGGCATAGGCGTAGGGCAGGCGTATGTGGAAGTAACGATTCCGAATAATAATCCTTATACCACCGCTCCTATTTCTTCCGGCACTTACGGCATCGGCATTGGCTGGAGCGGTTCGCCTAACGGCTATGTCCAGGTTACCCTAAGACCCGGCAGGTCTGATGAAGTAATGGTCAATGTACGGTACGAGAGACCGGACGGAGTGACCAATTGGGATATGTCAGATCCTCAGTACCTTGCTGTTATGGATACTGTTACCGCCAAGGCGGGGGATATAATCCGTATTCAAAACGGCGAAGTCCCCGGTACTGATGCAACGATTGGAGAAGACCCCAATGCCCCCGGTACTCTGCTTAACTATATACATTTGGATGTAGTATATTTGTTTACACCCAATGAACCGGAATAATGTCACCTAACTGCTGCCGGCCTTAAGTGCCGGTGCAGAAAAAATATTCAAGGAGTAAGAAGATGAAGACAAAAATCAGAATTGGAGCATTGATTGCTCTGGCGGCGTTACTGTTTACAGGTGTGGCAGTAACATCATGCATGAGCGTTCCGGGGGGCGGAAGCGATTCCGATCCGGCAATTATCCACTACTACCGCTACGATCAGAAATATGACGAAGGCTGGAATTTGTGGATATGGGAGGTCGGCGGCCCCGAAGGGAGCGGCTACGAGTTTGGTTCTCCGGATGCGGAGGGCTGGGTAACCGGGACAATACCGATGGAATCATACGTGGAAGAATTCGGTTACATAGTCAGGAAAAGCACACCGGGGAATGACTGGGAAGACAAGGATGTTGCCGATGATCGTTTTTCCAAAGCAAGGGAAATCTGGATTATCACCGGCGATCCTGCGACCTACACATCAAAACCGGAGCTTTAATAAACACAAATGATTAAAAGAGCGCGTATTTTTAACATGGCCCGTATTGTATTGCTCGCGGCCCTCACGGCGGCGGCAATGCTGGCGCCGTCTTCCTGTTCCCATACGCCGGCCAGGGCAGATCATACGCTGACAATCCATTATTACCGTTATAACAACGATTATACGGGGTGGAACGTTTGGGTGTGGCCCCAGGGCAGCGAAGGGAATGGGTATGAGTTTGGATCGCCTGGCAGGGATGGTTTTGTTACCGCCTATATCGACATAGATACGGATGCAAAAGAGTTCGGATATATTGTCAGGCGAAGGGCGGGAAGCAACGATTGGGCCGAAAAAGATACGCCCGAAGATCACTTTACCGATGCAAAAGAGATATGGGTGCTGCAGGGAGATTCACAGACATATACGCAAAAGCCGGATATCGGCAGTCCGGCTCTCCGGTTTGCCGCTGCTGACAAAAACGACTCTGTGCTTGTTGTGGCGCTGCAAAGACCAAAAAATTACAATATGTTTACCGTTTACCAGGACGGACTAAAACTTGAAGGAACCTCTGCCAGGGGCAATAACGATTTGCAGGTAATTATCAGCCTGAAAGAGCCTATAACCGATCCTTCTAAACACATCATAGTGCGGGATGAAAGCGGAGGTTTTTCCGACAGGGAAGTTACCATGCGAAAAATACTTGACAATTACTACTACGGTGGAGACGATCTCGGCCTTACATGGAGTGCCGCCCAAAGTGTTTTTAAAATATGGGCGCCGGCTGCCAAAACAGTGTCTGTGGCGTTATATGACGATGCCGGGGTATATGATGCAGGCGGTAGGGTAACTGAAAACGAAACTGTTAATCTGCATCCCATGACAGCTGACAGGGCTACAGGAGTTTGGTCGGCGGCGGTTAGCGGTAATCTTGAGGATAAATATTATCTTTATAAAATTGAATTTGCCAACGGCAAAATAAACTGGGCTGTCGATCCCTATGCAAGGGCAGTATCTGCAAACGGTCAGCGTGGAGCTATTGTTAATCTTGCGGCTACAAATCCTACCGGCTGGAGGCCCGGCTATAAACCGGCTTTTTCCGGAGCAGCGCAGGATGCAATACTGTACGAACTGCATGTACGGGACTTTTCAGTTGATGAAGAATCCGGCATGGTGAACAAAGGAAAATTCCTGGCTTTTACAGAACGGGGAACCAAAAATAATGCTGGTATTCCCACCGGTGTGGATCACATGGTGAATCTGGGTATTACCCATGTGCACCTGATGCCAAGTTTTGATTTCGCCTCGGTGAATGAACTGGGGGCGGGCAATCAATTCAACTGGGGCTACGATCCGCAGAATTATAATGTCCCGGAAGGGTCCTATTCGACCAACCCCGCAGACCCCAAAGCACGGATACGTGAATTCAAGCAAATGGTACAAGCGCTGCATGATGCGGGGCTTAGGGTGGTAATGGACACGGTTTACAACCACACTTACGCAACAGGCGGTACTCCTTTTGACAGTGTTGTACCGGGTTATTACTACAGGACAAATGATTTCGGTCAATATACCAACGGTTCGGGGTGCGGTAACGAAGTCGCTTCTGAACGGCCAATGGTGCGCAAGTTCATTGTAGATTCCTGCCTGTATTGGGCAAAGGAATATAATATTGACGGTTACCGTTTCGACCTTATGGCCCTGATTGACAGGGATACCATGGGCGAGGTGGCCCAAAGGCTCCGCGCCGAAGTTAACCCCGGTATTATCGTCTACGGCGAACCATGGCAGGCAGGCGGCTCTCCGCTGCCGGCTTCAATGCAGACCAACATGGGTGCGCAGCGCGGTATGGGTATATCGATATTCAATGACCGTATTCGCGGCGCCATAAAAGGCGGTAACGATGACGGTTCCAGGGGTTTTGCCACCAGCCAGACCGGCCAGGAAAACGGAATTGTTACCGGCCTGCGCGGCTCGGTAGACAGCATTACAGACCGCGCCAGTGAAAGCATCAATTATGTAACCTGCCATGACAACCTTAACTTATGGGACAAGATAAGCGCCTCCTGGGGCAATCGCGATGTGAGAAATAATCCCTACAATCTTATTTCCCAGGATAAGCCGCTGCTTGAAAATGATGCTGTCCGTTCAGTGTTGCTTGCAAACGGGATTGTGCTTACAGCACAGGGGGTTCCGTTCTTCCAGGCGGGAGATGAAATGCTGCGTACCAAGTACGGTAATCATAACAGCTACCAGAGTCCCGACACTATTAATCGCATACGCTGGGAAAACGCCGCTAAATACAAGGACGTAGTGGATTATTACGCTGGTCTTATCAGGCTGCGAAAGGCGCACCCGGCTTTCAGAATGGACAGCAGGGCTGATATGGACAAGGTTAATATCCTTTCCAGGCAGGATAGACTGGTCGCGTTTTCTATTGGCGGCAATGCTAACGGGGATTCCTGGAGCACGATTTTTGTTGCGTATAATGGCGGAAATCAGGCGAAAACCATTGACTTGCCTTCGGGCGGAAGATGGCATCAAGTGGTGGATGATAAAAAAGCCGGCGTGGCAACACTGTCGGAGCACAGCGGAACTGTAACCGTGCCGCCGCTTTCCATGGCGGTTCTGCATGATTAGTTTTGGAAACAGCCTGCTTTTGCGGGTTTGTTAATAGTACCGGCGTTGCCGGTAATTATTTGAAGATGAGGAGAATTGTATGAAAAAGAAATGGTTTTTGTTGGGGGCAGCAGCCCTTATCCTTTTTATCGCAGTTGGATGCGAGGAAGTGAAAGACGAAAAGACCGAAACCTTTAGTAAGGTTTGGCTGGTTGGCGATCTTACCAACTGGCTGGGAGGCGAGCCAATTGAAATGACTAAAGCCGGTAACACCTATACCTGGACTGGGGCATTATCCAGCGACTCATATTTGAAGTTTGCCGGATGTAATACCTCTCCAACCGAATGGGATAACGGCAAAACATGGCAGCTGCAGCCCACAGGCAGTAATCACAGTGTAGCGTGCAATATCAAGAATGAACCGGATGTATCTGATTTTGAGATTATTCCTGATGAAGGCAATAATGCCTGGAGGATTAATTATGCGGGAAATTATACCATTTCCGTTAATACAAGCACCAGGAAGGCTACATTTATCAGAACCACAGGTGAAGATTTTGATATAGACACTTCTCTTTCAATTTGGGTTGTGGGAGCTGCTCCGGAGAAAGTATGGGGCGATGGAATGGGAGATGATGACAACAAAATGGCAGAGACAGGGGCCGATACCGGAATATTTACCTGGACAGGCGTTCTGAATGTCGCTGCTTCCGGGTTTTCATTCACCACAAATCAGCCTGACGGTGTTCCCGGCTGGCCAAGTGACGGTGCAGAATGGTATGTAGT
This sequence comes from Treponema sp., assembly GCA_009777535.1. GTDB lineage: Bacteria > Spirochaetota > Spirochaetia > Treponematales > Breznakiellaceae > WQXQ01. The sequence goes on from WRLP01000001.1 coordinate 175,551, forward strand.
TGCGGACAGCAATGACCCGACTGTTGATCTTGCCGACGGTGAAGAAGCAACATTCGATGTAGAAAAAAAAGTAGCTCAAAGTCCGATGTTTGATATTAAGGCTAAAGGTAACTATACAGTCACCCTTAATACGGTTACGTTAAAGGCAACGGTTAAATGCAACGAAATACTTCCTGATGTAATATACGACAAATTGCAAATTTGGGTTGTTGGTGCAGCTCCGGAAAAATCATGGGGTGATGGAATGGGAGATGATGACAACGAGTTGGTAGAAACAGGGGAAGATACGGGTATATATACCTGGACTGGCGGGCTAACGGCAGATGATAGTCAGGCGGTTTCTTTCGTTACCACAAAATCCGGCGCCGGATTTACCAAACCTGATTGGGCAGGAACATGGTTTAAGGCAGATGCAGATGGAGTAACGATCGCAGATATCGCAACTGCCCAGGAATTCGATTTGGTGGAAGGCACAGGGCAGGCGCCGATGTTTGGGCTTGCCGCTGACGGTAACTATACCATCACCCTCGATTCGTCAACAATGAAGGTCACATTCCAGAAGAACTAAGATTATATTCACCGATTAAAGCCAAAGCCGCCTGCCCAAGGCCGGCGGCTTTTTAATCTTTTTTAGGAGTACTTTGTGATAAAAAAGTTTTTTTCGGCGCTGTTTGTTTTTTTGCTGGTATTTGTTTCTTGTCCAACAGAAGATAATGGTTTTAGCGAATCCGGCTTTATCAGCCAGGAAGACCTCAATGTAAAAGGACTGTACGGCAATTACTATGAAATTTTTGTTGGTTCTTTTTATGATTCGGACAATGACGGAATTGGAGATTTCAAAGGGATTATTCAAAAACTGGACTACCTTAACGACGGTAATCCCGATTCCGCTACCAGCCTGAATATAGACGGTATCTGGCTTATGCCGATAGGACCTTCCGGCACATATCATAAATATGATTGTGATAATTACAAGGCAATTGATCCTTCATACGGCACAATGAAAGATTTTGAAAATTTCATAAAAGAATGTAATGAACGGGGCGTAAGGGTAATAGTGGATCTCGTGGTGAATCACACCTCCATTAATCATCCCTGGTTTTTGGCGGCAAAGAACGGAAATTCAAAGTATATGAATTACTACGTTCTTTACGATGAAAAGGCGCATAGCCGGACTTACAGACTGGGTCAGACAGGCAAATACTACGAAGCTGTATTCTGGGATGCGATGCCCGATCTTAACTATGACAATCCGGAGCTTAAAAAGGAATTCGAAAGCATTATTGATTTCTGGCTGGAAAAGGGAGTTTCCGGATTCCGGCTGGATGCGGTTAAGCACATTTATGAATCGGATCCGCTTACGACAGACATAAGAGAAAAAAACATTGAATGGCTTGACTGGTTTACAAGTTATGCCAGATCCAAAAAAAGCAATGTGTATGTAATAGGCGAAGTATGGGGCGACAATGATACCATTATCGACTACTACAGGGGTAACCCTTCTTCACTTTTTAGTTTCCCTTCACAAAACCAAATTCCACTGGTTTTTAGAGATGCTCCGGCTCATGAATTTGCCGAGTTTGTGGTAAACTGGAATGCGGCGATAAAAACAAACTACAGTGAGGGTATTGACGGGGTTTGTATTGGCAGCCACGATGTTGAACGCTATCCCGATATGGTTGGCAGAGACCCCAGGAAGATTAAGTTGTCCATGTCCATACTGCAATTTATGCCGGGTAATCCCTTTCATTATTACGGCGAAGAACTTGGAATGACTGCAAAGAAAGGTAAAGATGAAAACCTGCGCGGTCCCATGATTTGGTCCCGAAGCAACAGTGTTGGTGAAACCTACGGCCCGGAAGGCAATGATGAACCCTACTGGAAAGAATCCAGTGTTGAAGAACAGCTTGCCGATCCCGATTCAATTCTTCGTTTTTATATAGACACATACAAGTTAAAAAACCGCTACCCGCAGGTACATTGGGGAACGCCATCGCTGATTACCACAACAGAGCCCGAAGCTATTTCCGCCTATAAATTAGCCGTGCGCGCCGGAGAAACGGAACTGGCGGTTGTACACAATGTTTCGGAGTCAGAAAAAACAGTAACAATCCCCGGAGCGGAATCAATAGGCGGATCATTGAATGCGGCGGGTAATTCAGCAAAACCGGAATTATCAGGGAGCATCCTGACCATTCCGGCTTACACTACTGCAATAATTGAGCTTTAAGCTGGTTTTTGCTGTAACAATCAATATTGGAGGTTTTTATGAAAAAAATAATCTTTGCTGTTTTAGCTGTTTCGGTTATCGCATCTTTCTGCATGCTTGCAAGCTGCGATGATGGTTCCGGAAATGGCGGTGGAGACAGCCGTCTCGATAAATATTTTATAGTTGCGAACAAAATTTACGGTGATTATTTTGATGCCCCTATCGAACTGACACAGGATGAAGAAACCGGCATCTTTTCCTGGGAAGGCGATATAGAAGGTTTTGAATCATACCTTAAAATATTTGTTGGCAAAGACTCCCCAGAAGCGTGGACTTCACCGGGAAATTGGATTGTGCCATCGGGTAATGCCAGGGTGAGATGCTTTTTATTAGATACTCCGGAAACCAGCGATATTCAAACTACACATCTTAATAATGCAGACAGCTGGTCAATAACATATGACGGTACCTATTTGTTAGTGCTTGATCTGGAGAATAATAAAATGACATTCACCAAAACAGACGGTGAAGATATCGTAATAGATACTAACTTAAAAATTGCCATAGTAGGTGAAAGTCCGGCGGCTAAAAGATTTGCATTACCTCCTGATCCTGATGCTACAATGATGACGCAGGAAGCGGATGGTTTATTCACTTATCAAGGCATCTTAAAGGCGCATGCCAAAGAGGGTCTTTCTTTTGCTACAAATAAAAGCGATGGTATATTTGGATGGGGCAGTTCAGGCGGGATATGGTTTGCAGGCGCCGAACCCGGTCTGTATGTTGCCGATAAAGCAGGGCCGCAGGTAATTTCCCTGCAGGAAGTAATTGGCCAGGCGCCTATGATCGCAGTGAATAAAGAAGCTGAATACCTGATAGTTCTTGATCCTGATGCAATGGAAGCTACATTCACCAGAATCGATGAATAAAAGGCGTAAGGCGGTTTGATTATGCCGGCTTATATAACAATTTTTTGGAGGATTTTATGAAAAGAATGAACGTTGTTTTACTGTTGACTCTGTTTGCCGCTGCTGCGGTAATTGCCGTCGGCTGCGGCTCTGCACCGTCAAGGTCAACTGCGGCATCGGACCCGGATTACACCTACCGGATTACCGGACAATTTGCCAGCTGGGGATCCAATTACGATCAGAAATTTATGATGGAAAGCGTTTCTGCGTCAGATTCGCGGTTAAGGCCGATAAGCGCTGCACTGAGAGATGCAATGTATATTTATTTGGGTGAATATACGCCAAACCCAAACGTATCCGCAAACTGGAATGTAAAATATCTGGGGGCAGGCATCGATCTTGATGGTGTTTATGCAGTAAAAGTTATCAGGCTCGAGCGCGATCTCGAAGGCATTGAGCCAAGCGGGTGGATGCATAACATGTGGATACCCAGCACCGAAGCCGGCGGTGTCAGAAATTTATCCCCCGATACCCTGTATACGCCGTTAAGCCGCAGCGATGAAGAGGCTGCCGCAGCCGGCGACGGTCTTGGCAGTAACAACGACAATCCTGTTCTTCTGAAAGGCCCCGCAACTTATTATGTTGTTTTCGCGGTAATGAATGACAGGAGCAGGGCGATGGGAGCAGTAGTAAAATGAGAAAAATTATTTTCATGCTTTTATGCCTTTCGTTAGTCGGGTGGCAGCTAAGCGCCGGCGGCGGACGGGAAGATAATATCAAGATATGGGTCGGAAGCGAATCCAGGGATTTCTACCAAAGAAAGATGAATGAATGGGTAGAAAAATACAACAGGGACAACAGCAGACCGTTTCCCTGGGGGGTTGTGGTTGAAAGTGTTGATACCGGTTCAGCCGCAGCCAAGTTCCTGGATGACACAGCCGCCGGCGCCGATATTTTAACAATCGCCCATGACAATCTGGGCAGGTTGATAGCGGGCTCGAGCGCCATCGGGCCGATAACGGATCCGGACCTGCTGCGGCAAATCCAAAATGACAATCCGTCTATTTTCTTCGATGTAATAAAGGGCAGAGTGTCAGATGTGGAATATACTTTCGGGGTTCCTTATATTTCCCAGGCGCTGGTACTTTATTACAACAATAGTTTTCTTACGGCGGAAGATGTAAAGACATGGGAAGGTATTTGGGCAAAGGCAAGGGCGGCCGGTAAACAATCCGTTACCATAACCGACAATGACGGCTACAATAATTCATTTCTTGTTTTGGCGACAAGGGAATCTGACGGGAGGTCTGTCGCCGATCTTTATCTGAACAGTCAATATCAGAATTGCAATTTCACATCCGATTTGGCTCTCGCTACCATGAAATGGGGACAGCGGTTTTTTACCGATGTCAGCCAGGATGGAAGAACCTATTACGGTGCAAGGAAGGCTGCTGATTCCGGCTGGGAAGTTGAGTTGAAGAACGAGGTTTCTCTTTCTTTAATCGGCGGAGCGTGGCACTTTAACGCGGCAAGAGCAGCACTTGGCAGTAAGCTTGGAATAGCGATTCTGCCCAATTTTACACTGAGTCAGGCTGATGTTGCCGGCACAAATATCGCCGCCGGTACGGTTATGAGATCCGGTACTTTTGCTGATGCTAAAATGTTTGTAATAAAAAAGTACCCCAGGGGAGATCAAAAGGCAGAGGCTGTTCAGCAAATACTTATGTACTTGTCCAGCAAGGCAATGCAGGAAGAGGCCTTTGCGGCATGTGCGAATCTTCCGGCTTATAAAAACGCAAGCGCCGAGTTTTCTGCAATTAGAGCAGGCACAATCGAAGCATTATTGGCCCATTGTCAGCTGGAGATGTTTGCAAGAGGAAGGCCGCAGCCGTTCGGAGTCAATGCACGAATGAACAACTGGTATTATTCCCAGGGTGCGCCTGCCATAGTGTATGACATACTTACAAACGCCAGAGATGCCTATGGCAGAAGCCTCTATGATACGACTGCGCAGGTCAAAGAAGGAATGGCCCTGGTGGAAGCAATCTGGAAAACCGGCAGAAGACCGGATTAGGCTATGGCTGATAAAAACGGCGCTTTTGCAGGATTTTAGAACGAAAAAGCGCAAGGACTGTTCGGGAACCGTGGGGTTCTCGAACAGCCCTCTGAAATAGCTACCGCCAATTCTGTGAAATGAGGTAAACATGTCAGTATACAGGAAAGCAAAAAATATATTCATATTATTCGCTCTTATTGTATTAACAGGCTGCGGATTAAAAGCTGCGGTAGGTGAATCTGTAACCGAACCTGTTAAAGATAATTATCGTACTTATTATCAGATTTTTGTCGGCGCTTTTTCCGATTCAAATAAAGATGGTATTGGGGATCTGGGCGGTGTCACAAAACGGCTGGATTACCTGAACGATGGCAGCCCCAATTCGGGAAAGAGTCTTGGTATAGACGGAATATGGTTTTTGCCGGTGATGCCCTCGCCAAGCTACCACAAGTATGACGTAACGAATTACCGCGATATTGATCGCCAATACGGAACAATGGCCGATTTTGAAAATCTTATAGCCGAAAGTAATAAACGCGGTATTGCTGTAATTATAGACCTTGTAATTAATCATACTTCTTCACAGCACCCCTGGTTCGTTAATGCCAGAAATGCCGTAAGAAACGGAGATTTTGATGATCCCTTCGCCAAATACTATGCGCTGGAAACGGAAATAAGTACAGGAAAAACCTGGCGCAGATTTGAAATATCTCCCGATGGAACACAATATTATTACGAAGCAAATTTTGCCGACAATATGCCGGAGCTAGATCTGGATAATCCTGAGGTGCGCCGGGAAATTACAGAAATAGTGCAATTCTGGCTGGATAAGGGTGTAGCCGGTTTCAGGCTGGATGCTGTCAAGTATTTTTATCTTGGGGAAGATTCCCGCAACATCCAGTTCTTAAAATGGTTTAACGATGAATGTAAAAGAATAAAAGATGATGTATATATTGTTGCGGAAAACTGGTCGGGAACTGTCTCTGTCCAGAATTATTATGAGGCTGTCAATTGCTTTGATTTTTCAATGTCCGGTTCGGACGGACACATTTATTATACCGCGCAGGGGATTGAGAGTGTTACGGAATTTGTGCAGCATTTAGCGTCTTATCAGAAACAGGTATTGAACAAGAATCCGCAGGCAATAATGAATCCCTTTATTTCAAATCATGATATGGACAGGGCTGCCGGTTATTTAAGCGTAGAGGAGTACAGAATGCACATGGCTGCAAACCTGTATATTCTCTCGTGCGGAAATCCCTTTATTTATTATGGCGAAGAAATCGGCATGAGGGGTTCAAGGGGTTCTGAGCAAACCGATGCAAACAGAAGACTTGCAATGCTGTGGGGCGACAGAGATACGGTAAGGGATCCGAGAGGCAGTACATACAATATAAAAAATCAGATAAACGGTACCGTGAAGAGCCAAATGCGAAAAAATAACAGTCTTGTTAATCATTACAAAAATGTGATAAAGCTGCGTAACGCCAACCCGGAAATAGCGAGGGGCGCAATAGAAGTTTTAGATTTTTCACAGTATACCGCTTTCGGCGGGTTCGTTTCAGATTATGAAGGCAGCGTAATCGCGGTATTTCACAATACCGGGGAGAACGATATTACAGTTGATTTGGAAAATTATACCGATATCGGTTTTTCTGTTGTCAGGGGATATGCCGGGAAAGGCAAATCCACTCTTAACGGTAATATACTTACTGTTTCCGGTTACACGAGTGTTATTCTAAAATGATTTGTTCCTGGTTACGCGACGGCGGTGATAAGAATTCGTGTTGCATTTTTTCCAAAACCATGATAGCATGATTTTGCGATGAAAAACACTTTGGCGCTTTTTATCCTTTTCCTTCCCATGCTCCTCGCTTCCTGCGGCAGCGCTCCTGTCGATGGATCAGGAAAGGCAAAACCAGATGAGACGGTTATCAGCGATGAGCAGATCGATCTTCCTCCCATAGATGCCCAAAAACCGGTTTCGTCTTTCAGGGAAATTTGGGCCTATGTTGTGGCCGGCAGGGAAGCGGCTCTTACAGGCGGCCTGCCCCTTACCGACATCGGCTACTTCGGAGCGGAAATCGATTCCTATGGCAAGCTGACCGATGTGCCGGCGCGCAGCAGGATATCTTTTTCCGGCAGGGTTCACTTTGTTGTTGCGTGTAGCAGCCGCTCCTTGTCTCACTTTGTGCTGATGCCCGGCAGTGCGGAGCGCAGAGCCCTTATCGCAGATCTTTTGGCAGTAACACGAAATTACGACGGCTTGCAGATAGATTTTGAATATGTCCCTGCCAGGGACGGTCCTGCTTTTATTTCCTTTCTCGAAGAACTGCGCGCCGGCCTTGGCAACAAAATGTTTACAATAGCCCTTCCTGCGCGCACCAGGAAACTTACAGATGACGTGTACGATTATGAAAAGATTTCTCCCCTGGTAGACAGGATTCTTGTGATGGCCTACGACGAGCACTGGTCGGGCAGCGCGCCCGGTTCCATCGCCTCACTTTCCTGGTGCCGCCGTGTAGCAGAATATTCGTTAGGCGCAATCGGCAGTGAAAAACTGATAATGGGGCTGCCCTTTTACGGACGCGCCTGGGGTGACTCAAACCCGTCACGGGCGCTGATTTATTCAAGTATCGAAACTTTGATGGGCGAAATGGGAGTAACGGAAATCAGGCGGGAAAACGGCATACCGGTCTTTGATTACGAAATACCGGTAAGAGTCAGGGTCTACTATGAAGATGAATATTCCCTTTCTGTACGCATGGAAATGTATAAATCGATGGGGGTCAACTCCATCGGTTTTTGGCGTCTTGGACAGGAAACGCCCGAAGTGTGGAATATACTCAAACTGGAATAGAACGTAATATCCCTTAGATATTTCCGCCGGCGATTGCGACAATAAATGCGTTAAAGACGATCAGGCCGGCTCCAAGCAGGGCGCTTAAAACATAGAGGATAATTGCAGTAATCGAGACTGGAGCGGTACCTTTTATATAATTCCTGGTTATCAGGATTAATGAATGAAGGGAAAATGCAAACACAAAGAACGACAGAATCCTAAGCGCCCAAAGAAGGAAAAAAAGGGTTTCGTCGGAAAAATCAACGCCGGCCAAATAAATGATCGAGACGACGAGCGAAAGGACAAGAGATGCAATAAAGCCCCTTTTTACCAAAATCCTTAAAAACTGAAGTGTTGGAGCCGTGGGTTTATCTATGTGGTTATCATTTTCCGAGTTGTCCAATTCCATTTTTCCCGTTGCTCAAAAGTGGTGTTTCGATTATTATAATACAATATGAAAAAAGTTTTAATCACCCTGTTGATTTTATGCATTCTGGGCGGTGTTGTTTTCTTTTTCGGCTGGGCGCAGCTAAAGGTGCCGCCGGGAGCCTACGGCGTTGTAACCTCGAAAACCCATGGTGTAGATATGCGTCCGGTACGCACAGGTGAATTCCGCTGGATTTGGTACAAGCTTATTCCGACAAATGTGGTAATTTCAGTCTTCCGCCTGGATCCGGTTAGTTATTCAATAGATGTTAAAAATGTCCTGCCGTCCGGAGACAGCTATGCCGCTTTCGCCGGAATTGACGCAGATTTTTCCTGGGAACTAAAGGCCTCGCAGTCTTTCAGCATCGATCCTGAAAAACTGGTACAGCTTATAGCAGAGCATAATATCAGCAGTCAGGAGGATTTAGCCGCTTATGAGCGGGATTTATCTGCGAAAATCGAGGGAGCAATTCTTCGTATTTTTTTGGACGTGGATAACCGGCTTTTAGAGGAAATCCTTGCCGGCACTTCCAACAGTGATATTGAGATCGAAATCGAAAAGGCTTTCCCGCAAATAAAGAATTTTTCCTTTACGGTAAGGTCTGTACGTTTCCCGGATTTTGCCCTTTACAGCCAGGTTCGCCTTCTGTACGTGGAATTTGTAGAAAAACAGCGGGAATATATTTCCATCGCCCTTGGCGAAAAGGCCGAAAAACATATAGATACGCAGCTTCACTTCAGTGAATTGGAGCGTTATGGGCAGCTGCTGGAAAAGTATCCGGTTTTGCTCGAATACCTTGCCCTTGAAAAAAGGTAGCTTTTTCAAAACAAAGCGGCAGCAGAAACGTATACCCGATATATTTAATAGGGGTGTTTCCTTGCGCAAGGTTTGTTTGTTGTATATTATAAGATAAAGAATTATCAGGAGTTTGGAATGCGAAAGGCCGGGGCTTTTTTTATACTGCTTTTTTTTGGATTAGGTTTGCTTTATGCCCAGGAAGAAGATGATGAACCCGATTATGTCGATCCCCCGATTATTTCCGATTGGGATATCTATGTTCCTGAACTGTATACCTATGGGGATCAGGCTTTTATCATTACCCTTGGCTTAATATTTCCGACAGTCTTTGTAAATGACGGAAAAGTTATCGATCACAATTTTTCTCCGCCGGTTGGAGGAACAGGTTCCCTCTCCTATAACTTTTTTTTAAGTCCGAATATATTTTTGGGCGGGGAAATATCGGGTATGTTTAATTCCACATTGGGGAATAATACAGTCTTTATGATTCCACTCGGCGTCCGGATGGGTTATCAGTTTATTTTATGGCGTTTTGAATTTCCCCTTACCATGACTCTCGGCATTAACTGGCACCGTTATCTAAATCTTGGATATTTTGGCTTCTACATGAAGGGCGGGGGTTCGGTGTATTTCAGGCTCAGGCCGGAATGGTCAATCGGAGTAAACGCAAATTGGTGCTGGTTTCCGGAATGGACGGAAGATCGCAGTAAAAACGTGGACGGAAATATAATGGAACTGACATTTTCAGTCCGTTATCATTTTTAATGCGGGGAAGGATATGAAAAAAAACCTGTTGTTAAAGCCGGCGCTTCCCCTTCTTGCGCTGATACTTTTTTTATTTTGTGCGTGTAACGAACCTGTTTTTTATACAATCTCTCAGGAAGTAGCGCCTATTGAACCCAAGATAAGGGGGGGGCCGACAAACTTTACCGTCTGGAATAATTCCCTTTATGTAGCGTCGGGGAACAAACTCCATTGGTACAAAGAAGGTGTATGGGGAGGGGCAGGCATACGCCAGCCAGGCGGTAAAATTATTATGCTGGCGTCGACAGATAATTATTTGTACGCCCTGTGCCTAAGAAAACATGATTCACCCGGATCAGTTGTTGTCAGGCGGATTGGTGTCGGCGAAGCTTTATGGACGGAGTTGACAAACGTGCCCGGCCATAATGTTATGCAATCCATTTATGCGCCAGATCCCAGTGCTGCAGAACCTGTTCTTTTTATAGGGGCGGGAAATAATCCTCCGTACACAATATTATCTTTGAATGAAAATACGTCGGGAATGGAAATACTTGTCTCCGATTCAGGAGAGTTAAGCGGAGCAGCCTGGAATGGAACAGATTTTTATTTGTCGACCAAGAGTAATTATGTTTATGGAGTGCCGAAAACTTTTTTTGACGATCCTTCTGTTGGTTCAATAAATGTTTTTACAGGTGATGTAACCAGAGGGTTTGCCGGAATTATCAATCTGCCGGGAAATAAAATTATTGCCATTGACAGGGGCGGTAATGTTTATGGCATCGGCGCGGGGGGAATAGACGATAACAGAATAGCTACGCTTGACGGCCTGGCCTCCGGCGCACTGGCAATTTGGGAAGATCCAATTACAAGGGAAAAAATTCTTCTGGCGGGGAGAATAGGTTCGCTTTTATACAGTGCATATTCAGGCTACACTTATGGCTATCAGGAACTGGAACTTGATGAGTTTTCCGCAGATGGCATTAAAGATGGAGCCTCGTTCCGTGAGCCCGGCAGGCTTTCTCCAAGCAGTGTCAGCGACGGCGGTAATGAGCGTTATAAATCTTCCATTGGTAAAAATCCGGTTAACCATATTTTCCAGACACCTGAATCTGTGGATCCGATCCGGTTCGACACGAACGGCGCCAGAGTAATCGGCGGAATGCGCCTTTTTGCTTCTACACAAAAAAACGGTATTTGGTCATACCGTGTACGCGACGGGACGCCCCAGTGGAATGCCGAAGACTAGAAGAAATTGCATAATGTCTTATGGAAGAATTGTTTGCCGCGAAAAATGAGGGTATGAGTCCCCTTGCCGACAGAATGCGCCCCCGCACTCTGGAAGATATTATCGGCCAGGATCATATTGTAGGGCATGGCAGGCTTCTTCGCAGGGCTATCCAGGCCGACAGGCTTTCTTCGATAATATTTTACGGCCCGCCGGGTACGGGTAAAACCTCACTGGCCGCTGTTATAGCCAATACAACAAGGGCGGCCTTTGAAAACCTTAATGCAGTGCTTGCCGGTGTAAAAGACATACGCAGTGTTATAGATCGCGCCGACGAGCGTTACAGACTCTATTCCAAACGTACAATCCTTTTTGTAGACGAAGTACACCGCTGGAACAAAGCGCAGCAGGACGCGCTTCTTCCCTGGGTGGAAAACGGCACGGTTATTCTCGTCGGCGCCACTACGGAAAACCCTTTTTTCGAGGTAAACCGCGCCCTGGTCAGCCGAAGCCGCATCTTTCAGTTAAAGCCCCTGGGCAGGGAGGAACTGACAGAAACCGCCCGCCGCGCCATCGCGGATATACGTGGTTACGGAAAATGGAAAGTATCCTTTGAAGATGGCGCCCTTGAACACCTTGTCGAGGTAGCGGGGGGCGATGCGCGCAGCCTGTTAAACGCAATGGAACTGGCTGTTGAAACGAGTCCGCTTCCGGAAGGAGGGAGCTGGCCCCCGCCCGATGGCGCGGCAATTATCGTTTCCATGGAAGCGGCCGAGGAAAGTATTCAGAAGCGGGCACTGCTGTACGACCGTGACGGGGACTATCACTTTGATACTATCAGCGCTTTTATTAAAAGCGTCCGGGGAAGCGATCCCGATGCTGCCCTGTACTGGCTGGCAAAGATGGTTCGCGCCGGCGAGGATCCCAGTTTTATTTTCAGGCGGATGATCATTCTTGCCAGCGAAGATGTCGGTCTGGCCGACCCTCTGGCGCTTTCGGTGGTTATTTCCTGTGCCGAAGCTTTCGATCGTATAGGCTTCCCCGAAGGGAATTTTCCCCTTGCCCATGCCTGCCTTTACCTCGCGACAGCGCCGAAATCGAACACAACAATGGCTTTTTTTGATGCGCTGAAAGAGGTTAACAGGGAGGATGCGGAGGTTCCTGCCCATCTTAGGGACGCAAGCCGCGATGCCGAAGGTTTCGGCCACGGCGAGGGTTATGTTTACCCTCATGCGTACAGGGATCACTGGGCAGCCCAGCAGTATCTTCCCTCAGCGCTGAGGGGCAGGACTTTTTATACGCCTTCCACCATCGGTTACGAGGGAAAAATCAGGGAAGATTTTTTACAGAAAAGAGAATTGCAGGCGGCGATTGTTCTTGGCGGGGATTCTTCCCAGTCGGGAGAATTTCTTACCTGGTCGGCCTCGGCAAAGGGAAGGGAGGGCTGGTTCAAGCGCCTGGAATCGGGGCGCTCAAACCTTTTACTTAGAGACAGAGATGCGATATTTAACGCTGTAAATCCGTCCAGGCATGACCGTGTGCTTATCCCGCTGGCAAATGACGGCTTACTGCTCTGGGAGAGCATGCGCCGCTGTCCTGAGGGCCTGAGCGCCGCTCTGGTGAGCAGCCAGGAAGCCAGGGATACACTGATCAAGTTTGCTTCGGTACTCGACATTGTAGAAAAACCGGAAATCGCTGTTACGGAGGAAATTCTCCCTATAGAACAACAGGCCGACGAGTGGTTTTCTTCCCCTCAATTTGAACATATTCTGATTCGCTGTGCCAGGCCGGCTGTTCAGCCGAAACAACTTGCCGTATCGGCAAAACCGCTTTTGGTGAAGGATGGGAACCTGATACTCCTTACTTCCCCGCCAATACTCGGTGAACGCATATCCCGTGTGCTTTTGGAAGAGTGCGGGGGCAGTGCGGAGCTTGCCGGCCGGCTTCGGCAGGCCGAGGACGCTTTTTTTAAGGGCGGTGCGGGTGTCGAAATAGCGGGTGCTGCATGGGACAGCGGCGGGGTAAGGGCTGCATTTGAGGAGCAGGGCTTTGTGGTTAATACCGAAACCCTTGATCAGGGAGAGGAAAGGCTGATAAATGAAAAGGACCTGGCCAGTTGGTTTGACACAGACCATTCGCGATGGGGCGCTTTTATGGGCGGCAACCTGGAAAAAAGCGATTTTTCAGCGATAAGGGAAGCCCTTACCATTAGAATCCAAAAAGGCCCCGTTCTATGGCGCTGGAAAAGCCTGTTTTTAACAGCAAAAAAATAAAAAAACCCCCGCGAAACCAGGGTTTCACGGGGGCTGTTACAGCGCCTACTAGCCGTAACCGTTAGACGTTATACTGCGGCTGTCCGCTGTTACTGGCTCAATGTTGCCAGGGTAGCCGGAATATTCAGGGCTGCTATTTGGGATTCCGAAATGGCACCTCTATAGATCCTGAAATCTGCAAAATATGAGTTGGGCATTAACCAACTATTCGCCCATGGACCCCTGCCGATGTAGTTGTTAACAAGACCCATGCTTGCTAAATCGGTAGTTCGTATCCTGGTGGAGGATGTAATAACAGGTACTCCATCGACGTAAATGGTTCCCCACTGGTTCCGTTGGCGGTACATGATATGGTACCATTTGCCGGTTGTCAGGGTTTCACCCCAGGTAACGCCGTTCATATTATTTTGGTTTTCTGTGGCTATTTTATACCCCTGGGCTGTTGCACGGTATTGGATATATCCGCCGGCATTTGTTCCCGGAGCTGTCGTATTTGCAAAGCTCCACAGATTGGCGTGGCCGTTCATTTGGCTGGCAATTGGGGGGTCGCTGGTGTTGTTAGCGCTGCCCCATCCTACTAAACGTACCAGATTGTCGTCCGCCTTAACATAGGTTGCAATGGTAAAATCGTTTTGGTCGGTAACCAGGCTGCTGGCATCCGCCCCCATATCAATATATGCGGGGATATTGCCGTCGGCAGTGCTGGCTCCGCTGTTAAAGCCCCTGCTTGTTCCCGTGTAGAAGGCTGGTATGCCGTTTACGCTGACAAGGTCTCTGTCCACTCCGCCGGAGTTCGCAAACACGATTTTTCCGTTGTAGCTGTTGGTGGTGCTGGGGGTACCGGCACGGTTAAAAATGACGCTCCCTGTGCCGGCGGCATCGGTGCCGTTGGTATCGGGAGTTGCAGCGGCGCCGTCAAAAGTATAGTGCAGGGCCAATGTGGCATTCGCTGTTACCGTTGGATTATTGGCAATACTGGTGTTACCCCTGTGGTTAAGTATGCGCTGGTACTCTTCCTCGGTAAGAGGAATTATGGAAGCGTGGTTCGCCGAATAATCAGTTTTCATGGTGTAGTGCTGGAACGGCACAAAGCCGCCCACGTCTTCGCTTAATACCGGTTTGTCCCATGTTTCAAAATCAAATGTAGACATATAGCCAAAGCGCATCAAACTGTCATCTCTGGGCAGTTCATCAAGCATATCACCAGCATGCCTGTCCCAGAACAATACCATTTCTTCGGTGCCGATTTTTCTTATCCATTCGGGGCCTTCTGTCAACAATCTGCCGTCATTCCCCCCAATTGGGTAAGTTTCATAATCTACAACTTTATGTATCAATTCCCAGTCCATGCCATCGCCGCCGCCGTTGATTGTGCTGGATGTCGCCAGCCCCAGGCGTATTCCTGTTTCAGGTTCAGCGGCATAATTGGGATTTCTCCAGGAACTGTAGTATCTGCCGTTAAAGTAACTAATGGAGATATCAATACACCCTCCGCCTAAGCCAAGATCTTCAGTCCAATACTTTAAAACCCTTCTGGGTGCAGTCTCAAAGTCAGTGAAGGAATCATTAATATAGGCATAGAACATCAAGCTGCCGGATATACTGCCAAAGCCGGTATGACTGCTGGATGACCAGGTAACCAGGAACTTGCCCTCTCTTCTGTCATAAATAACGCAGGGTGCATATACATTGGTTGGGTTGAATAATGACGGATATCTTTTTCCCAGATTTAGATCAACTTCGGAAATGTTCCAGTTGATAAGGTCATTGGATGTGCCCAATACCATTGCCCGGTTTCCCCCGGTAGCATGCATATCGGTAGCGGCATAAACAAAGGTGCCGTTCGGATGGCGTTGTACAAACGGATCCCTTACGCCGCCCGTGGTGCTGGCCGACCTGGCTATCGCGATGCCTTCGTTCGCTATTTTCCAGCCTTCCCGTGTAGGATCGTCATGAGGCACCGTTACTTCCCTTGACAGGGCATAGAACAAATGTTCAGTATTGGGATTGCTTCCCAGGAAGGTTGCCTTCAGATAACCTGTGTAGACCCTGTCGACTACCTGAACCGGAAATACTTTTTTGTAGGTATTGCCGCCGCCGGTAATGTTCGCTGTCAGAAAAATTGTATCAATAAAATCGGTTGTGTCGGTGACTTTTACCCTGCTGTTGCCGCTGGTAGGAACCCTGTCCGGCAGTATCGGATAGATGGTGCTGCTGCTTTCCCATGCAACCGATGAACCTCCTTCCGTTTCGAGGGGTAAGATTATGTCATAGTGGTAATAATCCATGAATGTATCGATTTTAAAAGCTCTTGCCTCCAGGTTGAAAGCCAACTGTTCCTTCTGCTCGTCAGTCAGAAGTGCTACGGCTGGAACGGTAACTTCAAAAACCTGTGATACATTGACACCCCCCTTGGAGAAGAAGCCGGTAAGTGTAACACTGGTATTAACAGACGAAGGAAGGTAAATCTGACCATCGCCGCCTAAAACACCAGGGTTGCTGGAAGCCCAGACGACAGTGATACCATTATCCGACGATGTCGGCAGGTAAAGGTCTATAACCGCACCATCCAAATCTCCGAGAGCTGCGACAACCTCATCGATGTAGGTGTCAATCTCGGCTTTGATAGCCGCATTAAAGGCATCATTACCCCTGCCACCTCGCGGGCCCTCGGGGCCTTCGCAGCTGATAAAAAACCCAATTCCGGTAAGCATTACCAGAATCAGTCCGAAAAACGCAATTTTTTTCATAAAAATCCTCCATTTGGCTATGAAAAAGAATCTTGCAATGTACAGTAACACTGTACTCTTTCACGACAATATATCGCACTTATGACGAAATAACAATTAAAAATCTTATTATATTATTTATGATTATTTATGATTATTTATTAATGTGGTAATAAATGAGCTGTATTTACATAAAACGGCCGCTTAAACAAACTAAACGTTTGCATAAGCGGCCGCTGATAATTTCTGCAAGTAAACGCTTATCGGCGCCTACTGCCATGTTGAAACAATCCCGTTTACTGTTACGGGCCGTTCAGTGTTGCTAGGGTTGCCGGTATATTCAGGGCTGCTATCTGGGCTTCCGAAATGGCGCCGCTGTACATCCTGAAGTCTGCGTACCTTGCTCTTCTCATCATCTGATCGGCCCTGAACATGGATCTGCCAAGCCAGGCGTTTGGCAATGCTTCTGCAAGAGTCTGCCCAGGATCCACAAGCTGCGGGGCTCGCAGCCTCGTTCTCATGGTAGATACCGGCAGACCGTCATTGTATATGGTTCCCCACTGTCCAGCCTGGCGGTACATAACATGTACCCACTGCCCTCTTGGAATGTTTTCACCATAGGATACAGAGCTTAAATTCCTGTTGCCCTGATAGGCAATGGCAGCCCGCTGAGCTACAGCCCTGAGCATAACGTACTTTCCGGAATCATTTGCAGCGCCGCCTGGAGGTGTTACACCGGCATGATCCGTATCAGAGAAAGCCCAGACAAGGTTGCCATCACCGGTGTTATTTGCAGCGCCTGCACCATCGAGCCATACATAGGTTGCAATGGTATAATCGTTCTGACCGACTATGATGGAACCTGCTTCACCCATATCAACATAGGCAGGTGTATTGCCGGTTAAAGTATTTCCGGGGGTTGCGGTTGATGTACCGGTGTAGAATGTGCCGATTCCATTAACCGGTCCAATATCTGCTCCTGCGCCGCCTGCATTGAGCCACATGACTTTTCCGTCATGGGTACCGGGGTTTGCACGGTTAATAATGCTGCTGCCTGTACCGTCGCCGGCTGAGCCAACAACGTCGGTACCGGTAAAGGTATAGTGCAGTCTTAACGTGGCGTCTGTAGATACCGTCGGGTTGTTTGCATAATGAGTCGGCCATGTTGCATTCGCCAGCCGCTGGTATTCTTCTTCAGTCAACGGGATTATTGAACCATGATTCCCGTTATAGGTCATTACCATGGTATAGGTATGTGAGCGTGTGGGTTCACCGGCAGGACTTACCCCATTTACGACATCGTTGCTATAGTCAATGGGCGGATCCCAGGTATGCATATCAGTGGTTGTTCTATACCCATAGCGATGATAATAACCGCCTGCAGCCGCGGGGGCATTTTGAAACCTGTCCCAAAAGAATACATACGTTTCGGTTCCGATTTGCCTGAACCACTGTCCGCCTTCGGTTCCTACATTTGTTGTTCCGTTAACACCATCCTGGCAATGGCGCTGCCTTATCATTTCCCAGGGGCCCTGCAAGGTTGGCGCCTTAAAGAAGGCATTGCGATTGCCTCCGGCTACGACCCCCCAGTACGTATCATTGTAGTAGAAAATACTCATATCAAGCGAACCCCTGTCCAAGGGATGCCACAATGCACGTGCTGGTTCATGCTCAAGACCGGAAAAATCCTGGTTAATAAATGCACGGAACTTTATAAGACCGGGTTCATTTGCGGCCTGAAATGTATACTCTGAATTGGTAATTGCAAATACAAGCTGATACTTGCCTGTCTTGCGATCAAAATTATATTCCGGCGCCCATGCTGTTGTAATACGTCCAAAGTTCCCCGGCCAGGTTCTGGATATATTTATTGTGGTAGTCGTCCAGTTAAGAAGGTCGCTTGATCTGCCCATCAAAATGCCGCGATTTCCGCTCCATGCTCCCCAAATGCCGGAATGCATGTCAGTACCGGTCAGATAAAAGTTACCGTCATTGCCGCGTTGTATGTATGGGTCCCTGATGCCGCCGGTATCGCTGACCCCCCAGGCAACCGCCTCGTTATTATTCAGTGCTGTCCATTCGTCGCAGCAGCCTGTTCCATACGGACACCTTGTAAGGGCATAGCGCATCTGCTCGGTAGAAACAGAGCCTCCTGTAAAATAGGTCATAAGATAGGCGGTAAAATGTTTGTCCAACACCTTTACTTGATAATTTTTACTATAGCTGTGCTCCAGCCGTGAAGGATGCGTAAATGTAGCGGTAAGGGTGATGTATCCATCAAAGTTATTTGTGTCTGTAACTTTTACCCTGCTTCTTTCAAAGTTGGCTATCCTGTCGTCAAGTTCCACCGGGTAGAGTGGGTGGCTGCTTGTCCATTCAATTAAGGAGCCCTGAGTAGTTATGTTCGGCAGAAGGACTTCGTTGTGGTAATAGTCCATAAAGTTGTCGATAACAACATTTCTGCCTTCCATATAAAATGCCACCAGAATATTTTCTTCGAGAGTGAGCTCCGAAGAGGCGGGAACATTTACGACATAAACCTGCGTTAATGTGGCTCCTCCCTTAGAGAAGAAGCCGGTAAGAACAAGGTTTACCGAATGGTTAGGCAAGGGGTTAACAACACCATCGTTGCTTACAACACCCGGAACGGTGGATAGCCAGGCTACCTTTATGTCGCCATTCCCGGAAGGCAGATCAAGGTCTACAAATACCCTGTCCAATACGCCAAGGTCCGCCGATATCTCGTCGATATAGGCTTCGATCTCGGCTTTAATGATAGGATCAATGGCATATGTACCATCCCCGCCATCCAGACCATCTATGCCATCTATACCATCAAGGCCGCCCGTGCCATCAAGGCCCGGCAGACCTGCTTTGCCGCTGGGGCCTGCAGGGCCTTCGCAGCTTAGAATCAGACCAACCCCGGTCAGCAAGACCAGGATCAGCCCGAAGATTGTAATTTTCTTCATAAAATCTCCTAAAGGTTATTAAACTTCACTGGAAGCGCCTTTCGGCGCTTCCAGTGAAACTAAAGAAATTCCGTTTACTGTTTACGGTCCGTTTAATGTTGCAAGGGTTGCCGGTATACTCAGGGCTGCTATCTGGGCTTCCGAAATGGCGCCGCTGTACATCCTGAAATCAGCATACCTGGCTCTTCGCATCATATTGTCGGCCCTGAACATCGATCTGCCGATCCAGTTGTAGGTAAGAGTAGTTTCTGGTGTCTGCCCCGGATCCACCAAATTAGTGGAGCGTAGCCTCATTCTTGATGTGGCTACCGGTACACCGTCGTTGTACAGTGTTCCCCACTCTCCAGCCTGGCGGTACATGACATGCACCCATTGGCCCCTGGGTAAATTTTCCCCATAACTTACTGAGCTAAGATTGGCATTGCCCTGACGGGAAACTGTAGTACGCTGAGCTACAGACCTGTGTGCGATATACTTTCCGGTATTATTTGCCGGCGAGCCTTGCGCCGCATTATCCGTATCGGTCAGCGCCCAGACAAGGTTACCATCGCCTGTTACGTTATTAGTGCCTGCACCATCGAACCATACATAGGTAGCAATTGTAAAATCATTCTGGCCGACAACGATAGAGCCTGCTGCCGCCCCCATATCGATATAGGCGGCTGTATTGCCGGTTAAGGCTGCTCCGGGAGTTCCAGTTGATGTACCTGTGTAGAATGTGCCGATGCCATTAACTTCTTCAATGGCTACACCAGCACCGCCGGCATTAAGCCACATGACTTTACCGTCATGGGTGCCGGGGTTAGCACGGTTAATAATGTTGCTGCCCGTGCCGTCGCCGGCTGTGCCTTCAGTGTCGGTACCGGTAAAGGTATAGTGCAGTCTAAGCGTGGCATCCACTGTTACTGTCGGGTTGCCTGCCGCTTGATCCGGCCATTCGGTATTGGCAAGGCGCTGATACTCTTCCTCGGTTAACGGAATTATCGAACCGTGGTTTGCCTGATAAGGCGTGTCCATGGTGCTTGCCCGGGAGCGTTGAGCAGCAGTAAGTATACCACCTACCTGTGAGTTGGTGAGGAAGGGGGCGGAGGTGGGGTAGGGGAAGAGGCCGGC
Organism: Treponema sp.; assembly: GCA_009777535.1. Lineage (GTDB taxonomy): Bacteria > Spirochaetota > Spirochaetia > Treponematales > Breznakiellaceae > WQXQ01. The sequence goes on from WRLP01000001.1 coordinate 195,844, forward strand.
GGGCATATCCTGGCTGGTGTCAATGGGAGGATCCCAGGTAATAAAATCGTTGGTTTTCCTGTATCCGTACCGCTCAAATGTGGAGGGGGCCCCGCTAAACCTGTCCCAGAACATAACAAAAGTTTCTGTGCCAATTTGCCTGAACCACTGGGCGCCTTCCGTTTGAATAGAGCCGTCCTCCTGGCATTGGAACATCCTTATAACCTCCCAAGGACCGTTAATGTTCTTTGAGCTTGCCAGTCCCTGGTGTTTGTTAAACGGAGCGGTAGTTGCATTATAGCCGGCTTCGTTTTTCCAGGCCAAATAGTACAAGTCGTTGTAATAATAAATACTACAGTCGATGGTGTCCTGCTGCAAGGGGTGTTGGAAAAACCGCACGGGCTCATGCTCAAAACCGCTGAAATCCGAGTTAATATATGCCCTGAATGTCATGTGGTTTCCGGGAAGGCCAGCAGCGTATGCTGAACCGTTAGTGGAAAATATGATTTGGTATTTCCCTGTTCTGCGATCGTAGTTAAACTCCGGCGCCCATGCTGCAACAATGGTGCTGAAATTCCCCGGGTATGTTCTTGTCATATTAACCTTGGAGCCTGTCCAGTTTACAAGGTCTCTCGATTTGGCCAGTACCAGGCCGCGGTTTGAACTCCAGCCTCCCCAAATACCGGAATGCATATCAGTACCGGTCAGGTAAAAATAACCGTCGTGGCCGCGCTGTACATACGGATCCCTGACGCCGCCGGTATCGCTCATGCCCCAAATAACCGGACTGTTACTATTCAGGGGCTGCCATCCCTCAGTCCCACCTGGGTCCCTGGTCAGAGCGAACCGTGTCTGCTCGCCCATGGGAGAACCGCCGAAGTAGGTCATAAGATAGCCGGTAAAATGTTTGTCCACTACCCTTACAAGATAATTTTTGCTAAAGCTGTGTTCCAGTCGTGAAGGGTGCGTAAATGTAGCGGTAAGGGTAATGTACCCGTCAAAGTTATTGGCATCTGTAACTTTTATCCTGCTTCTTTCAAAGTTGGCTATCCTGTCGTCAAGTACCACAGGGTAGGTTGCATGACTGCTCGTCCATAAAATGGTCGAACCCTGGGTGGTTAAATTCGGCAGAAGTACCTCGTAATGGTAGTAATCCATAAAGTCATCGATAACCACATCTCTGCCTTCCATATAAAACGCCACTATGGTGCTTTCTTCGAGAGTAAGTTCCGAAGAAGCTGGAACCGTAACCATGTAGACCTGCGTTATTGTGGTTCCTCCCTTGGAGAAGAAACCGGTCAGGATAAGGTTTACCGAATGGTTGGGCATGGGGCTGACAAAACCATTATTGCCCAAAACACCAGGATTGGTTGATAGCCAGGCTACCTTTACTTCGCCATTCCCGGAAGGTAGGTCAAGGTCTACAAATACCCTGTCCAAATCACCAAGTTGTGCCGATACTACGCCGATGTAGGCTTCGATTTCTGCCTTCAGAACGGGATCAATGGCGTCTGTGCCGTCGGTACCGTCTATACCGTCTGTACCGACATAACCATCGGAGCCGCCCGTGCCATCCAGTCCGGGCAGACCAGCTTTGCCGCTAGGACCTGCAGGGCCTTCGCAGCTTAGAACCAACCCAATTCCGGCCAGCAAGACCAGAACCAGTCCGAAAATTGTAATTCTTTTCATAAAATCCTCCAATTGGCAATGAAAAAGACATATCCATTGTACGGTAACACCGCACTCTTCCGGAGCATTATATCATCCTTATTGCAAGATAACAATTAAAATTTTTATTATTTTATTTATAATTTTTCCATATATTATTATAAAATTGAGCCTGATTGATAAAAAACGGCCGCCCATACAAACCATTGGTTTGTATGGGCGGCCGTTGATAAATGCCGCAAGTAAGCACTTTTAGGTGCCTACTGCCAGGCTGCGACAGCCTTGGTGGCTACTACGGGCCCTCCAGTATAGCCAGGGTCGCCGGTATATCCATGGCTGCAATCTGGGCTTCCGAAACGGCGCCGTCGTACATCCTGAAATCCGCAAAGTAAGTGTTTGGCATTAAATTGCTGGTCGCAAAAGAGCCCCTGCCGATGAAGTTGTAAATGAGGCCCAGTCCTGCTAAATCGGTAGTCCTTACCCTGGTGGACGCAGTAACAAGGGGAACTCCGTCAACATAGATGGTTCCCCATTGCCCCGATTGCCGGTACATAATATGATACCATTTTCCGGTTGTCAGGGTTTCTCCCCAGGTAATTCCGCTTACATTATTGTTGCCTTGTGTGGTAATTCTGTACCCCTGGGCAGTAGCACGGTACTGGATGTATGCTCCTGCATTTGCACCGGCAGTAAGACTATTGGAGAAGCACCACAGATTATTGCGGCTGTCCATGTTGTTCGACCATCCTACCAATGTGAAAAGATTACTGTTTGTCCTTACATAGGTGGCAATCGTAAAATCATTCTGTGCTGTAAGGATGTCACTTGCAGTTGCTCCCATATCAATATAGGCAGGTGTATTGCCGGTAGTCATGGCAGTATTCAGGACTCCTGTGCTGGTACCGGTATAGAAGGCGCCGATGCCGTTCACGTCGACAATGTCTCTCGCTACTCCGCCTGTATTGTGGTAAACGACAATTCCGTTATTTACGCCGGGATCGGCCCTGTTGTTTATCAGGCTGTCCGAACCATTGGCAGCCGTACCAAGAATATCAGGATCGGTTGCATGGGCTGCATCAAAGGTATAGTGCAGTTTCAGCGCAGCGTCGGTGTTCACTGTTGGATTATGATGAGCCATACTGTCCCAGTTGGTGTAGTTAAGCAGACGCTGATACTCATCTTCGGTCAGCGGGATAATGGATGCGTGGTTGGCTGAATAGTCCGTCTTCATGGTGTAATTCTGATTGTTGACGCCTGCAACAACTACAGGTTTATCCCAGGTATCAAAATCGGTGGTCGACATATATCCGAACCGCATTAAACTGGTTTCCCTGCCAAGCCCGTCAAGCATTGTGCCAGCATGTCTGTCCCAGAACAATACCATCTCTTCTGTGCCGATTTTTCGAATCCATTCAGGGCCTTCTGTCTGTAATTTGTTGGTTGAACCGACAGGGCTCGTTTCATTTTCAAGGCTTTGATGAAGTATTACCCAATCCAAAGCACCGGCGCCTCCGTTTATGGTACTGGATCGTGCCAGTCCCACACGCTGCGATGTCTGACCGCTGCCTTCATTTTTCCATGACGCATAATATTCACCGTTAAAATACGTTATGGAGATATCAATGGTACCGGAATAATTGTCGTTAACGTTTACATGTGTCCAGTGTCTGAAAACCCGTTCGGGCTGGCTGGTAAAATCGGTAAAGTCGTCGTTGATGTAGGCATAGAACATCAAATTTGTTGTTCGAGTGGTAAATCCGCTGTGATTGGCAGTCGACCAGGTAATCATGAACTGGCCCTTTTTCCTGTCCCAGATAACACATGGCGCCCATGCAGAGGTAGCATTACCGAAGTTTGCCGGAAAGGCCTGCCTTAAATTAACGTCGGTAAAGGTCCAACTGATAAGGTCGGGCGATTTAGCCAGTACCAGGCCGCGGTTTTGCGATCCCGGTGATGTAGCATGCATGTCGGTGGCTGAAAGTACAAAACTGCCGTTCGGATGGCGTTGAATAAAGGGATCCCTAATACCGCCAACGCTGCTGATTGACCTTGCTACCGGCTGGCCGCCATTCAGTATTTTAAAGCCATCCCGAGTTGCATCATCATGGGGAACAGTTACTTCCCTGGAAAGGGCGAAGTACAACTGCTCGGTGTTCGGATTGCTCCCCAGGAAGGTTGCCTTTAGATAGCCGGTATAGTGCCTGTCTACTACCTGGACGGGGAATATTTTCTTGTAGGTGTAGCTGGCATTTGTAATGGTCGCAGTCAGATAAATTTTGTTGATAAAGTTGGTTGTGTCGGTAACTTTTACCCTGCTTCTGCCGCTGGTAGGAACCCTGTCCGGCAGTATGGGATAGATGTCACTGTTACTTTCCCATGCAACCGATGAACCACTTCCCGTAGTGAGGGGTAAAATTATGTCATAGTGGTAGTAATCCATAAAGTTGTCGATTCCATCTATAAAATCCCTGCACTCCTCGTTAAATGCAAGCATTTCCTGCTGTTCGGTTGTAAGGTATATATTAGCGGGAATGGATACTTCATAGATCTGTGTTATGCTGATGCCGTCCTTGGTAAATATACCGGTAAGTGTAACGGCAGCAGGAAAGAACTGCGGGATGCTGATCTTGCCATCGGTGTCCAGAACATTCCGGTTGCTGGAAACCCAGATAACCGTGATACCATCATGCGATGTTGGCAGGTATAGATCGACAACTGCACCGTTCAAATTACCGAGATCTGTAGTAACCTGGTTTATAAATGTGTGAATCTCGGTTCTTAGAGCCAGCTCACCGGCATCCACGCCTTCTGCCGAGGTCGTACTTTTAATACCATTAATAACCCAGAAGCCGTCGTCACTGATAGAGACTGTCGGCGCCCCGACATATATGTCGGTCTTAACGCCATTTAGAACATAATAGCCGTCAGGGCTTATTTCGACTGTCGGCGCCTCTGCCTTTACAGTGGTTTTTTCACCGTCGATTACAAAGAAACCGTCGGGGCTGACTGTAACCGTCGCCGTATCGCCGTCGTCGCCGGCTGCTTTTACTTCGGTTACGGTGCCGTTTATTACCCAGAAGCCGTCATCGTTAATGGTGACCGTCGGTGTCGCGCCGCCGGCGCCTGTCGCCTTTACGTTACTCGCAACACCATCGACAACCCAGAAGCCGTCATCGTTGATGGTGACAGTGGGAGATACGCCCTCTGCCTTTACATTGGTCGGAACACCGTCGACAACCCAAAACCCGTCACCGTTGATGGTGATTGTCGGCATTTCGCCGGGCAATGCATCTTTCCCGCTTGGCCCTGCGGGGCCTTCGCAACTGATAATTAACCCGATTCCGGCCAACAAAACCAGAACCAATCCGAAAATAGCTGCTTTTTTCATTCAATATCCCCTTTGCGTTTATACACGCCGGAATAAAATAGCTGGTATCATCCTCATACAAAGGCCTTTCCGGCTATTTATAAGGAACACAAATAAGTGTTCCGCTGCTGTCATTCAAAACGGCCGCCCATGCATTCCTTTGCATGAGCGATGGCCGTTAAAAAATTGTCGTTACGGGCCCTCCAGTATAGCCAGGGTTGCCGGTATATCCATGGCTGCAACCTGGGCTTCCGAAACGGCGCCGTCGTACATCCTGAAATCCGCAAAGTAAGTGTTTGGCATTAAATTGCTGGTCGCAAAAGAGCCCCTGCCGATGTAGTTGTAAATAAGGCCCAGTCCCGCCAAATCGGTAGTCCTTACCCTTGTGGACGAGGTAAGAACCGGAACTCCATCGACATAAATGGTTCCCCATTGCCCTGATTGGCGGTACATAATGTGATACCATTTACTGGTTGTCAGGGTTTCTCCCCAGGTAATTCCGCTTACATTGTTGTTGCCCTCTGTTGTAATCCTGTACCCCTGCGCGGTTCCCCTGTACTGAATGTACGCCCCAGAAGTTGCGCTGGCTGTTCGGGTACTGGAGAAGCACCACAGATTATTACGGCTGTCCATGTTGTTCGACCATCCTACCAATGTGAAAAGATTACTGTTTGTCCTTACATAGGTGGCAATCGTAAAATCATTCTGTGCTGTAAGGATGTCACTTGCAGTTGCTCCCATATCAATATACGCAGGTGTGTTTCCTGTGGTCATGGCAGCATTCAGGGTCCCTGTGCTGGTACCGGTATAGAAGGTGCCGATGCCGTTCACGTCGACAATGTCTCTCGCTACCCCGCCTGTATTGTGGTAAACGACAATTCCGTCATTTACGCCGGGATCGGCCCTGTTGTTTATCAGGCTGTCCGAACCATTGGCAGCCGTACCAAGAATATCTGGATCTGTTGCATGGGCTGCATCAAAGGTATAGTGCAGTTTCAGCGAAGCGTCGGTGGTTACCGTCGGATTGTTATAAGCCAGACTGTCCCATTCGGTGTAGTTAAGCAGACGCTGATACTCTTCCTCTGTCAGCGGAATAATGGATGCATGGTTAGCTGAATAGTCCGTCTTCATGGTGTAATGTTGGAAATTTTCACTGCCGGGAACGGTTGGTGCTGTTTTATCCCAGGTAACAAAATCTGTAGTGGTTGTAAAGCCGAAGCGCATTAAACTGGTTTCTCTTGACAGACCGTCAAGCATGGTACCTGAATGTCTGTCCCAGAACAGCATCATTTCTTCTGTGCCTATTTTTCGTATCCACTCACCGCCCTCTGTTCCAAGTGCGCTGGTGCCTACCGCAACGGTTTCATTACAGATAGTCCGCCACATTTCTTCCCAGTCCATGGCGCCGGCTCCGGCATTAATCGTGCTGGAGCGTGATACCGCAAGGCGTGTGTTATAAGAAGATGGAGTCTGACCGGCAGTCCTCCAGTTCGCCCAGTATTCACCATTAAAGTAACCAATGGCGATATCGATTATTCCGCCCATACTGGTACCTGCCGCGTTTACAGAACGCCAGTCATGCTGAAGTCTGACCGGATTATCGACAAGGTCGGTAAAGTCATCGTTTGCATAGGAGTAGAACATAAGGGCTGTTGTCCAGGGGACATAGCCTGAATGACCGGCAGTCGACCAGGTAATCATGAACTGGCCCTTTTTCCTGTCCCAGATAACACAGGGCGCCCATGCAGTGGTGGCGCCGGAAAAGTTTGCCGGGAATCTCTGTCTCATATGAACTTCGGTAAAGGTCCAATTGATTAGATTGGGCGACTTGGCCAGTACCAGGGCGCGGTTCTGCGATCCCGGCGATGTAGCATGCATGTCGGTGGCGGATAGTACAAAGGTGCCGTTCGGATGCCGCTGTATAAAGGGATCCCTTATGCCGCCGGTACTGCTGATTGACCTTGCAACTGATTTGCCGCCGTTAAGTATTTTCCAGCCTTCTGTCGCGGGGTCGTCATACTTAGCAGTCAGGTCCCTGGAAAGGGCGAAGTACAACTGCTCGGTATCGGGATTGCTCCCCAGGAAGGTTGCCTTAAGATAGCCGGTATAGTGCCTGTCTACTACCTGGACGGGGAATGTTTTTTTGAAATTATAGCTATCACCTGTAATGGTCGCAGTCAGATTAATCGTGCCTATAAAATTGGTTAAGTCGGTAACTTTTACCCTGTTTCTGCCGCTGGTTGGAACCCTGTCCGGCAGTATCGGATAGATGGTGCTGTTGCTTTCCCATGCAACCGATGAACCACTTCCCGTAGTGAGGGGTAAAATTATGTCATAGTGGTAGTAATCCATAAAGTTGTCGATTCCATCCACAAAATCCCTGCACTCTTCGTTAAATGCAAGCATATCCTGCTGTTCGGTTGTAAGAAATGCACTGGCGGGAACAGTTATTTCATACACCTGTGTTACGCTGACTCCGTTCTTGGTGAAAAAGCCGGTAAGTGTAACATTGGCAGGAATAAAATGGGGAAGGCTGATCTTTCCATCGGTGCCCAGAACATTCCGGTTGCTGGAAACCCAGATAACGTTAATGCCGTTACCCGACAATGTCGGCAGGTAAAGATCGATAACCGCGCTGCTTAAATCGCCAAAATCCGTTGTTATCTGATTAATATAGGTGTGAATCTCGGTTCTCAGCGCCAGATCGATGGCATCCACGCCTTCTGCCAAGGTCGTACTTTTAACACCATTAATAACCCAGAAGCCGTCGTCACTGATGGCGATCGTTGGTGCAGCGGCTTTTATGGCGCTTTCCACGCCATTTATTACCCAAAAACCGTCGGTGCTGATGCTGACCGTCGGCGCCCCTGCTTTTACAGTAGTAGTTACACCGTCGATTATCCAGAAGCCGTCGGGGCTGATGGTAACCGTCGCCGAATCGCCGTCGTCGCCGGCTGCCTTTACGGTGGTTACAGTACCGTTTATTACCCAGAAGTCGTCATCGTTAATGGTGATCGTCGGTGTAGCGCCGCCGTCGCCTGTTGCCTTTATATCGCTTGGAACACCGTTTATAACCCAGTTACCGTCATCGTTAACAGTGATCGTGGGAGATACACCCTCTGCCCTTACATTGGTTGGAACACCATTGACAACCCAATAGCCGTCAACAATGGTAATTTCCGGCAGTTCACCGGGCAATGCATCTTTCCCTCTTGCCCCCGCGGGGCCTTCGCAACTGATAACTAACCCGATTCCAGCCAATAAAACCAGAATCAATCCGAAAATAGTTGCTTTTTTCATTCAATATCTCCTTTGCGTTTATACACGCCGGGATAAAATAGCCGGTACCATCCTCAAACTGAGGCATTTCCGGCTATTTTCCGGGGGCTGTTACGGCCCGTTTAATATTTCCAGGGTTGCCGGAATGTCCAGAGCTTCTATCTGGGCTTCCGAAATTGCGCCGCTGTACATTCTGAAATCAGCGTACCTTACTCTTCGCATCAGATTGTCGGCCCTGAACATGGACCTTCCAATCCAGTTATAAGTAAGGGTAGTCACGGGCGTTTGTCCCGAATCTACAAGGTGTGTGGAACGCAGCCTCATTCTAGAAGCAGCCTCTGCGACTCCGTTATAGTAAATGGTTCCCCACTCTCCAGCCTGGCGGTACATTATATGCAGCCATTCGCCTCTAGGCAGAGTGTTGCCCTGGGTAACGGAGCTGAGATCTGCATTGCCCTGCCGGGCAATGGCAGCCCGCCTTTCAACAGCCCTGTACATTATGTATTTTCCTGTATTATTTTGGTTCAGCGACGCGTTATCCGTATCGGTTAATGCCCATAACAGGTTCCCCGCACCAGAATTAGTTGCAGTACCGGCGCCGTCAAACCATACATAGGTGGCAATTGTAAAATCATTCTGGCCGACAACAATGGAACCTGCCGCCGCGCCCATGTCAATGTAGGCAGGAGTGTTGCCGCCCAAAGTGGTTCCGGGAGTTGCGGTTGAAGTACCTGTATAGAAAGTGCCGATTCCGTTTACCGGTCCAATGTCTGCACCGGCGCCGCCTGCATTGAGCCACATGACTTTTCCGTCATGGGTGCCGGGGTTTGCACGGTTTTCTATGTTGCTTCCTGTACCGTCACCAGCTGTACCGACAGTGTCGGTACCGGTAAAGGTATAGTGCAGCCTCAATGTAGCATCTGTTGTTACTGTCGGGTTGCCTGCCGCCTGCCCGGGCCAATCTTCATAATTCGCCAGGAGTTGGTACTCTTCCTCGGTTAACGGTATTATCGAACCGTGGTTAGCCGTAAAGGGTGTCTCCATTGCGCTCGCCCGGGAACGTTCAGCAGCAGTAAGTAAACTGCCTACCTGTGAATTGGTAAGGAAGGGAGCAGTTTCGGGGTAGGGGAAGAGGTTGGGGGGCATGTCCTTGGTGGTGTTAATGGGGGGATCCCATGTTACAAAATCTTCGGTTGTCCTGTACCCGTACCGCTGAAGTGAGCTTGGAGCTCCGCTAAACCTGTCCCAGAACAGAACGAAAGTTTCTGTGCCGAATCGCCTGAACCACTGGGCGCCTTCTGTTTGAATAGAGCCGTCCTCCTGGCAGTGGAACATTCTTATTACTTCCCATGGGCCGTTTATGCTCTTTGATTTTGCCAGGCCCTGATGTTTGTTAAATGGAGCCGTAGTTGCGTTATAAGCAGCTTCGTTTTTCCAGGACAAATAGTACTCATCGTTGTAGTAATACACACTGCAGTCGATTGCATCCTGCTGCAGGGGGTGCTGGAAAAACCTTACAGGCTCGTGCTCAAAACCGCTGAAGTCCGGTTTAATATATGCCCTGAATGTCATGTGGTTTCCAGGCAGCCCTGCGGCATAGCTTGAACCATTTGTGGAAAATATAATTTGGTACTTCTTTTCCTTGCGGTCATAGTTAAATTCCGGTGCCCATGCCGCCACAATGGAACTGAAATTTCCCGGGTAATCCCTGACCATATTGATCTTGTAAGTTTCCCAGGATAACAGATCCCTTGATCTGCCGATAACCAGGCCGCGATTAGAGCTCCATGTTCCATAGATGGAAGAATGCATGTCGGTGGAGGAAAAGTAGAAGTAACCGTCATGGCCGCGTTGGATGTACGGATCCCTTACGCCGCCTGTATCGCTGATTCCCCAATAAACCGGGTTATTATTGTTCAGGGCTTCCCAGCTGTTAACACCATTGGGATCCCTTGTCAGGGCATACCGCGTCTGCTCGGTGCTGGGAGAATTACCTGTAAAATAAGTCATAAGATAACCGGTAAAATGCCTGTCCACTACCTGAACCGGTAAAACTTTTTTGTAGGTGTTACCGCCGCTTGTAAAGGTCGCGGTCAGGGTAACAGTGCCGGTAAATGTTGTGGTGTCAGTAACTTTTATCCTGCTTCTGTTTGGCGCCCTGGCATCAATTGTTACAGGGTAGGTGGCATTATCACTTGTCCAGGAAACTGCTGAACCAAGGTCGGTAACAGTGGGCAACAGTACTTCATAGTGGTAATAGTCCATAAAGTCGTCGATCTCATCTATAAAATCCCTGCAATCCTCCTTAAACGCCAGCATTTCCTGCTGCTCGGTTGTCAGGAATGTCTTTGCGGGAATGGTAACTTCATATACCTGTGTTGCAGTTGCTCCTCCCTTGGAGAAGAAACCGGTCAGCGTAACGGTAACAGGAAAGAACTGAGGCAGTTCAATTTTACCATCGCTGCTCATAACACCCTGATTGTTGGAATGCCAGATAACGGTAATTCCGCTACCCGACGATACCGGCAGGTAAAGATCGATAACCACACCGTCAAGATTACCGAGGTCTGTGGTAACCTGGTTAATATAGGCGTAAATTTCTGTTCTTAAAACCAGGTCAATGGCATCAACTCCAATTGCTTTAACGTCGCTTACAATGCCGTTAATGACCCAATAGCCGTCAATGTCGATTTCGATGGTCGGTGTAGCGGCACTTACGGTACTTTTTACACCATCGACAACCCAGAAACCGTCAGGGCTAATACTGACTGACGGCGCCTCTGCTTTTACACCGGTTGAAACACCGTTGATGTACCAAAGGCCGCCAACAATGGTAACCGCCGGGCTATCGCCGTCACTTCCTGCCGCAACAACACCGGTAGTAACACCGTTAATAAACCAGTAACCGCCATCGATACTGATCACCGGGGTTATGCCATCAGTTCCGGTTGCTCTTATGGTGCTGGTAACACCGTTGATAACCCAAAAGCCCTGAGCGTTGACAGAGAAAGTAGGTTCAGAAGCTTCTGCTCTTACGCCGGTTTCAACACCGTTAACAACCCAAAAGCCGTCAACAATGGAGATATCAAGCAAGTCGTTGACATCTACATCTGCGGCTTTCCCTGTAGGCCCTGCGGGGCCCTCGCAACTGGTGAATAATCCAATTCCAGCCAACAAGACCAGAACCAGTCCGAAAATTGCAGCTTTTTTCATAAACCGCCTCCTTACAATGGAATTAAAAAAAACCGGACTTCTCCACAGGGAGAAATCCGGAAAAATTTGCGGGAAAGTATGGAGTATTTTGCCTTTTGTCTTGTTCTAACTCGCAGGGGGGGGGGGGGGGGGGGGGGGGGGGTGTTTTTTTTTTTTTTTTTCTTTTTTCTTTTTTTTTTTTTTTTTTTCCCCCCCCCCCCCCCCCCCCCCCCTTTTTTCCCCCCCTTCCCTAACCCTCGTTTTGAAAATACGAGTTTTACCGTGGGAAGTACCGATCGCCCATTCAGGTAGCTGATTCCAATCAGTAATAGACCTATTCACAAAGCAGTATTTCCCTATGTCTCTTCTTTGTTTTCTGGCTCTGATTTTCCAATGATGAACGACCCTACTTAAGTAGCTTGGCGCCTGTAGCCTATCTCCTATCGCCATCCAGGCCCTGTCTCCAGTAAAGCGCCACATCTTCCGTTCCGTTCTATTAATATAATTCTGGCTGTGCATAATTCGGCCAATTGACGACAAAGCAGCGCCGGCACATAACAGTCCGTTCTAAGAGGCAAAATTCGGGTGATTTTAAACACTGTGGAAATGGAGAAGTAAGTAC
>WRLP01000002.1 GCA_009777535.1 Treponema sp.
TTTGTAAAGAGTGTTCTTCCTCCGTGGTTCTCCGTGATCCCCGTGCCTCCGTGCGAGAAAAATAGCGAACAATCCTTTAGCACCCATGTAAAGAGGTTTTTATGGGGTTTTCCTACAGACTCCCGTGCTCGCTGTGAGAGGCCTTTCCCATTAAATTTTCCCCGGTAAACACTGAATAAATCCCCAATTTACACCGATAATTGAATCGGAGGAATGTATGGCAAATAGGCTCCTGGTAGCCCTGTTTATCAGCACTTTACTTGTGTTTAATGCAGCGGCGGCGACCGTTTCTTTTTTGGTAATTGAAACCGGTCTGGAAGCGGAAGAAGAGCTCAGGCAGCATTCCGATTTATGGGAAAGCGGGCTTTTGGATGTTTTTTTTGATTCCGGGCATATTGTAAGTAATGCCCCGATTCTGCGGATTTATTCAAAATCAGCCGGTGACTTTCCCAACGAGGCCAGACCCGATTTTAATGATGCAATTGAAGGCGGAGTCGAATATTTTATTACTGCGACCCTGGACTATGAAGCTGCACAAACATTGCCGGCAAATGTTGCCGTGCGAATATTCAGGGTGAGCCCCTACAGAAAAATACATGAGCAGCAATACCGATCTTTAGGCCAGACATCTACCGTCCAGGAAGAATATGACAGCATAAAGGCAATTGTCAGGGGAATTGTACCCCATGTAAATAACCGTTAGTTTAAGGAAGGAAGTATGAAAATAAAAGTTAACCCCGTTAAATTATTTGTTGTGTGCATAACCATCATGTCATTTTTATTTATCAGTGCATCGGTTTGGGAAGGAGCAGCGGCGATTGATCCGGGCAGCATCCTTCCTTCCAATGGATTGTATGCAGCTACAAATTCCTTTCCAAGAAATACCGTTGTTGATATTATTAATCTTGAAAATAACAGGACAGTCCGTGTCATAGTTGCCGGCGGACTTGAAACTCCTGGACTGCTGGCCCTTGTTTCCAGAGAAGTTGCGGACGCAATCGGCATATCCGACTTTTCTACAGGAAGAATCAGAATGATTCAACCATCTGATCCAATCGCTTTTTCCAGATTTACAAATGGTTATGCCGATGAAGCCTATGATAATCCCGCTTACACAGATTATGAACCGGTTGAAGTTGAATATGATGAAATTGCCATGGCTGAACCGGTTGTAAATAATTCACCTGACACTCCGGCTGCTTCCGGCTATGGATTAGCGCGTGTTGCAGATGAATATAATTACTATGAAGCTGCCGATCCTGGTTTATATAATGCGTATATTATACCAGAAGAAACATCAGAAACAGCAGAAACAGAATCAGAATTAGACGAAGATTTGCCTTTGGTCGCGGACGCTGTTTCCGATCCGGATTTTTATGAAGCCGGCGATGATTATGAATATAGTCTTGTACCGGACATAGAGCGGCCTCCGGTTCTGCCAAGCATTTACGAAATTGATCCTGAGCATATCATACCGGGAATAACCAGTAGTATTGATCATGACTATGAAAGTAATGTCATTGTTCCGCCGGTTGAACATTCCTCTCTAACATCAATTCCGGTAATTTCACGCCTTGAACATGGAAGCTATTATGTGCAAATCGGCGCATACGGCAGAATTGAGACCATCGAAAGTGAAATAAACCGCATTGATTCGTATTACCCGCTGGCTGTTTTTAACGCCGGAAGTGATACAAATCCTTTATACAGAATACTCTTAGGTCCGTTAAACCACGGTGAAAGCGGCGCCATGCTGCGGCGCTTCAGGAGTATTGGCTATAGAGACGCATTCATTCGGCAGGGGAATTAGATAGAAGGCGCATTCTCCAAAAGGTATTTTTCCGCTTCTTCATTCCATAGGCCCTTATGTCTGGTACATATTTCTGCCAGAACTGCAAAAAATGGTTCTTCCGTTCCCTTTGCTTGAAAATCTTCGATTGCGGTAAGTTCCATTTTTTTGTGAGTGTAAATTAATTTTTTTCCGCCCGGGATTTTATCAAGCTCGATAGTGCTCTTTGCGGCGGCATCCAGACCACCGATATGGGTAATCATGAATACCGGATTAAGCCCGCCATTTGCCATCATGGCAAGGGATTCCTTCATGTCATCGGTATTTCCTCCCGATGTTCCCACGATATGATGAGACTCATAGTGGACATTGTAAAAGTTAAATGCTGCTGAAAATGCCGGATCCGTCGGACCCGCAAAGAAATTAAGACAGCCGTCGCGCCCCAATAAACTTCCGCCCATTTCAAGCAGCGGCCTGACCGGAGCAAAGACAAAAACATCGTCAAATAATTTTCCTTCGTTAAGATATTTTAGGTGTTCAACAGGATCGTCAATATTTTTTGTATTGATATATGAAAGCTCCACCCCGTTCTTTTTTGCCTCTTGCGGAGGTAATAACATTGCGGCACGTTCCAGACGCTTTTCGTCAACGTCAGTAACCACAAGCCTCGAAGGTTTGCGGGAGTTATGAATGGCGTAATCAATAGCGCCAAGCCCCATTGGCCCAGCGCCTGCCAGGAGAGCCATAGAGCCCCCTTCCGCAATTCCCATGCTATGAACATAACTCCCGTTTGATGTATGGTACTGTGCATGGAATGCCCCGACAATACAGGATACAGGCTCAGCAAGGGACCCCATGTAAAAATTATTTGCCCTGTATTCCAAAAGGCAGTTCATTTCCATTACTTCTTTTGGAATAATGATATAGGTCGCGTTTCCGCCAATAAATTCAAATGAATAGCCGGGCGCCCAAAGAGCGGCAACACCGCTAGCATCGGGATAATTCAGCGCAGGTTGTATGGCGAATTTATCTCCAGCCCTGAATTGCCCAGCCCATTTCTTACCAGCTTTTTCGATCACGCCGCAGAATTCATGCCCAACGATGGGCTGTTTTTTGCCGAGATCATGGCGAACCCTCTTGTGTTTTGCACCCTGCAATGCTAGTTTGTGGCTGGACATACAGATGGAATCGGAAACTACCCTGGCCAGTATTTCGTCTTCATTTATTTCAGGAAGCTCAAATTCTTCCAGCCTTAGATCATTTGCGCCATACAACCGTACAGCCTTTGTCTTCATGTAATTCTCCTGATAATATTATATAATAAAAATTATGAATTTCTATATTGAAACCCTGAACACAGACCCCAGCTACAACCTGGCGCTGGAACAGTTTGTTTTCGATCATCTTGATCAAAGCCATGATTATTTTATGCTCTGGCAAAATGACCGCTCTGTTATTATTGGCAAAAACCAAAACACAATCGAGGAAATAAATCTTCCATACATAAAAGAGCATAATATGAATGTTGTCAGGCGTCTTTCCGGCGGCGGCGCCGTTTATCATGATTTGGGAAATATTAATTTTACATTTATAACAGACGCGGTTACAGAAAACCCTGTGGATTTCCATGCTTTTTGTGAACCAATTAAAAAAGCATTGATTTCTTTTGGCGTTCCAGTTGTGTTTAATGGACGCAATGACATGACCGTGAATGAAAAAAAAATATCAGGTAATGCTCAATACAAAAAAAACAAAAGGGTAATGCACCATGGTACTTTATTATATGATGCAGATCTCGAAGCTCTTTCCAAAGCATTGAATGTGGCGAATGATAAAATTGAATCAAAGGGAATTAAATCCGTAAAAAGCCGGGTTACGAATATTCGCCCATACATGAAAACAGATATGCCGGTATCGGTTTTTTTTGAGGCCTTAAAAAATTATTTTATCAGTAACTTTAACATGAAGAAGTATCAACTTTCAGTAAATGATGAAACAGAAATCGAAAAAATAAAAGATAAGGTCTATTCCCAATGGAGCTGGAACTACGGGGCTTCTCCTCCGTACAATATCCGCAAAGTCCGCAGAATTGACGGCTGCGGAAAAATTGAGGTTTTGCTTGATATGGGAAAAGACGGAGTAATATTAAACGCCGCCTTTTACGGAGATTTTTTCGGCGAAAATGACAACAGAGAACTCGCAGCCTTACTCATTGGATGCCGCCTTGTTGAAAACGAGTTGAAAAATAAACTGAGAAAAATAGGTATTTCCCGTTATTTTAATAACCTTGATGCAGAAGGTTTAATTTCTATGTTACTGGAATAACTCCCTTTTTAAGAATAATACAGCCGTATTTGACGGTTTCTCCTGTCATAAGCACGGCGAATGCCTTTTTGCTTCTTTCGTAAAAAGCAAAGCGTTCTATGCGCTCAATAGCCGGAGTTCCGGGCCAGCGGCCGTCTATTACCGCTCTGTAAGATCTTTCGATGGATTCGTCCACAGTGTCCGGTGGAACAGGCTGCATCATTGCAACCGGATGGGGAACAAAGGAATCCAGGTTTATCAGGGCAAGAATTCCATCCAAAAGAGCCGGAACCTTTATACCGTCCGCCCGGATTACACGGGAATTCATTGAATCGCCGGGGAAAAAAGCGTCTGCCAAGACGATATCATCTCCATGCCCCATGCGAAACAAAACATCGAGCAATTCAGGGCTTATAACCGGATTTATTCCAATCAGCATATGTTCATCTCCTTCTTTTCTTTATAATCCGATAGAAATTTTGATTTGTCAAGAAAAAATACAATCACCTTACATACGGCATATTGCATTGATAATTCCCCTGCGATTATAATTTAATCAATATGTTGGAAAATTTGTACGGTATTTGGAATTCAAACAGCGCTTCCATTTTGGGGCTTGCTAAAAATGTTGTCGCATCAGTATTGATTATAATTATTGGTGCGGTTCTTTCGAGGGTATTCAGAAGAATTATCGAGAAGGCATCATCCCAAAAGTTAAATGTTAACGAAAGTGTCGGCGCAATCCTCAGGCATATTGTGCGTTACGGTATATTTATTATCTGTGTGATAATGATACTCAATGTTTTTGGCGTAAATACATCGAGCCTCCTTGCCGTTCTTGGCGCGGCAGGATTGGCAGTCGGGCTTGCAATGAAGGATACGCTGGGTAATATTGCTGCCGGAATTATTATCCTGCTTTTAGGAAGTTACCGCTGTGGTGAATTTATCGAATTTGGTTCATACAGCGGAACCGTGCGGGATATCAGCCTGTTTACCACTGTTCTCGAAACACCGGATGGAATCTACATTTCCGCTCCAAATTCAGCAATCTGGGGCAGTCCGCTGAAAAACTTTACCCGCAATGGCCGGCGCCGGATGGAGCTTTCTGTACGCATATCTTACTCCGATTCGCTGGAAACCGCTTTTCAGGTGATGCGGGACATTATAACTTCGGAAACCAGGTTTTTACAGGAGCCGGCCCCGCAGGTAATCCTGCAGGCAATGCAGGATAGTTATGTGACAATCACCATCCGCGCCTGGGCGTCTGTTCAGCTCTACTGGGACATCTACTGGCATCAGATGCGCAACATGAAGGAAAAGATAGAAGAAGCCGGGCTGCATATTCCGTTCCCGCAGATGGATATGCATGTGCGGGCAATTTCACAGCTATGATAGCAGCATAAATATATGCCTGAAACTATAACATAAAGCGGCACGCCGTTAGCCCTGCCGGAGGCTGACGGCTGTGGCATTTTCTTACGGACGCTTTGGCGTCGCCTTAGGTGAATCCACACCGATGCCTCCGGCAGGGCTAACGGCGTGCCGCTTACATTGTATTTTTTGGGCATATATTTTAGCAATTGCCAAAGCAGTGAATCGCCGGCGGGGGCTTAATGTCCGAGTGCGGTTGAACCTGGCTTGTTTCCGGTTTCAGTGTGGTTTGCGTCTCAAACTTAAATTGTTACAGATTTGTCCTATTGTTTCCGTTCTTACTGACAATTTATTTTCTATTTATTATTTCTAACAATCCAATATTACTATTTCTTAAATCTCCAATTTTTTCTTTTGCATTAATCAGTAATTCCAAAAGCGCCTGGCTACTGTTATTTCCAGTCCTTATCAAAACAACTTTTGGCGGAAATCCACAAATATCTAACAAATCTAAAAAATCATTATCTTTTGTTATTATAATATAACCATTTTCAAGAGCATAATTCCAAATATCCATGTCATTAGCGGGAACATTAAGACCAATATGGTCCACATGTGCACATTCATCAAATATTGGGGTTAATTTACTTACCAACTTCCACGAAATGTTGGCATCAAGTATTATTTTCATTAAATTTTCAGGCAAATTCGACTACTTTCGTTATATCTTCTCGTCTTGCAGCAAAAGCCAATGCAGAATATATATGTATTTCTTGAAGTGGTGGATAATCATCCAATATTTCAGAAACAGAAATTCCTTCTGATAGCCACTGCAGAATATCCCCAACAGTTATTCGAGTTCCTTTAATACATGGTTTCCCAAAGCGAATACCCTGATCTATAACGATATATTTCGATAATTCTTCATTTCCCATAATCTTACTATACATTAAATTTCTTTATTTTGTCTACGGTTATTAATTGTATGGTATTTTATACACTTAAAAACACAATTTTTTAATATTTTTCAATTTTTCACGTAATATGTTTGTAAACGCAAAGAAACATTCTTCTTCGTCCAGCAGGACTCGCCTGACAAGCCTCAGCTGGCGTCTCTCCGAGCCGCGAGCCGATGGGAATTTATTTTTCGCACCGCCATGCTGTGGTGCAGCGCACTGCCAAGGCTTCGGGAGAAGGGGGCAGGTAGCAGCCTTTCGCCACTTGCCAATAAAAACCCCATCACAGATTTTCTTAACTGTTTTGTTTTTCCGTTAATCTTCCTGTTACATATTTGTGAATAATGCTGGCAACCAATGTTTGGTATGGCAGACCTTCTTCAGCAGCTCTTAGTTTTACACCGTCAAGATCATGTTTTGTTATGCGAATGTTCATACGTTGATCTTTTGTTAATGTATTGGTTGCTGTTTGGGATAATAGGGTTTTCCAGCTTTCTATATCCTTCGTTGGTTTCCAATTATCTTTTTCAAGCGACATTATGAGTTTTTTTTCTTCACCATCTAAATAATTCACCTTTTTCATTTCTTATCTCCTAAATACTTATTTGTATATTTACGGCTTGGATAAATTGTTATCAAATTACATTCTTCCCCTGAAGCTGAAATAGAAGCAGGAACAATATAAACATAATTATTAATTTCAACAAGGATAAATATTTGCCCCTTATACTTTTTCTGATTTGGATGCTCCATTACATCTATTATTTTATTGTTTTCGATAGATAAAACAATCTGTTCAAATGAGATTTCTCTATGTTGCTTTAGCAGGTCGTTTTTTTCTTCTTTCCATATAAATCGCATGTATTTTATTTTAGTACATTGTGTGCCTTTTGTCAATAATAATACTCTGCGTCCGGCAGGACTCGCCTTCCAAGCCTCGACATCGTGTCTCGGCTTGTCAGGCCGTCTTTTTTGCTAAACGCACGTCCTTGTGCGTTTGCCTTGCGAAGCCTACCGACGGCGCGCTGCTCAGGCTTCGTATGCTCCGCATATGCGCCTTCGCGCATTTATTCAAAAATGATGTTTTTCTCTGCGCCACGCCGTGTTGCATTGTTCATCTACACGGCTTTGCCGTGCATGTTCGGGCGTCCAGGTCGCAAAAAAGTTTCGAGTCCTGCAATATCACAAATATATTTCTTATGTCAGTCAACAAGACATTTTTTTTAAGTAAAAATTCTTCTGCGTCCGGCAGGACTCGAACCTGCTACCTCCAGATTCGAAGTCTGGCGCTCTATCCAGGTGAGCTACGAACGCTAGTAATACTTCCTTTCCTCGTTATTTCAGAAACATATGCTAATACAGGCTCATCTAAGCGGTGCGCCGTTGCCTTGACGGAGGCATGCCTTCCTTCGGTCGGCGACCGTAAGGAAATTCATTAAATCGCCGCTAACGCGGCGTACGGTTACGGTTTGGATTCGCATAAGGCGACGCCAAAGCGTCCGTAAATAAATGCCACAGCCGTCAGCCTCCGGAAGGGCAACGGCACATCGCTATAGAAATTGTTTTAAGCATATGTTTCTGAGGGTGGATGACGGGTTTCGCCTTCCAAGCCTCGACATCGTGTCTCGGCTTTCCAGGCCGTCTTTTTTGCTAAACGCACATCCTTGTGCGTTTGCCTTACGAAGCCATTCGGCTTCTTCAGGCCGCAAAAAAGTTTCGAAACCCGCATTTTCCCGTAGTAAAACATATGGGTGGATGACGGGTTTCGAACCCGCGACGACAAGATCCACAATCTTGGACTCTACCCCTGAGCTACATCCACCATGTTGTTTTCTTAACTATGCTTAATCAAGCCGGCTTTGTCAATGGACTTGTTCAGCAACCCGGTTGGTTGCCGAACAAGGAATAATCTTCTTAACCATCATTTTGTTTACGCCGATATATAAAATGAGGTGGTGTCATGAGTTACGAAAAATGCAGGGAAATACTGCTTAAAGAGACGGAATTGATCCAAAACGCGACGGATCTTCAAAAGAAGATGCAGGATGCCGTGTCCAAAAGGGAATGGACCGATTTTGAAGGCCATTTTTCATCTATCAGCGCCATGGAAAGCGAAATCCTGGCTTTGGAAAAGGAACGGGAAGGGCTTTTTCACGATTTTAATACAGGCGACGGGAAAAAGAAAACCAACAGGATGCCCGATCCGAAGGGGCAATTCTATGCCATGACAGCGCTTCTCCCAGCCGAGCAGCGTAATGATCTAACCGACATTTACCGCAGCCTTAAACTCAAAGCGCTGAAAATGCGCCTTACAAACGACGCTTTTATGCATCACCTGATAAACATAAGGGAAAGTCTTTCTGAATTTTTCAAACTGGTTTTTCCGGACAGAAGCGGAAAAATGTATACATCCGATGGTACTCATTTATCCCACGATATGCGCAGCATTGTGCTTAACAAGCGCTTTTAAGGAGAGGTTATGACATCAACTTTTATGGGGCTGGAAATAGGCAGAAGGGGCTTGCATGCCCATCAGCAGGCGCAATACACCACCGGTCATAACCTGGATAATCTTAATACTGAAGGGTACTCGAGACAGCGGGTTTTACTGGTGCCTTTTGAGCCGATTTATCTGCCAGGCCTGAACCGTGAGGAAACACCCGGGCAGATAGGGCAGGGTGTTGTAGTAAGCAGAATCGAGAGAATCCGCGACGAGCTTTTAGACAGAAGAATTGTTGCCCAGGCATCGGGGGAAGGATACTGGTCTGTAAGGGATCGTTATATCCGCGAGATGGAGCAATTTTATCTTGAAACTGGCGATAACTCTGTTCGCAGCAAGATGGATACATTCTGGGATGCATGGCAGGAGCTTTCCAATCATCCGGCGGATATGGAATTCAGAACTGCTGTTTTGGAGCGGGGAAAAACCCTTATTGACGGCATTCATAATCATTATCACAATCTTAAACGCCTGCAAACACAGGTTGATTCTGATATTCAGATGACGGTAGCGACAGTAAATGAACTCTCCCGCCAGATTGCCGCCCTTAACGGTGATATTCAAAGAATAAAAGCACAGGGTGATAATCCGAATGATTTGATGGATCGCCGTGACCTTTTGGTTGACAAGCTGTCATCAATAATTGATGTTACGGTGGATCAAAGAGACCCGGACGAATTCATGGTTCATACATCAGGCCATATTCTTGTGCAGGGGCAAATCGGACGTCAATTTGATATGCACAAGGGAATTGATACCGAAGGTTATGCGCACATCTATTGGCAGGATACAAGGCACAATATAGTTTTTACCAAGGGTTCCCTTGGAGCATTGATGGAACTGCGTGATGTTACCATTGAACATGAGGTTCAAACGCTTGATAACATGACCATGAATTTTACTGATTTAGTCAACGAGATACACAGCGAGGCTCACGGAGCAAATGGAAGAACCGGTCTTAACTTTTTTTCTGAATATCCCTTTGTTACCAATGTTAACGGAAATTATGACCGTTCCGGCAACGGGGTTTTCGATTCCAGTTATATTTACCGGATAAACGGCCTGAATACCCTTGAATCACAGGCGCAGCCGGGGCTGGAAGGGGTAATTACCCTTGCAGGTGCGGACGGTCAGGTTCAGGTTCCATATTATTCAACGGATACCGTAATTGATATTATAACAAGAATGAATAATTCAGGAGCGGAAGTTGTAGCAAGACTGAACAGGGATGGAAATATTTCATTAAAGGCGACGCCTGCCCAGTCCATTAACGGAGTAAGGGAAAACCCTGATTTTGTTATCCGCCATGTTGAAGATTCCGGGCATTTCCTTGTAGGATACGCCGGGCTTCTTGAAGCCTCCGGCCCAGACGGAGCCTTTACATGGGAGCAGGCAGATGCAGTAAACAGCCTTCGCGGCGGCGCCGAAGATTATGCTCTGGCTCCTGTTGCCCACCCATCAGGCTGGATAGAGGTTAACCCTGCATTAGTCAGGGATCCCAGCTCTGTGGCCGCGGGTTTTGGTTATAACGGAAACCCCGCCAATCCGGGCAACGGCGATGCCGCCGCTCAAATAGCGCTGATTAGAAACAGTCCTGTAATGGTTGGACAGCTTTCAACCTTCGATGATTATTTCGCCGATTCTGTGGGGCGCATTGCGCTTTTGGGTGAACAGTCGGGCAGGGCTCTTGAAACTGAAAACCGCATTATGAAGCAGTTGCATGATATGCGCCAGTCAATTTCCGGCGTAAATATGGACGAAGAACTGTCCAATATGCTCCGTTTTCAGCATGGATACAATGCCGCAGCTCGTTTTATTACAGTTGTAAATACCATGCTGGATACATTAATTAACCGTATGGGTGTTTAGGAAGTGAGGTAAAACCATGAGAAGAATTTCCAGCGATATGCCAAATACTGATATTCAGTTTTATTTGCGCAGGCAGGAAGAGTCTGTCGCCAATATGCAGTCCAAGATTGCTGCTCAAAACAGACTCAATGAATTAAGGGACGATCCGATTGCCGCCTCTCATGCAGTGCGCTACGAATCATTTCTTGCACGGTTATACCGTTTCGAGAGCAATACCAAGTATGCGATGGATCATTATAATGTTACATACGATTACATGAACGAAGCCAATTCGATCATTCAAAGAATACGAGAGCTGGCTGTAACCGGAGCTAACGGCGTTTACACACCCGATGATCTAAAACTCATGGGAATCGAGATAAACGAACTGTTAAAAGAATTTGTGTCAATTTCCAACAAGACAGGGCCTGATATAAAGCAGATGTTCGCGGGAGACAAGGTCTTTACAGAACCATTTCGCATAGTAGAAGGAACAGTCCAGGGCGGCGGTGATAACATGATTGTCCGTGTTGAATACCGCGGTGCCGGTGCGGCAAGGAGAACAGAAATTGGCGATCGTACATTTTTGGATTTGGATATAGGCGGAGGCGAAGCGTTTTGGGCCGAAAAAATGCAGGTTTTTTCGCATGTTGATGCGACAGACTACAGGGTAAATGAACCAGGTGCGTTTTATATTGACGGTGTCGAAATAGCCGTTGCTGTAGGAGATACGCTGCCGGCTATTGTGGCAAAGATAAATGATTCTTCGGCTCCTGTAAAAGCAAACATAGACCCAACAACGAGAGGCCTCGTTCTTGAAGGAACCACGCCGCATCTTATCCGTGCCGAAGACAAGGTGGGCGGTGCTACAATCCTGCGCGATCTTGGAATCATCAACGGGAATATGGAAAACAATGCTCCCAACTGGAGTAATTCAGCCCGTGTTTTTGGCGGCTCGATGTTTGACATGGTATTGCGGTTGCGTGATGCGATGATGCGCGGCGATCAAGATTTTATCGGAAGCCAGGGAATAGCGGGCATGGATTTGGCATTGAATAATCTTACCGCAAGAATGGCAGAAATAGGCAGCCGTCAGGAACGGGCTGAAATGGCGTGGCACAGGATTAACAGGGAAATCCCGGATGTAACAAGCATGCTTTCCAGAGAAACAGGAATTGATATGGCGGACGCTGCCACCGATCTCAAATGGATGCAGCTGGCTCATCAGGCTACTTTGCAGACAGCGGCAAGAATCCTGCCACCGTCATTACTTGACTTTCTAAGATAAGGAGATTGTTGTGAAACTGATGACCAAGGCTTATGGTCTTATCGATGTCGATGAACGGCAAAAAATTATTTTTCCCCAGGGGCTTTTTGGATTCGAGAATTTAAGGGATTATGTATTATTGGATGCTGAGCAGCAGCCGTTTTATTGGCTTCAATCAATGGATATGGAGCATGTAGCATTTGTTCTGATCAATCCATTTGTTTTCCGTCCTGATTATGAAGTAAATATACCAAACGAAGATATGGCAGAGATTAATATTCATTCACCTGAAAAAGCGCTCATTTTCTCGATTGTTACAATACCTGCTGACGGTAAAAATATAACTGCAAATCTTCAAGGCCCATTGATTATTAATCGTGATAACAGAACAGGAAAGCAGGTTGTTCTTTCTGATGATCGATGGAACACAAAGCATGATATTTTAACTGAACTTGCCGGAGTGAGGAACTAATATGCTCATTTTATCAAGGAAGGTAAACGAGAAAATCATGATCGGCGACAATATCGCCGTTTCAATTATCGAAATAAGAGGTGATCAAGTCCGTATTGGAGTTGATGCTCCCAAAAGCATTAAGGTATTCCGGCAGGAAGTGTACGAGGCCATCAAGGCGGAAAATAAAGCGGCTTCAGAGTCGACACCAGCGATACCAAACGTAGATTTCGGCGGAGTACAAAGGGAAGTTATTTAGTTATATTTTTCGGGGAGGGGGGATTTGAACCCCCGACCTTCTGCTCCCAAAGCAGACGGAATAGCCGCTATCCAACCCCCCGTTTCTACATCCTAGCTGATTTTACTTTGAGAATCAAGCAGCGTAGATATTAAGGGTAATGATTTTATATTTTTAATTTTTCAGTGTCCTTGTGGTCTGCGCAGCTTCCATCACGCCCTGTCAAAATATCCAGTCCGTGCCCCAGTTCATCAATGATGTATTCGAGCGACTCACGCACGGCCTTTGGGCTTCCCGGCAGGTTTACAATCAGGGTTTTTCCCCTAATGGCGGAAACAGCGCGGCTTAACATAGCGCGTTTGGTAATCGTCATGCTGTGCTGCCGTATCGCTTCCGCTATTCCGGGCGCAATCCGGTGTGCGACAGCCAGTGTAGCCTCGGGCGTACAATCCCGCGGGGAAAAACCCGTGCCGCCGGTTGTCAGTATCAAATCAACTTTCACTGTGTCGCACAGGCGCTCCAGTTCCTGTTCAATCAACTCTTGCTCGTCAGGTAAGATTGAATGGCTTTCCACCCGGCAGCCGTTGGAAATCACTATCTCTTTAATCACTTTTCCGCTGATGTCTTCGCGCTCTCCGGCGGCGCATGAATCGCTGCTGGTTATAATACCAACGCGGTAATTATTTTCTGGCGACAACTATTTCATCTCCTGTTTTTATTACGCCGCCGGCAAGGACTTTTGCAAACACTCCTTCACGCGGCATTATGCAGTCCCCCATGCGGTGAAAAATGTCGCAATGGTTATGACATTCCTTGCCTATCTGGGTAATTTCCAGGGCGACGCTGCCGCACTCCAGTACAGTACCTACGGACAGTGAGCTGAAATCTATGCCTTCGGCTGTTATGTTTTCACCAAACGCTCCGCTTTCAATTACTGCGCCCTGCGCCTGAAAACTTTTAATTTTTTCAGAAGAAAGCAGGCTAACCTGCCTGTTCCAGTTACCGGCATGAGCATCCCCCTTTATGCCGTGCCCTGCAACAAACTCCGCTTCGCCGATATTAATCTTTGGGGTACCTTTTTCGGCGCTTATACAAACCGCGATAATTTTACCCATGCCCTTTAACTATCCCCCGATGCGGAACATTTCCTGTTGTCCGTTTTTATACGAATATTCAAACCCATGCCGTAATGGTTTTTCAGCGGCAAGTCCCTTCACTGCCAACACAATATCAGCATCTGACGCTCCGGTGCGCATCATGTTTTTCAAGTCTAATCCCGTGCCGGCGGCAAGGCAAGGCTTTAATATGCCCCCGGCTGTCAGACGCAGACGGTTGCAGCTTTTACAAAACTCATGGCTTAAAGCGCTGATAAATCCAAGTTTGCCGCGGAAGTTTTTCGCCTCGTAATAGACGGCAGGTCCGTTGCCCAGTCTGCCGGTAAAAGGCGTAAGCGTCCCGTATGCCTTTTCCAGCGCCGCCAAGACCTCATCGGCGGGAACTGCTTCAAAATCACCGCCGCAGCTCATTGGCATCAATTCAATGAACCGTACGGCTATGTTCCTGTCTTTTGCCAGGGCGGCAATTTGCACAATCTCTTGCTCGTTTATGTTTTGCAAAGGTACACAGTTTACCTTGACAGGAAGGCCGCTTGCTGCGGCGTGGTCGAGAGCAGCAAGCACTTTATGCAAACCTTCGCTTAGGGTAATGCGGCGAAAAGTTTCTTCGTTCAATGTATTCAAACTTATGTTAAGGGAATCCAATCCAGCATCTGTCAATTCTTCAAGATGATCATACAAGAGGATGCCGTTAGAAGTCATCGCCACTTGTTGAATATTATTAACAGCTTTAAGTTTTCGTATCAGGTTTGCGGCGCCATTACGCGCCATTGGTTCACCGCCGGTTACCCTGATATAGTTAATTCCCAATCCGGCAAATATGCCGCAAAGCCGCACGATTTCCTCGAATGTCAGTATCTGCTCGCGCGGAAAAAGCCGCACACCATCAGGTGGCATACAGTACACGCATCGTAGATTACACCGGTCTGTAATGGAGAGGCGCAGATAATTTATCGTTCTGCCGAATGAATCGGTCATTGCGCCTCTTTGTAAATGTAATGCCCGCTTTTTCCGCCGGATTTTTCCATCAACCTTACATTCCCGATAATAATGGAACGGTCGAGGTACTTGCACATATCATAAATCGTTAAAAGCGAAACAGCGGCGCCGGTAAGGGCTTCCATTTCAGCTCCTGTTTTGCCGGTAACCTTGACCGTGCATCTTGTTTTTATGGTCAAGCTGTCTTCGACTGGCGTAAAACCAATAGAACAAAATTCCATAACAAGCGTATGGCAAAGCGGAATAAGGCCAGATGTTTTTTTTGCGGCTAAAATTCCCGCTATCCGGGCGGCACCGAAAACATCTCCTTTTTTTATATTCCCTTCGATTACGGCGCGGAATGCTTGCTCGTTCATCGTGATCTCGCCCCCGGCAACAGCAGTTCGCAATGTCGTTTCCTTGTTCGATACATCAACCATAATTGGCTCCCTATATTAAAGTATACACAACAAACAAGATGTGCAAGAATGGAATTTAATGGCCATTGAAAATTTGTTGGATATATCTAAAGGCAGTATAGCCGCGGTTATCGGATGCGGCGGAAAAACTTCATTGATCGAGCTTCTCGCCATCCACTTGCGTGAGCAAAAGGTACTGGTAACGCCCACTGCCAGGATGTTTCCCTTGAATGTTGACGGTGTTTGCTGTACCGGCCGCTTGAACTCAGAAACGGGTAAACTGGAAGCGCTTCCAGAAAAGGAGCTTGCCGCTTTATTACCTGAATATGACATTGTTATTTTTGAAGCTGATGGCTCGCGTTCCCTGCCCTGCAAGGGATGGCGGGAAAATGAGCCGGTCGTTCCTGCATTTTGTACACATACAATCGGAGTTGTAACGATGAACGCACTTGGCAGGGCAGCGGATGCTTCTGTTGTTAACCATCTGCCGGAATTTTTATCGCTTACCGGCCTGAACGAGGGCGGCACGATAACGATGGAAGCGCTGGAAACAATGGTCTGCGCACCGAGTGGAATGTTCAAAAACAGCGCTGGAAAATGTTATCTGCTAGTTAATCAGGTTGATGATGATCAGGGCGCCGGAGCTGCGCAGACTCTTTTACAGACCATAAAACAAAAATACCCCTTGCGTTTTAACCGGTTGCTGTACGGAAGCGTTCACCGGAACATCTGGCAGGAGGTGTAAGCGTGGAATTTACGCAGCGAATAGTAGTGCGCGGCGGCGGCGATCTTGCAACAGGCGTGGTTCAAAAGTTCCACCGCGCAGGGTTTCCCGTGGTGATACTGGAAACAGCAATCCCCACGGCGATTCGGCGAGGGGCGGCGCTTTGCGAAGCGGTGTATGACGGCGTTGCGCAGGTGGAAGACATTATGTGCCGTAAAATAAATAAAATTGATGAGATTGAAAGCTGCAGGCGGGCAGGGGAAGTTCCGCTGCTGATAGACCCGTTAGGTGAAACAATACGGAATATTGGGCCGTCTGCAGTAATAGACGCAATTCTGGCCAAGAGAAACCTCGGTACAAATATGGACATGGCCTGTATTACAATTGCACTGGGGCCGGGTTTTTGCGCCGGGGTTGACGTACATGCCGTAATAGAAACAATGAGGGGCAATGACCTTGGCAGATTGATATTGAATGGTTGTGCTAAAGCTGATACAGGTATTCCCGGCGACATAGAAGGAAAAAACGCCGAGCGTGTTTTGCGCGCTCCGGTGAGCGGAACCATTGTGTGCCGCAAACAGATCGGCGATGTTGTAGAACATGGCGAAATTGTGTTTGCCGTATGTACAGAGGCCGTAAAAGCTCCGTTCACCGGCCTTCTGCGTGGATTGATCCGTGACGGAATTGATGTTCAAAAAGGAATGAAGGCCGCCGACATTGACCCGCGCACTGACGTGGATTGGCGCGCGATTTCTGACAAGGCCCGCTGTATCGGCGGCGCCGCCCTGGAGACATATTTTTATTTACAAAACAAAAGGAGAGATTCCTTATGATTCAAGATGTTCTCGCGTTTGCCGCGCGGCATACCGCTGATGGTAAAAAAGCCGCCCTGGTTACAGTTACTGCGACGCACGGCAGCTCTCCCGCCAGTCCCGGACAGGTTATGGCTGTATTGTCTGATGGTACAAGTGCCGGGACTGTCGGCGGCGGGGAGTCGGAACACCGTCTGATAAAACAGGCTGTTCAGGCAATAAAAAACGGTTCGGCCGTGTTCCGGTTTTCATTTGACCACGCCGAACATGGAATGTCATGCGGAGGCGGTATGGAAGGTTTTATAAATGTCCTGGGAAGTCAGGCGGGACTGGCGATTTTCGGCGGCGGCCATATCGCGCAGAGCCTGGCAAAGATAGCGGCTCTTACCGGATTTTTCGTAACAGTAATCGAGGATCGCAGGGAATTTGCCGAATGTTTTGACAGCGCTCGGTTTGTTATTTGCAACCCGGAAGAATACGAAAAATCCGATCCGGTTGCCGGCTGCGATTATGCCGTTATTTGCACAAGGGGGCATGAGACTGATGCCGAGGCTCTGCGCTGGTGCCTGAAAAAGCCTCTTAAATACACCGGCATGATAGGAAGCGCCGCGAAGGTGAAAGAGGTTATGGCAAAAATGCGCGGCGAAAGCGTTCCGCAGGAATTACTTGATAAAGTTTACGCCCCGATTGGATTGAACATAGCGGACGAGGCGCCGGCTGAAATTGCCGTTGCCATTCTTTCGGAAATTTTGCTTGTTAAAAATACCGGGACATTGGAGCACAAACGGACTCACTTGCCGAAGCCGCAGTTGGGGTAGGTACAAGCCGCGCAATTCAGGCAAAGACCGCCGTGCCCCAACACGGCAAGATCATCGGCGGTAATTGGCACATCTGCCAACAATCTGGGAAGAACAATGTCAAAAATTGTCCGCCTGGCATACATAACGCAGCCAGGCAGTCCCATAACAGGAATTTTCCCATCAAAATAAGCAAGCATAAACATCGCTCCTGGCAATACAGGCGCGCCGTAACTTACAATGTTCGCTCCTGTATTTTTTATTGCCGCAGGTGTGCGGTCATCAGGGTCAACGCTCATGCCGCCTGTGCATATAACCATATCAGCGCCGTTTTGTATCATCGACAGGATACTTACCGTTATTTCTTCCGGTGCATCAGGTAAAATAATTTTTGATAAGACTGCCGCTCCGTATTCTTTCAATTTTTCCTCAACCACAGGAGAAAAGGAATCCAAGATTCGATTGTAAAAAACTTCATTGCCGGTGCTGATAATGCCAACCTTTTTCGGAATGAATTGACGCAGTGTAAACAGCGGTACACCGCCGCCGATTGCCCGCGCTTCAGCCATTTTTTCCTTGCTGATAACCAGAGGAATGATCCTTGTGCCTGCCAGCTTATCTCCTTTTTGAACAGGAAATCCGCTGTGGCGAGTTGCGATCATCATCTCTCCAAGGGCATTAATGGCGTGTAGACGAGAGGTGTCGACCAGGAAAACACCATCACAACCGGCGATGATATCAATTTTCCCCTCTTTTATTTCATTAGGGTGCATATTATCACCTGCGCAAAGTTTGTATAAAATCTCCGCAGCCTCGTTTTCGTGAAGCATACCTTCCCGGGGTTCCCAGACAAACAGACTCTCCTTGCCCAGTGAAAGCAACACAGGAATGTCTTTTTCGCTAACCACATGTCCCTTGCGAAACGGAGTGTCCTTTGTAACGCCGCCGATTATGCGAGTAATATCATGACACAGTACATGCCCGACAGCGTCCGTTGTTTTTATCTGCTTCAAGGTGATCTCCCTGTTATGAGCTACTGACGGCCTGGTTTCGGCTGCAATAAGTTAACCGCCACCAGCACCAGAGCGCTGATACTGATACTGACAAGCACCCATTTAAGCGCGGCGGAATCGTTGCCTGTGCGCCAAAAATGATACACCGTGGTAGGTATGGTCGCCGTTCTCCTTGGCGTATACCCGATGAGCATACTCGTAGCTCCATACTCACCGAGGGCGCGGGCAAAAGCCAGAACGGTACCTGCCAACATTCCCTGACGGCATATCGGCATACGGATCCGCCAGAAAATTACAATATTGCCCACGCCAAGCGTTTTGGCGGCGTCTACAAGAGTTTCATCAAAACTTTCAAATGCGCCTCTCGCCGTGCGGTACATCAGCGGAAACGCGACTACAGCGGCGGTAAGTATGCCTCCGTACCATGTCATCACGAATCTAATACCGAACTGCGCCAGAAACATGCCCAGGGGGCGTCTGTTTCCAAAAAGCAAGAGTAAAAAGTAACCGCAAACTGTCGGAGGAAGTACCAGGGGAAGGGTGAATAACGCATCAATAATTCCCTTTATTATACGCGATAAACGCGACACATAATATGCGGCAAAAATACCGATGAAAAAAACAATAATCGTACTAACTACAGCAATGCGAAGTGAGTTCCAGAGCGGAAACAAATCCATATAGCCATTACCTCTCCGTAAAGGCCGGAGAAAACCCCACTTTTCTAAACACGGTTATTGCTTCGTCGCCTGTCAGATAATCGAGAAACGCCTGGGCTGCGCCGGAGTTTTTACTTGTTTTAAGAACAGCCGCAGGATAGATTACCTGTCCGCACATTTCCAGGGTAGCGGTATCAATAATTTCCAGTCCGGCGCTGAATGCGTCGGTGCTGTACACAATGCCGCAGTCTACGCTGGCTTCCACAACCTGCGTGGTTACTTCTTTTACATTTGTACCGTATGTTAACACACCGGAAATTGAAAGGGCAACTTCATTTAACCGGAAGTATTCGAAAATCATTTGCGTATACTGGCCTACAGGAACATCACTGTTACCCATTGCCATCAGGATACTTCCGCTTTTAAGTTTTTCCGCCAAATCATAAAAGCTGCCTACACTCTTGGGGTTGCCCTCCGGAACAACCAGTGCTACCTTATTCTCCAGCAGATTGATCCGTGAGGCTTCAAGAATAAAATCCAATCCTTCCGTGTTTACGTTAGGTGATGAGGTGATATCAAGCTGATCCACCTGTCTTATTCCCGCCGAAATGAAAAGGTCGCAGTCCGCGCCTTCCTGGATTTGAGTTTTAAGCGTGCCCGAAGAGTCAAAATTGAACACCAGCGTTACATTAGGCGAGGCTTCCGCATACAGGCCTGATATTTCCTCCAGCGTTTCAGTCATTGAGGCGGCGGCAAAAATGATAAGTTCGATGTTTCCCGCCGTTTTTGCAGCAGATTTTCTAGTGCAGGCTACCGCACTTAACAAAAGAATGGTTGTAAGTGTAAATATGATGATCTTTTTCATAGACATATCTCCTTATTATTTCCATGCCCTTACGGCATTTAGATACTCGATTACACGCAATCCGTCTGCGGAGCTGGAGCGTGGTATGGTTCCCGGATTGCGGGCGCAAAAACATGCGTCTTTTATCATGTTGGAGAAATAACCCGTGGGGCCTGTGAAGGTTTCACCGTTTTTTTTAAGAGAGCGAAATTTTTCCGCATAGGGGCTGGGCAGGCTTTCCCAAATTTCAAATACATTGTTGCCAATATGCAGACGGCCTTTTTCGCAGGAGAACTCCATCTCGAAAACCAGGTGATCGCGGCCGGCGCCGATTTCCATTATCACCGGAATTGGCATGGGGTTACAGCTGCCTGCATCAATTTTTTCTTTTAACAGATTGCCTTCCAGCCAGGCGGTTCCGGAAGTGGAATGTAATTTTGCACCCCATCTTTTTTTGTGTTTTAATACCGAATCTGTTAAAAACATAATCGCGTCTGCCAAATGTGTTCCGTCATGCCAGAAAACATCGACAAGCCGTTTTTTGATGCCCATACAGAGCTTTGCATTTACGCACAAAAGCCTGCCCAGTTTTTCTTCGGCTAATACAGCTCGTGCTCTGATATAATCCTGCGAATAACGGCGCTCATGGTTTGTGATTATAACAGGGAAACCATTGTTTGAATTGGCCAGAGCCGCTATTTTCCGCGCTTCTTTTATATTATCTGCCAGGGGTTTTTCGCAGATTATTACCGGAACTCCGTAATTTGCCGCCAGGCGGCAGTAATGATAATGGCTGTCGCCGTGGGTAGCAATTACAAGTATCTGCGGAGCATGAGCGCTTATCATTTCAGCGGCATCGGCGTAAACGGGCACATTCCATTTTTCTGCAAAAAGACTGCAGCGTTCCGCGTCCATATCGCAGCCTGCGACAAGAATACAGTCAGGATCGGCGGCAATTGCTCCGGCGTGGGTACATGGTTTTTCCCTCAGCTTATCATCTTCAAGCAGGCTTGCGATCCGGCCCAGGCCGATAATGGCGGCCTTCAGTTTTTCCACTGTTATTCCGCTGTATCCGGCATTTCTGTCAAAACGGCATTTTTCACTTTATTACGCCTGGAATTAAGAACCGAATACATAACAGGAACGATAAAAAGCGTCATAAAAGTACTGACGCCAAGGCCGCCGACAAAGGTTTTGCCGATGGGCTGAATTGTATCGGCCCCTGCTCCCGGAAAAAAGGCGATGGGAACCATGCATAGGATTGTTGTAAAACTCGACATAAGAATTGGGCGCAGCCTCCTGCGGCCTGCTTCAAGACAGGCTTCATGGACCTTCATGCCGCGGGAGCGCAGAGTATTTGTATAGTCAACCAAAACAATTCCGCTGTTAACGACAACACCTATACAGGCAATAATGCCGATAACAGAAAACATGGACATGGCCTGGCCGGTGAATTTGTATATCCATATAACGCCGATAAAAAGCATCGGAATGGTAAAAAAAATAATAAATGGGTCAACAAAGGATTCAAACTGGCTTGCCATGACTCCAAAAACAAGGAAGATGGCAACGGCGATAATTACCAAATACTGCCTGAAGTATGACTGAATTTCCTGAGCCTCTCCAAGGAAACGTACCGTTACGCCCTCACGGGGAATTAAGTTTTGTTTTATTGTTTCTTCAAGGCGCCCCTGCATTTCGGTCGCCGCGATTCCGGGCGCTAGATCACCTGTTACGCGAATAACGCGTGCCTGCTTTTCATGGCGGATTGAAGTTGGGGCGCGGCCTTCGACAATTCTGGCAACATTGGACAGTGGAACGCGCGTCCCCCCCCGGCTCATTACAAAAACAGCGTCAAGGTTTGGCAGGCTCATGCGATCTTCTGCACGCAGCCGCACCTGAACGTCCAACAGCCTGTCTCCGCGACTCATTGTGGTAACATTGTTCCCGTCCATTGCCGTACGAATTTCGTTCGCTATCGACGTAAGCGAAAGTCCAAAGCTCGCCGCCCTGTCCCTGTCAATTTCGATCCGTAACTGGGGCGCGCCTTCATCAATATTTATTGCCGGATTTTCTATTTCCGGCAGATTACGGGTAATTATCTGCAAAATTTCATCGGCAGTGTCCATTATAGCGTCATAATTTCTGGAACTTACCGC
Organism: Treponema sp.; assembly: GCA_009777535.1. Taxonomy (GTDB): domain Bacteria; phylum Spirochaetota; class Spirochaetia; order Treponematales; family Breznakiellaceae; genus WQXQ01. The sequence continues at coordinate 22,245 of WRLP01000002.1, forward strand.
GATATCTATGGGAGAGCCTGATCCCATGCCGCGCCCCGCCCTGAAACTTACCTGTGCGCCCGGGATCGTGTTTATAAAGGGAGTCAGTTTGCGGATTATTATGTCAGGAGTGTCTGTCTGCTGGGCCGGCGGAGGAAGCGTTATCTGAATAGAGCCCTGGTTTGTACCGCTGCGCTGTGCTGTCAGGATAATATTCCGGTATCCGTCTATTTCCTGCTTTATAACATCCTGTATATCAAAAAGCACCTGCTCGGTGACATCAATTGCCGTTCCCCTTGGCATTGCCACATTAATGTTTACATTATCATCGGTACGCATTCGTGCGTACAAATTCATGCCGATGCCGCCGAACTGCAACAGGGAATAAATTAAAACAAGAAGTATAAGAACAAGCAGTATAACCCTGTGCGAAAGGCAGTATTCAAGTGCAATACGGTATTTATTTTCAAGGGCGCAGAGAAAGTTTTCTATGCTGTCATCTATTTTTTTAATAAAACGATTTTTCAGGGGTTTCTGTTTGCGGGTATTAAGGGGAAGAATTGAACCGCAAAGACTGGGAACAAGGGTTACGGCAACAATGATTGATACAATCAGGGATATAACCACGGTAAAAATAAGATCGCTGAACAATAGCCCCATTTCACGCAGGTTATTTTTATAAATGATAAGCGGAATGAACACACAAACTGTTGTGGCGGTGGAAGCGGTAATGGCCCTGAGCATCTCACGGCTTCCAAGAATTGCCGCAACAGCGGACTTGGCACCCCTTTCCCTGTACATATGAACGTTTTCCAGGATTACAATAGAGGCGTCTACGGTCATTCCCATTCCCATGATCAAGCCTGTCAGGGTAATCAGATTCAGTGTAAAGCCGAAAACTGACATGGACATCAATGTAAGAAGAAGTGAAATGGGAATTGAAAGGCCGACAATCAAAGTTCCCCTTATATTTCTTAAAAAAAGCAACAATATCAGCATTGCCATGAACGCGCCCTGGAATGCATTGGAATAAACCTGATCCATCGTCGCCCTGATCATTGAAGTGTTATCTGAAAGCACTTCCAGTGTTATGCCCTGGGGCAGGGAAGTGTTGATATCTTCGAGGGCAGCCCTTACGTTATCTGACACTTTTATCTGATTGCTGTCGCTTTCGCTGGTAACCTGAATGTATACGCCGCTTTGGTCGTTAACATGAACCCTGGAGGCGTTTTCGTTGTAGCCAATGCCCACATCGGCAACATCTTCCAGGCGCACTGTTTGTGAACGATTTGCCTGCCCTGCGCCTCCCGAAGAAGTGGTAACGGTTTTGACCACCAGCCGCTTTATCTGGTCGATGTTTACCAGTTCCTCGACTGTCATAATCTGATACTCACGGGTGCCGCGCCTGAGGTTTCCGCCGGAAGAAAGAATGCTCTGCCCTCTCAGCGAATTTGATATATCGTTTAATGTAAGGTCAAAGGCCGCCAGGCGGTTAAGGGAAACTTCCACCCTTACAATTTGTGTAGTACCGCCTGTAACATCGGCGGCGGCCACTCCTTCTATGCGTTCAATTGCGGATTGGATTTCATCTTCTGCGAAAATCCGCAGTTGATCCGGCGGATAGTTGCCGCGTACAACAAGGCGCATAATCGGCATGGCGCTCATATCAAAGCGCCGCACTATGGGGGTTTGAACATCATCTGGCAGTGAGTTAACAAGGCGGTTCACAAGTATTTGGGCGTCGGCCACCGCCTTGTCCATGTCGGTACCGTAGGCAAACTCCAGGGAGATAACACTCATTTCAAACTGGGAATTGCTGGTCATGTTTACAAGCCCCCTGGAAGATGAGAGGGATCGCTCCAGCCGTTCAGTTACATTGCGTTCAACGTCCGCGGGGCCGGCGCCCGGAAAGCGGGTAAACACAGAGCATACCGGACGCTGAACAGAAGGGTAAAGATCAACTGCCAGGTTTGGGACAAGGGTTGCGGCGATGCCCAATGCCAGGCCGTACAGTATAACTATTGTAACCGGCCGCTTTACTGAATACCCGGATATATTCATCGGTATCTCCGCTATTCCACGATCCTGACAGGATCGCCGGTTGAAAGAAAGTTCTGTCCCACGCTTACAACCCTGTCTCCAAGATCAACTCCGCTTAACACTTCAAAAAAATCTTCGTTTTCTATTCCCAGTTCCACATTATGCCGCTGCGCAATATTGTCTTCATCGACGGTAAACACAAACCAGGAGCCGTAGGAGTTAATTGCCGATACCCTGGGAATCAGCGGCACATTATTTCTGCTGTTTGTAACCAGGGTGATGGTCGCGAACATACCCGCTTTAATCCGGGAATCCTGGCCGTTTTGCCCCTGATTTATAAAACGAAGATGTATCCGCAGGGTACGGCTGGAAGGATCGAGCACAGGGCTTATTTCCACTACCTCGGCCAAAAATGTTTCGCCCGGTACGGCTTCCAGTTGAACCTGCGCCCTAAGACCCGGCCTTATGGTCGAGACAAATCGTTCCGGTACAAAGGTTTCCACAAGCAGGGAAGTAAGGTCTCCAACAACATAAACAGCCGACTGGGTAGTAAGGGTATCGCCGATATTAAAGGGCGCCTGCAGAACTGTTCCAGAAATGGTAGAAATAACCGGACTATGGGAATAAACCTCTCCCGGCCTGGAAGGATCCACCATTGCAACTGTCGAGCCGCCTGTTACACGATCTCCAATCCCAAGCCTGGCTTCTACAAGTTTCCCGCTTACGGAAGGAAATATCGAAACCTGATTGCGGGCAAGCACATCGCCGTTTATTACAACGCTCTGTTCAATAGTGCCCTGTTCAACATTTGTAACCCTTACCACTGTTGCGTTACGCGCCGACTGCTGGGGGCGGGCTGCGCCCTGCGTTACCTGTCCGCCCTGGCCGGCGGGGGGGGCGGCAGTTTTCTCAGGACGCAATATTGTGAAAGCGATGAGAGCTGCAAACAAAACAACAAGACAAACTATTACCACGGTTACGTTTTTACCTTTTTTCACTTGAAACTCCATAAGCCCTGGTTAATTCTTTCCAGTCCATGTTCAGCGCCGCGCTTAGATCCAGGGTTAAATTTAAATAGTACAGCTCGCTCTGAAGCAGGCGCTGTCTGGCATTGGCATAATTATTGCGGGCGTCTTCCAGAACAAGCGACTCCACCGTTCCGTTTCTGAAACCCAGGTCTGTAAGCTGGTAATTCTGTTCGGCGATTCCGGCGCTGAATCTGGCGATCTCTACCGAATCCCAGGAATTGTACAGGTTAGCTGTCAATGAGCGGATTTGTTTTATGGCGGCATCCTGTGCAATCTGAAGATCCAGCCTTGCCTTTTCCAGTGAATCCCGCGCGCCGCGTATTGTCTGACTTGCTCTTGTGCCGGGTATCCAGCGGTCAATTGGAATGCTGAGCGTGGCGGTTCCGGTAAGAGAATCGGCAAATGGATCAAAATTTGAACTTGACCAGGTTACTGATAAATCAAGGGAAGGAGCGCGGTTTGAAAGCGAAACCTGCTTTTCAATATTTTCCAACCTGTCGATTTCCTGCATACGGCTTATAATATCGGGGCGTTGAGGCAGGTATTCGCTGATTAGCGCGTTTGCATCAGCTTCAATCCTGTCGATATTTATTTCTCCGGCAAGAAAAGCCGGATCATCGTGATGAATACCAAGCATGACCAAAAGCTCCCGAAAGCTGTCGGAATAGCTTGCACGGGCAATGCTGAGGTTGTAACGGGCGTTCTCGACTCCAAGCCTGCTCTGAAGCACAACCAATTCCCTGACATAGCCGTTTCTGAATGAGATTTCATTTCTTTCAAGCTGCGTTTCAGCTAACCTGAAAATATCTTCAAGATAATCAAGATTGTTTTTTTCGGCTATTAAACCATAAAACATTTTTGTAATTTGAATTTCAAGCTGATTTCGCGCGTCTTCATACCGCAGCATATTTATCTGATGAGCCAACCTGATATTTCTTACCGAGTATGGTATTCCAGCGTTCAGGCTCAAGTTTACGCCGAACCTGGCATTATTGGCCGCCTTGTTATCGAAGGAAAAGCCGTCCCCCGAAAAAAGAGGGCTGCCATAACTGGTTCCTACGCTCGCGTTTATTGTTGGAAAAACTTCCGACCAAAGACGTCCGGCCGAATATTCTGCGCCGGAAAGGTCGATGAGGTTTTTCTTTAAGTTCAGGTTATTTTCCAAAGCAAGGCTAAGGGCATCATCAAGGGACAGGACGAGGCCTGCTTCTTCCGCAGAAGCTGCTGTAAGCCGGTACGGCATCAGCCAAAGGCCAATGCAAAATGAGAAGAAGATACAGAAAAAACGATGCAGAAATAGCCCCCTCTATATTTTCGGCTTTTTCAAAACTAATGCCAATCGGTTTTTAGCCATCTTGAAACCAACGCCTTTTCCTAAGCAGAAAATAACTTTAACATATTCAGAAATGTATGCCAAAATAATGTAATTAGGGGTGGCAGAGGTAAAAGTGCCGTGCCCGCACGGTGCTTTTGGCCTCTGACAGGACCCCTATTGTATGTTTTAGGCATACATTTCTGCCGTTGTTATAGTTATGTAGTAATAATGAATGAAAAAAGCCTAAGTTACAATTCGGTAAGGTATTTCCAGTAGCGTTTGGGCATTAATTGCATCTGCAAACCGGGGTTTTTCCTGCTCTCGTTGTTGATTGTTTTATGATACAGCCGCCAAAGCTCCTCCCACTCGTCCCTTCCGGCGGCGGCGGGCGGATTTATACAACGAAGAATCGCCCCCTGGGGAGGCAGGCAAAAAAGACATATTTCACGCTTTTCGTCGACTATTGCCCACGGCCACTGCCCAAAACGGCGGGTAAAATGCTCCCCAAGAGCGGGAAGAATAAAATGATCCGGCGAACAGGGAGCTATATACATGCCCTCTTGATTAGGAGTAAAACGTAAAAGCCCCTGGAGCCTGTTTATTTCGTGATACACCTTGTTCGCCGCCTTTAATACCGTGTCTGTACCGGTATTGCCACGGTCGGTAGCCGCCCTGTCCGCCGCCTGGCGGTCTTTAGCGGCAAATACCCTGCGGCCAAAACATAATATTTCCCTTTCTATGGGCAGCTCGCTCATCCAGGAATAAACAAAGGCATCGAAGGCATTCACTGAAAGCTCAAAGAGCCGCAGTTGCGGCCCCTCCAATGAACGAGTACCAGAAATTAATTCGATGTCTTCCTGTTTGTAAGCAGTTGAAGGCTCACAGCCCCGTGCGGGCGCTGCCGCAGAGCCTGCGAATAATTCCCCTTCATCGGGTATGGGCGCCTCATCGTTATGCTCCAAAAGGGAAAATAATTCGCACAGGCCTGGTCGCATGGTTGATACTATATAAATGTATAGTACTTTTTTCAAGCAGGGGGCCGCAGAGAATTGAATATTTTTTTCAAAAACACTTTCACATTTCAATGAATACAAACAGAATACTGAAAAAACAGCAGTGAACAAAACTCAATTTGCTCGCTGCTGACTTGTTGTTGTTATTCGTAACTTACCGCTCCCGGCGCTGCCGGGAATGTCCTTGTGTTCCCATAGAAGTCAACAACTGGAAAATCTGCCAAGGTAGAAGGCACGATGTTAAGGGCGCTGCTAACGGGTTTAAAATCGACATCAACAGGGTCACCAGAAATGCCCAAGGCTGAAAAGGTGGTGTCACCGGTTGCCGCTTCCCAGCCGCTTTGGTTGCTACCTCCTGTTCCATAGGGAACATTAACAACATTGTAACCGTTAGAGATTATTATCCCCTGTCCCCCTGCCAATCTATCGTTATTGGTTATATTCCAGGTAAATAAGTTTCCCGCAAGAGTTAACCGTGTACCATAAGTGACAGTGATACCGAAATCGCCAAAGAAAGTACAGCCGTTTACGGTTATAGAACCAGAAGAATAAATGGCACTGGTGTTATCAATATCGCTGAATATGCATGATTCAAGGGTTAGATTCCCAGAGCTTAATAATGGATAAATCCTACCGCCTTTAAAGTGTACACGACTAATATCAGCATTAGCTCCGTTTATTACTCCAATCAGTATGTTATTCGTTGAAGCGCTTCGGGTAAGTATAATGCCGTTCCCTTCTATGTTAATGTTTTGTGATGTTAATAACGAAGAGGCACCGAGTTCAATAGTAGTAACTCCCGGAGTTACCCCCATTAAACGGATAACATCTCCGCTTTGAGCATTGGTCACAGCATGGCGCAGGGTTCCCGGCGTGTTTTCGCTGTCTGCCTCATCGCTGAAATTACTCACGATTATTATTCTTCTGAATATTGCATGTACTGCAGTATGATCAGACATGGTAAGGCTCAGGGGGTTGGGGTTACCAGCATCAGCACTGTTCACCAGCCAGTACATAAACTCGCAACCTGCCGCCGGATTCGCAGTAAGCGTAATTGTACCGGAAACAATGCCATCGGCATTGGGCTCGGGCAAAACCGTTACGTTACCATGTAATTTGTTGCTAACCGACAGGTCAAGATGGTAGCCAGATCCGCTTGCAGTGCTTTGCACCGCGCCGGCTGCGGCGCCTGCAGCTATGGGATTGCCGTAGAAATCCACTTTGGGATACCCGGCAGACAGGGTAGGAATAAGGTTAGCCGCACTGCTACCCGGAAGCAGTTTAAAGGAAGTTGGCGATACCGGAAGGGTACCGATGGTTTTATCTCCTGTTCCTGCTTCCCAGCCGCTCTGTGTATAACCTGTACCCAGGGGAACATCAACCACATTATATATGCCGGAAACACTATACAAGTTGCTCCCCCCTACCACCGGGTATTGCTGGATTGCGGTGTTATTGAAAAACAGATTCCCTTCAAGGGTTAAATATCCATTTGTTATAATCGCTCCACCGCTATTAGAACTATTCCCGTAAAAGGTACAGCCTTTCAGTTCCAGGCTTGTTCCTTCACTGCGGATTGCACTGCCATTATTGAGAGTTGAGTTGCCGCTGAATATACAGGATTCCAGCGCGAGAACTGCATTGCCGCCTGTATAAATCGCCGTAGCACTGGGAGACTTAAAATCCTTAAAGTGTACACGGCTTATTTTTGATTCTTTCTGTCTATCCGGCGCGTTAAACGACAGGCAGCGGTTGGGTTCTGTCCAGGAAACGTAAGGTGTAAGCGTAACGCCGTTCCCCTCAATGGTGATACTGCTGCTTATTGCCGGGAGCAGTCCGGTCAGTTCAATGCTTGTAATCCCGGGAGTAACCCCGCTGAACCAGATATGATCCCCGTCCACTACATTGGTCAGAGCATGTCGCAAAGTTCCCGGCGTAGTTTCACTGCCGGCTGAGTCACTGAAATCGTTTACCACCATGCCGAATATTGCCTGTATAGTAACATTTGCCGTTACATTATGAGTCAGCGGATTGGATTCTCCGGCTTTAACGCCATTTACCAGCCAGTATAAAAAGTCATGGCCGGCATTAGCCTGTGCCGTAAGCGTAGCCGTACCGGAAACCACTCCATCTTCATTGGGCAGCGGTGATACACTGATGCTCCCGCCGTTATTAACCTTTAGGTCAAGATAATAGCCGCTCCCGCTTACTACCGTTTGTACTGCCCCGGCTGCCGCACCGCTTGTTATGGGGCTGTCGTAATAATCCTCTGCCGGGTAAGCTGCAGGCAGACTGGTAATGACATTCGCCGCTTCGCTCCCGGAAAGGAGCTTAAAGGAGCTTGGCGATACAGGAAGCATGCTTATGGTTTTATCTCCAGTAGCGGCAGTCCAACCACATTGATTTACACCAGTACCCAGGGGCGCATCAACCACATTATAGCCGCCGGAAGAGCCGCCCGAAACCACAGTTACGTTGTCTGAAATATTTCCGTAGAATATATTTCCGGTAAATAAATTTGACCCCCCGTATGAATAAATTGCACCACCGCGGCCATTACCTCCCGAAGAACTATTCATATAAAAGGTACAGGCTTTGACGCTCAAAGATGCTCCTGAAGATCCACTTTTGTGAATAGCGCCGCCGCCGGAAATACCTTGACTTTGGTTGCCGGTAAAAATACAGGACTCCACAGTACTCTGTGCGACTGCATTTATATATATAGCGCCGCCTCCTCTATTGATATCTATATTGTCTTTGAACAGGCATTGAACCAGGTTCAGTTTTTTACCGGAAGCTGCAAAGCCTATAGCCCCGCCCCCATACTCAGCCAAATTTCCATTAAATGTACATTTTTTTGCCGTAAGGTTTCCCACACCAACATAAATGGCGCCGCCTGTGCTTACCCTGGGTCCCAGACCGGACCAACCAGTAGTCTGGTTGTCACTGAAAATACAGGAGTCAAGAATAAGATCACCTCCCTCCTGGGAGATTGCAGCACCAAATGCATTGTTCTCCTCAAACAAAGGCCCAGTTACCTGAATTCTTCCACCTTTGAAGTGTATTCCACTGATGTTAACAATACCTGTACTGCGTATTGAAAGCAGGCGTGATCCAGCATCAATAGTTGTCCATGCCGCGCTTCGGGTTAGGGTTATGCCGTTCCCCTCTATGCTTATGCTTTTTGTTACAATCGGGAGCGTACCGCTCAGTTCTACAGCGCTCAGTTCCGGCGTTACGCCGCTAAACTGGATCAAATCCCCGTCCTGGGCATTTGCCAGGGCATAACGGAAGGTAATGTCAGCGGCGCTGCCTTCGGTATCGCTGAAATTTGTAATGGTAATTACCCTGCCGAAAATGGCTTTTACAATGGTGTGATCTGTAAGGGTCAGGTTCATGGAGCTTGTATATCTGCCCATCTCACCGTTTACGAGCCAGTACCTGAAGTTATAGCCTGGCTCGGCGTTTGCGTTAAATGTAACATTTCCTGTTACTAACCCGTCTGCATTGGGTTGGGGCGATACCGTTACACTGCCCCGTAATTTATCATTCACCGTAAGATCAAGGCAATAGCCTGACCCACTTGCTGTACTTTGTACTGCTCCAGCTGCAGCGCCGGCAGCTATGGGATTGCCGTAGAAATCCACTGTGGGATACCCGGCAGGCAGGACGGTAATAACATTAGCCGCACCGCTGCCGGAAAGCAGCTTAAAGGAAGTTGAAGATACCGGAAGGGCACTGATGGTTTTATCACTTAATGCTGCACTCCAGCCACTCCCTGTATCATCTACTAAATCAATGGGTACATCAACCACATTGTAGCCATTAGACATAATTTCAGGGAAGTAAGTTGTATTGTGTCCTATAACCGGATGCGATCTGTCGGCAGTATTCCCATAGAATATATTTCCGGTAAGCCATAAAAAACCGAATCTTTCGTTATAAACCGCTCCGCCATGACCACCGGCGGCATTTCCATAAAAGGTACAAGCGCTTATCGTAAGAGTGCCTTGATCGTTATAAATTGTACCGGCTGCAGTATTACCGCTTGAAAGGTTACCGCTGAATATACAAGATTCCAGATTAAGAACCCCTGAATTGTATATTGCAGAACCATCATATATCGCCCTGCCATCTTTAAAGTGCACCCTGTTGATGGTTACTTCTGCATTGCTAATGGCTAATAGCTGCGAATAATCATCAATCGTTGTCCAGGATGTGCTGCGGGTAAGGGTAATTCCGTTACCTTCTATGACCACACTTTTATTTATTGATGGCAGTGCGTCACTGAGCTCAATAACCGTAAGGCCGGGAGTAACCCCGCTAAACCGGATAATATCCCCATCCAGAGCATTGGTTAGTGCATAACGCAAGGTTCCGGGCGTACCGGTGCTACTTGGGCTGTCGCTAAAGTCGATAACATTCACAACTCGCTGAAAAACCGCCTGCACAAAGCTATGGTTTGCAGGAGTCAGTGTCAGGGGATTGGCATTGCCGGATTTAACCCCATTTACAAGCCAATAAGCAAGCGCGCAGTCCGCCTCTGCATTTGCGGTAATGGAAACTGCACCGGAAACAAATCCGTCTACATCGAGCGGGGGACTTATGCTCACGCTGCCAAAAGCGCTGGTGTTCACCGTCAATTCCAGATAATAGCCGCTTCCGTTAAGGATTTCCTGTATAGCCCCGGCAGCGGCATTATTGTTTATGGGATTGCCATAAAAATCTACAGTAGGATAACCCAAGGGCAAGATGTTAATAACATTTATTGCTCCTCCGCCTCCAATCGGTTTGAAATTAGAAAGCGATAAGGGCAGGCTGCTGGTTGATTTGTCAGTCGAAGCGCCCGTCCAGCCGCTTTGATCAGGGGCGGTTCCAAGAGGAACATCAACCACATTAAAGCCATTAGATGATACATCGTATCCCACATTATTCGCTATTGTGGCGGTGTTTCCATAAAATAAATTCCCGGTCAGTGTAGTAAAAGACAATTCATCATAAATTGCTCCCCCCCGGTTTTTTGCACTATTCCCATAAAAAGTACAAGCCCTTACGTTCATGATATTGCCATTTGCCAATGCACCGCCATAAAAATCTGCATTGTTCCCGCTGAATATACAGGATTCAAGAGTCAAATTTCCCGCGTTGGTAATAGCACCGCCGTGATTTGCCGATCGTCCATCCTTGAAGTGGATCTGACTGATAGTAACTACTGTTGATGTATTGTTAATTCCCATCAATCCTATAGAGAATGCTGACCAGGAAGCATTTGGGGTTATGGTTACACCATTCCCCCTGATGACAAGGTTTCTGTTAATTAGCAGCGGAGAATTCAGCCTGATAGTTTCCACACCATTTTCAATAAAAATCGTACTGTTGCTTACCGCGTTATCAATGGCATGCCGCAGACTCCCCGGCCCGTCATCCGCTTCGTTTGTTACCGAATACACCGTAAAATGATCTTGTGTAAAATTATAGTCAAACCGGCTTTCCATATTTTTGTAAATATGCAGATATTCTTCCATTCCGGTGTCATGTTTTCTGTTGCTCAGGTTGAACATAACCCGGTAAAAGCCGGTGTTTAGGATCAGCGGAGAAGCGGAGTTGTTCCTGTCAACAAGAGGCACACCGCCTATAAAATAAAGAAGCTGCTCCGGGGTTCCGGATTCAGTATCCAGCGGCGATATGGACATATATGCGCTGACAACATCAGCTGGATATCCTATGTTCCACCGGAATGTGCCACTCGCACCGGCTTCAATAATCGCCTTTAGTTCAAGGCTCCTGCTAACATTTGAACCGCTGCTTATTACTATCCCGGTGAGGCTTCCCTGGGCCGCTGGTTTGGTTTTTTCACTGTCCATATATGCAGTAACTGTCAGGTTCCAGGTTCCTGCAGGCAAGGTGATGGCATTGCTGAGATTATTGTTGGCTCTATCTACAGCTATATCTTCCATACCGTCTGCGGAAAAAACCAAAAGGTATAAGGCAAAATAGCTTTGTACAGTTGCCGGCAGTATTGTCCTGCCAGCGTACATGCCATCTACTATAAGGTTAAACGATCCTTCACCGGAAAGCGGCTTTTTAACATCCGTAAAATCCGGTTCAAACACGTTTGGGCACCCTGTCAGGAACAAAATTCCAATCAACGCTAAAACAAATATATATAAAAATATGTTTTTCCAAAAAGTTTTTTTCATAACCTGTACTCCTTTTTAATACTCAACTCTGAACGAAATGGCTTTACTGTAGGGAAAATTATTATACCACACTGTTACTGTTATAAAATGAAGTCCAATAAGGTTATATGCGCTGTTAGACGCATTAAGTGTAAATGAAGAACCGATTCCAGTTATGGCTGTGTTTTGAACCCTCCAGCTTATACTAGTGTACTGTTCCGGGTTCTCCACTGTCAGAATTGAACTGGTCGGGCCGCCATTGCTAACCCGGTACAGAGTTGGGCCGGTAATTGACGGAGCATTATCTGTAATTTGGGCATAGGTGATTGTTAAACCTAATTCTCCCCTTGGCCCCATGTAAACCATGACTTCTCTGGAATATGGCCAAATAGAATAATCATCCTTTTCCGGGGATACATAGATATATCCATCCCCTCCGCTTACATTGAGTATTTCAAGTTCATAAATACCCAGCGCGGTTCTGGTGAGGTCTCCTTTATTTACTTCAACTCCCTCCCATGCATAAATGTTAATATCGTCTGCTATCAGATTAGCGATGTCCTTATCAAAGGTTATAGTTAGTTTGGTTGTCATTTCCGATTCGGAACCATTGGCAGTAACAGAAACAATGGTTACAGAAAACGGATCATAGTAATGCAACATTGCCTGCATGGGGCTGCCGTTGATTGTATAACCTGGTTTGCTCACATAAACGCTGACCGTCTGGCTCCATACGACGCTACTCAAAGATAATTCATAGACACCTGTTTCGATTTTGGTTAAAATTTCTTTATCACCCCAGGTTCCATAACCGGAATAAATTGTTATATCATCTGCTGTTAGATCGATTACATCTTTATTAAAAGTCAGTGTTAGCTTGGTAGTAGTCTCCGTGAAAGAACCATTGGCATCAGCAGAAAGAAATAACACCAGGTAAGGATCCGAAAAGTACACATATACCTGTTTATAATCTTCGCTGATGTTATAGCCCTGTTTAGAAACCGACATACTTACATATCCGTCACTGTAAATACCGTTTAGTGCAAGTTCATACACGCCGGTTCCGGCCAGCTTTATCAAAGCTCCTCTGGTTGCACCGGTAAAACCGCCGTCAAATATAATATCCCCAGCACTTAAACCATCAATGTCTTTGTCAAATTCCAATGTTAATGTAGTAGTTGTTTCCATTTCTGAACCGTTAGCTGTTAAACTGTTAAACAACACTTGAATGAACAATGAGTAAAACACCTGAACTTGTTTCGTATTACCACTGATGGCATAGCCAGTTTTTGCAACAGACACACCTACATTCCCGCTTGCATAAATGCCGCTTAACTCCAGTTCATAAATGCCGACATCGATTCTGTTTAGATTTCCTTTCACAGCGCCTGTGTAATTAGCCGTCAGGCTGATGTCTCCCGCTATCAAGCCATCAATATCTATGTTAAAATTCAAAATTAATTTTGTTGTGGTAAAGGTTCCATCCGAACCATTGGCGGTTAGGCTGATGAACGTCGCCGGTATACCACCCTCATTCTTTCCCCCTGAACTTGTAGGGCTATCACACCCCATCCACACCAAAACTACTACCGCACAAGACGCGGCAAACCACATGATATGTTTCTTCATTTGCTTCCCCCTTTTTCCAGGCAGACAGATACAGCCTGCAAAGTATTTATGATATAATTAGTAATATATAAGATTAATAGATTCAGATGAGTTTTGTACACCATGTAGAGAGAGCAATTTCATCATTGTATTGGTCATGCACGGAAAGAGAGCAGAATAACTGTTTGCGTTTTTTATAACTGCCGACATTCATAATAATAATATGTTAATAAAAGTAAATCTGTCAAGGTCAAATATGCATTTTTCTAAAATTATTCCAGATTTAATGAGGTAAAAAAAACATCAAGTTTGCGGTTGTTAGTGAGGTTTGTGTTAAAAAAAATCTCTGTATTGTTACTCCGCAAGTGTTAATTATATCAACCCCCTAAAACTCAAACAAGGGGAGCTGTAATCCCGCGCCGTCGATGTCGCATAATAGGCGGTAAATTCGCCGCGGGTCATCGGGTCTTTCGATAAAGGAGCCGCCGCATGTAATAAAATAGCGGGCCCTTTTAACAGCGGCGCCCATGCGGCGCAGAATGTCGAAGTCTATACTGCGGGAACGGCGGGTCTCTATAATGCGGCGCGCATTTTTTGCGCCGATGCCGGGAATGCGCAGCAGGGTTTCGTAGTCGGCGCGGTTTATTTCGACGGGGAAAAAATCAAGGTTCTTTAATGCCCATGCTGTTTTTGGATCGATATGGGTATCAAGAAAGGGTTCGTCTTCATCGAGGATTTCACCGGCGGCGAAGTGATAAAACCGCAAGAGCCAGTCAGCCTGGTATAGCCGGTGCTCGCGAACCAGGGGAGGGGAGGGTATCTCCGGCAGGCGCGGATCCATAAAACGTGAACCGCCGCCGTTATGTGTAATATATGCGCCGGGGTGAATGAACGCGGAATAGTAAACGCGCCGCAGCGAAAATTTGCGGTAAAGTGAACTGGAAAGGCTGATTATCTGCCGGTCGTGTTCGCCGCTTGCTCCGACAATAAGCTGAGTACTCTGACCGGCAGGAGCGAAATCAACGGCCTGCATCCTGCCGCTTGCCGTAAATTTCGGCCTGCGCCCCGTCTGCTCGTATTCGCCGCTGAGGCACGAAAAATCGTCCATCGCGCCGAGTATCTCTTTCCCCGATTTGTCGGGCGCAAGTATTTGCAGGCTTTTTTCGCTCGGTGTTTCAATGTTAACGCTAAGCCTGTCCGCCCACAGGCCGGCTTCGCGGATAAGTTTTTCCCCGGTACCAGGAATTATTTTAAGGTGAATGTAGCCGCCGTACCCTGAAACTGTACGCAGGGTTTTAGCGGTTTCGATAAGTTTTTCCATAACGATATCGGGGTCGGCGAAAATCCCCGATGAAAGAAAAAGCCCTTCGATATAGTTGCGCCTGTAAAATTCGCCTGTAAGGTCTACAAGTTCCTGAACGGTAAAACTACTGCGTTTAATATCTGCGGAACGGCGGTTAACGCAATAGGCGCAGTCATACCGGCATACATTTGAAAACAGTACTTTTAACAGGCTGACGCAGCGGCCGTCCTCGGTCCAGCTATGGCAGATGCCGGCCGGCTGGCTTGCACCGAATTTTTTACCGGTGGCGCTGCTCCCCGAAGATGCGCAAGAAGCATCATATTTTGCGGCGCCGGCAAGTATCGAGATTTTTTCGCTAAGGTCTTCCGCTCCCATGATTATAAATACTATACAAATGTTTAGGTATTTTGTCAATAGACATGTTCGGCAACCCGGTTGGTTACCTCAAAAAAAAAACCGGCTGCATGAAAGCAGCCGGTTAATTAAGCCAAAAGCCCAGCGAAAATTAGGTAACAACCTCGAGGAAGCTGGGGATAACTTCGCCTGAGAAGTAGAACAGGCCGCGTCCAAGCTGTGCTGCGTCCCATACCCTCTGCGGGCTGTCGGGATACGCGGTATAACCGCCGCAGTATGTCTCGATACGGTTGCCTGACGGCTCCCAGAAGTAAATTGAAAGGCCGCGTGTAATGGCATGGCGGGTCGGGCCAATATCGAGTTTAAGATGGTTGATTGCGATAAGGTCTGCCGCATTAAGTACATCTTCCCAGGTGTTCAGGTAGAAGCCGACATGGTGCAGTGTATTGGGCTTTGGATATTCCACAAAGGCCAAATCGTGCGGTTTGTTGTTGCCGGTAATCCAGGTTGCAAGACGGCTGCCATCAGCATTGTTGCAAACTTCGGGGACGTACATGCCAAGAACTTCCCTGCAGAAACGCTCAGCTTCGGCAATACCGGGTCCGTAAAGAAGGAAGTGATCCAGCCGGACAGCCCTCATTCCGTGGGGAGTCTTGTTCCAAATGTCAGGATTCTTGATCTGCGGGTGCTCTTTCGCCATTTCAACATCACTGTAAATGTGGAATTCATGGCCGGTGCAGATGGTAAATTTGTACTGCTTGCCAAATCCAGGCTGCTCGGTATTGGGTGCAACCTCGCTTACCTTGTAACCGAATTTGTCGACTTTTGCTTTCATTGCCTCAAGTTCATCTTTGTTGATAACCTTGAAGGCGACATAATCCAGTCCGGCCTTATCAGCCTTGCGAAGCACCACGCTGTGATGATCGAATTCATCGTAAGCTTTGAGCATTACGCGACCATCGCTTGTTTTTCCAACTTCATCAAGACCAAGAACGTCTTTGTAGAAGTTGAGTGTTTTGTCTAGATCCAGTACACGAAGCTGAATTAGACCCGGCCTTAGAGTTGTGTTGAAACCCATAAATAACCTCCGAAAAAAATATTGTTTTACCTAACAGCGATAACCAAATCGCTGCGCGGCTGAACACAGCACAAAAGGGCAAAGCCCCCTTTTTTTTCCTCCGCATCAATATGAGCGGCGCTCATCGGCTTAAAAGCATAAAAATCACCGGAAATAATCCGTGCCTTACAGACACCGCAGCCTCCGCCGCAGCATCCATGTTTTACCGGCCCCTTTCCGTTCCTTATCATCGCATCCAGGACAGATACATTTTCTTCGCAGTCAAAAACGATATCAGTATCCTGAACAATGACTTTATGTTTCATAAGCCTCTGGTTCCTTATTTTTTCTGACTCAACTCGTATGCAACATCAACGATCATGTCTTCCTGTCCGCCTATCATGCAGCGGCGGCCAAGTTCAACAAGAATATCCCGTGCAGACAGTCCGAATTTTTCAGCGGCTTTGCGCGTATGGAGCAGGAAGCTCGAATAAACCCCGGCAAACCCAAGCATGAGTGAATCGGTTCTGATTGTCTGGGGGCGGATCATCAAGGGCTCAACTATGTCCTCGGCCACGTCCATCACGCGGTAAGCATCTGCACCTATGTTATAGCCCTGCCGTTTCAGAACAGCGCATAACACTTCAATCTGGGCATTGCCGGCGCCGGCGCCAAGGCCCCGGCATGTTCCGTCGATATAATCCACGCCGCATTCGATCGCCGTCAGGCTGTTGGCAACCGCCATTCCAAGATTATTGTGAGCGTGGAAACCTATAGGCAGATCGATTGCATTTTTAAGAGCCTCTATGCGAACCTTTACATCCGCCGGTGTCATATAACCGGAGGAGTCGGCCAGGTTGATGTAATCCGCGCCGGCATCAACGAATATTTTTGCCTGCTCGACAATTTTTTCCGGACTGCCGGTGTGTACCATCATTAAAAAGCCGCAGACGAACATGCCGTTCTGCTTTGCCCAGCCGATGTGCTGAATTGCGATATCAGCTTCGGTAATATGAGTTGCAATCCTCACCGCATTGGCGCCGCGGTCTTTGGCGTTTTTAAGGTCTTCGATGGTGCCTATGCCTGGCAACAGTAAAACTGCAAGTTTTGCTTTTTTTACAGCTTTACCGGCGGCCTCGATTAAGTCCATCTCTACTTCTTTTGTAAAACCGAAATTAATTGACGAGCCAGAAATGCCGTCGCCGTGGCTTATTTCGATAATGTCAACACCTGCCTCATCGAGGCCGCCGGCGATAGCCGCAACCTGTTCCCTGGTGAAGGAATGGCTGACAGCGTGACTGCCGTCACGAAGCGTGGTGTCTATAATATTGATTTTGTCAGTTCGCATTATTTTCCTCCCAGCATTTTGGCAGCCAGTTTTTCGGCAACCGCTACCGCCGCCTGATTTATGATGTCCAAATTACCTGAGTATGAGGGAAGAAAATCCGCCGCTCCTTCGACCTCGACAATGACCGTAACCTTGTTACCGTCGATAATCGGGGGAACTCTCAGACGGTAGCCGGGTACATAGGCCTGCACATGCTGGATAATATCATCTACCGATTCGACGATTTTCTTCATGTCAGGGTTCCGTACCAGCGAGTATATTGTATTTGTCATCATCAATGGGGGTTCAGCCGGATTGAGTATGATCAGAGCCTTGCCGCGATCAGCGCCGGCGACAATTTCCAGGGCCTTGGCCGTAGTTTCGGTAAATTCATCGATATTTGCCCTGGTACCGGGGCCAGCGCTTTTGGAAGCTATACAGGAGACAATCTCGCAGTATTCAGTGTCAGCGACACGGTTAACCGCATAAGCTATCGGCACCACTGCCTGTCCGCCGCAGGTAACCAGGTTAAAATTAGGCTCATCGGCGAGCGAATCCAGATTGACGCAGGGCACAACGTACGGGCCGACAGCCGCAGGTGTCATGTCTATTGCGATTTTTCCCGCTGCCTTTAGAATGACAGCAGCTTCTTCATGCGCCTTGGCGCTTGTAGCGTCAAATACAATTTTAATTTCCGGGTCTCTGGCCAGGCCTTCCGCCCCATCTATAGTTGTTTGAAAACCCAAATCAGCGGCACGTTTTATCCCCTCGGATACCTTTCTGCCCGCCATGGTCTTCATCTGTAAATGTTTGCTTTTCATCACCTTGAACATCAGATCGCTGCCGATATTGCCCGGGCCGATGATTCCGACTTTAATTCTTTCGTTGCTCATATAAATTCCGCCTTAACCTCTCCAAATGTTGAAAACTCCGCTGTAAACTTATCTCCCTTTGCCGCCGGCGGCGCCGCCGAAAACGCGCCGGAAAGAATTACCTCGCCGGCTTTCAGGGTAACGCCGTAATGCCACAGCTTGTTGGCAAGCCATGCTACCGCAACGCTTGGGTCTCCCTGCACAGCCTCTCCGCTGCCTTCACCGGCAAGCTCTCCGTTTTTATAAATCTTCATTGTTACGGCGCTAAGATCGACGCCTTCAGGTTTTAACCTTTTGCTTCCAAGCACATAACGCCCGGACGATGCATTGTCCGCGACGGTGTCGGGAAGTTTTATCTTCCAGTCAGCGACGCGGCTGTCAACTATTTCAAATGCGGCAACCACGTATTCAGTGTTTGTTATAACATCTTCCCTGGTAACCTTGCCGCCGGCGAGGTCTCCCTTCAGAATAAACGCCAGTTCACCCTCGATCCTGGGCTGCATAAGTTCATCAGCTTTGACTTTTCCGTCCTTGCAGTCCATTGCCGCGAAAAGATGGCCGTAGTCAGGCTCATGCACACCCATCTGCTTTTGAATCCCGGGCGAGGTAAGGCCGATCTTCTTCCCGGAAATGACGTGCCCCATACCTTCCGCCCGTTTGATATTTTCGAGCTGAATATGATACGCGTCTTCCACAGTTATAGAAGCGTCCTGTTCTGTCAGCGGAGAGATTGCCTTGCGGCCGCGTTCCGCGTCAAAAAGCTGCTTTGCAAAATTGGCAATCTTTTCAGCGTCCATTATTGCCTCTTAAAAAACAGGCGGAGTTGATCCGCAAAACTCTGGGTATGCTCAATTTGAGTCCAGTGGCCGCATCGCCCAAATATATGCAATTCGGCATTTTTAATGAGCTGGAATATCTGCAGCGAATTGTCCATGGGGATTACCCTGTCTTCCCTGCCGTGAATGATCAGGGTTTCGTGCGGGATATCGCGGATATACTGCTGATCGGCCGCCATACTCTCCACTCCATCTTGCCGCGGTGCCGGGAACATTACACCGAAACTCTCCTGGAAACCTGGCTGTATGCTTGTTTCATAACGGGATTTAACAAGCGCGTCGTTTATTATGCTGTGATTGTAGGTAAAAAGTTCCAATAGCTCTTCCATTGCCTCCGGCGAAGGCTCGTAACCCCAGCCCTTATTCAGGCCGTGAGTAATGGGGAAACTAACCCCCATGGAGCCCATCAGAACCATCTTTTTGACCCTGTCCGGATGCCTGATAGCCAGTGCCATTGCCAGGGCGCCGCCAAAAGAGTTTCCAACCAGATTGGTTTTTTCGATTTTAAGAGCGTCCAGGAAGTCGACAGTCTGCCTGACCCAGTTGTTCATGTTGTTTATTTTGCCGGGAACGCGCTCGGTATAACCAAAACCGGACATATCCGGCGCCAGAATCCGAAAATCGTCTTTAAGAAGGGGAAATAACCGCCCCCAGTTTGCCCAGGCGCTGACGCCCGGCCCCGAACCATGAATGAAGGTTATCAGATCTCCCTTTCCCAGATCGTGATAATTCGTTTTGAAATCGCCGGTTTGAATACTATTGGCTATTTCAGGTCTTTGCTCTGCCATACTTTTCTCCTCGTTTAAAAAATCTTATTATTCAACTATAATCAAAAAAAACTGAAAATAACTATATCCTTACTATTTAGATAATCATTATGAACCCTGATATTTAGGGTTGTCAAGCAAATTTTTTTTATTTTTTAAAGATTTTTTTTAAGTAAAAGCCAGGCGGCAGAAGCCGGTATTTCTCCGTTCTGCCTTCCCGGCTTTAACTTTTTAACTTCTACCCTTTATTTTTTAGGTATAAACACCAAGGAAGCTGTCAATTAACACACCGGAGAAGTACTGAAGGCCTTTTCCGAGCATATCCAGGTCCCAAACACGCTGGGGGACGTCAGGATAGGCAAAATAGCCGTGACAGTAGGTCTCAATTCTGTTACCTGAGGGCTCCCAGAAGTAAATGGTAAGACCCCTGGTAATCGCATGCCTGGTCGGGCCAAGGTCAAGTTTTGTGTCCGGATTAACGGCAATAAGATCGGCGGCATTCAGGATATCTTCCCATGTTTGCAGGTAGAAGCCCACATGGTGGAAGGAACCTGGTTTAGGGTTCTCGACAAAAGCTACGTCGTGCGGTTTATTTGTGCCGCTGAGCCAGGTAGCAACACGGCTTCCGTCGGGTGCGTTGACAACCTCGGGTACAAACATGCCAAGAACGTCCTGGCAGAAGCGCTCGGCTTCGGCAATGCCCGGTCCGTACAATAAGAAGTGATCGAGCCTGGTCGGCCTCATGCCCTTGGGCGGCTTGTTCCAGAGATTGGGGTTTTTAATCTGGGGATGATCCTTGGCCAATTCGACATCGGCGTACAGGCGGAATTCATGTCCTGTACAAATGGTGAATTTATACATCTTACCGAAGCCGGGCTGATCCGTATTTGGGGGAACTTCGGTAACTTTATAACCGAATTTCTCGACATCTCCAACCATTGCCTCCAGTGTTTTCGGGCAGATGACCTTGAATGCGACATAGTCCAATCCGGCGGTATCAGCCTTGCGAAGCACAACACTGTGGTGGTCGAATTCGTCATAACACTTCAGCATGACGCGTCCGTCGCTGGTCTTGCCAACCTCATCGAGACCAACTACGTCTCTGTAAACGGGGAGTGATTTGTCCATATCCAGAACTTTTAACTGGATTAGACCCGGGCGTGTAGTTTTGCTAATAGCCATAAGGGCCTCCAAAAAAAATATTTCACCTCGCAAACAGGATAAAACCGCTGCGTAGTTGAACTATGCTGGCTGTTTTTTCTATGCCACACCCTTTGGTTAATGTTGTTTTTAATTTTTTACTATTTTTGTGAGAAACTAATAGATTTTTATTCTGCCGTCAAGTAAATTCGTATAATTCTGATAATTTTTGCTGTTTTACGCCTAAAAGCTCATAAATCCTTGGGCCGCATATCTTTGACCCTGACTGCCTTGCCTTCGGAAACCGGCAAATAGCCGCTTTCATGAAGATCGACCTTGGGGTTTATGGATATGGAAAGCTGAAGAGTTTTCCTTATTTTTTCCTTTAGGGCATTAAGAGGGCGGGAATCGTCCATAAAGATTTCCGGCCTTACCTCGGTGTTTACTGTTAGCCGGTCAAGAGCTCCGTCTTTTTCAACAACAATCAGGTAATTGTTTCCGACTTCCTTCATTCCCATTATCACTTCTTCGATCTGGCTGGGGAAGATATTTACGCCGTTTATTATCAGCATATCGTCGCTGCGGCCCCTAATCCGGCGCAGACGGCGGTGGGTTCTGCCGCAGGGGCAGGGATCCGTATAAAAACCGGTAAGGTCGCGGGTTCGGTAGCGAAGTATCGGCGTGGCCTCGCGGCAGAGGATTGTAAGCACAAGCTCGCCGATTTCGCCTTCTTTAACCGGCTGCATTGTATCCGGGTCGATGATCTCGGCAATGTAGCCGTCTTCCCATATATGCATTCCGGCCTTGCATTGACATTCAAAGGCCACGCCCGGGCCGTTCATTTCCGAAAGGCCGTAGGAATTATATACATCTACCTTCAGCAATTCTTCGATACGCTTCCTGGTATCTTCGGAGTATGGCTCGGCGCCGGCAAATGCCCTTTTCAGCTTCAGGCTTTCCCTTTTTACACCGGCTTCTTTCATTTTGGATTCAACATGCAAAAGAAAACTGGGGGTGGCGTGAACAACAGTTGTACCGAAATCCTGCATTAATTTGAATTGACGGTCGGTATTGCCGGCGCCGGAGGGGATTACCATCATTCCCACTTCCTCGCCGCCGTAATGGAAGCCAAGGCCGCCTGTGAAAAGGCCGTATGTGATCATGTTTTGAAACACATCGCTTTTGTTACAGCCGGTAGCGAAAATGCAGCGGGCGACATATCCACTCCAGCGCCTGACATCATCGCCGCTTAGATAGATGGTCGTAGGGACTCCGGTGGTTCCGCTGGAAGCGTGCAGCCTGATCACTTCTTCTTTTTGTGCGCTTAAAAAACCCCAGGGGAAGCCTTCCCGCAGATCGTGTTTTGTCGTAAAGGGTATTTTATCAAGGTCGCCGAGGGTTTTAATATCGTCGGGGGTATTTATACCGGCGCCTTCAAGTCTTTTTTTATAAAAGGTTGTTCTAAGGGCATAGCCGACTTCTTCTTTTAACTTTTGAAGCTGCAAAGCTTCAAGTTCACTCCTTGGCATTTTTTCTGTTTGCGGATGCCAATATTGAAAATTCATTTTACGGACTCCATGCCCAGCTGAAAGGCCTTTTTATTCGCCTCGACAACAGAAGAGTCCTTTGAGCCGAAAGTCTGCTCGATAGTATTTTCCAGGCTTTTAATTTTAATCGGTAAAAAAGCTGATGAAGCCCCTACCATTACCATATTAACAGCCTTGGCATTGCCCGCTTCTTTCGCCAGAGCCTCGGCGTTAACAAGCCTTGAAAGGGGCAGGCTCATAACAGCCTTTTTTACTTCGTCCAGTTGGGGGTAATTGCCAATGTTAACAAGGGGATCGGCGGCCGAAACCATCGCGCCTGCGGGTTTCAGGTATGACACATAACGAAGGCTCTCCAGCGGTTCCATGGAGATAATGACATCCGCACGGCCCCTGGGTATAAGGTCACCGGCAATCTTTCCGTCGGATATGCGCAAATGGGCAAGGACAGCGCCGCCCCTCTGGGCCATGCCGTGCACTTCCGACTGACGCACATTAAACCCCTCGCTGACCGCCGCCTGGGCGATAATGGCCGCGATCGAAAGCACGCCCTGGCCCCCGACTCCGGCAAGAATTACATCACATTTCATATAACGTTCCTTTTGTATATACTACCAGTTAAAATTTACCAACAGCCCCTGTTTCAGGTTGAATAAACTGTCAATTCCCATTGCAAGAGAAACCTTTTTCCCCGATGAAACAATCTCCGTTTCCGCCGGCACTTCAATTAGACGGCCGTTAACATCTTCGATGTTTAATGCGGAATTTCCATCTGCACTGAAACTTAAATCAAGTTTGTAACCGGCTGATACCTGTTTTACCAGGGCAAGCAGGTCTTCATCTACCTGCTGCGGAATAGAATCCAAAATGGTAATTGTAAGTTTATTTGAATTGTTCTCCCTGATCAAGGAAGCGCGTCTGCCGGAAGGATCAAGAAAAAAAGTGAGCGCCTGCGGATTGCTGAATTCCATTTCAACCTTATTTACAATGTTTTTATTTTTTCCGTCCGGCGCCGTCTCTTCGCGCGAAGAAAACGAAACAAGGCGCATATCGGGTATTCTGGCAATGGTTCTTTCAAAATCGCGGCGGCCTGTTGGAATAACCGGCCATTGTTCGTTTCCGTCCAGTCTGCCGATATCTTCCGCCATTTGGGAAATACGGTACTCCAATGAAATTCTGCCGGAGCCGTCCCTTCGCATTGTTATATCCGCCGACAATCCAATGCATGAACCAAGAGCTAGACCCAAAAAAATGAGAAACAAGGTTTTATATATTTTCAAGATATCTCCATCCTTTAAGTTAAAACTCCTGTGAATATATATGCATATCCTGGATTCGCACCGGTATCTCTTCTTCTATTGTCTTGAATGCCTTTTGTAATACCTTTTCCCCATGCGCCCTTGAATTGGAAACAAGCGCCCCGCCGATCTGTGCAAAGGAAATGGAGTCCAGCAGATCAACTTCGGCTGCGCTCATGCGAAACCTGCGCTGAAGTTTATCCGTTACGGATTTAACGATTCGCCTTTTATCCTTAATGCTGCTCGCCTCGGGAATTTCAAAAATTATCTTTATCATTGATAAAACCATGGTTGTACGCCTGATTATGCTGTATGATTATATCACAAAATGCCTGTTTTGCGAAGTCCATTGCGCCCGGTATCAATATATACACATAGGCGTATTTTTTTTTGTCTTCTCCTTCTGTTTGGCCTGAGTGCTTTCGCCCAGGCCCAGGAGCAGGAAAACGCTCCTGACACTCCTGCCACAGAACTTAATGTAGAAGATTTAAGGCGTAGGATCACTGGCGAAGCGCCCCTGGAACTCATTGGCCTTACACTTGGTGACACTGATGTATCACTTTTTATGACCGGTTTCTGGGCGGGAACCTTACAGGGAAACCTGGGTTTTGCCAATGACCCGCTTGGAACCAGGCTTATATCGCCTGAAACGCCAGTTCTTTTTACTCAGGAAGCCGATCTTACACTGTCGCTGTGGATCAGGGAGCGATGGTTTGTTGAAGTTAATTTCCTGGACAATACAAGCCTTAATACCTACAGGGCGGGCTATCAGGGTTTGCCGGGCGAATATGTTCAGTACGCCGGAATTGGCAATACAGGGCTAGATTTTCCGGTATTTCCATACCTTGATCTGGGGGGAGACTCTCCTTCGTCTTTCGGCTTTTACAGCCGCCTTGGCAGCCAGGATCTTTCCGTTCACACATTGTTCCGTTATGACGCCGCCGCAAGGGAGGAGCGTGTCTTTGTAGGCGGAAGGGAGCGAACATACAGTTATGTTGAGCCGCAAAACTCTGTGCGCGGGATTTCTTTTGTACTGCCGGATATCAATATTGATTCCGATCCTCTTGTCTACATTGAGGATGAAAATGGCAGCCTTAGGGATAACAACGGGCGGCGGTGGCGGCTTGCCGGTTCGAGTGAATATGCGGCCGGCAGAAACATGGGATTGATGGAGCTGAACGTCAGGCCGCAGGGCATGGTTGCGGTCTCTTACTCCAGGGGCGCTGACAACAGACCATGGAATACATCAATGGGGTATTATGATAATCCCGGGGTGCCTGGCATAAGCGATTTTCTTTATATCATTCAGCAGTGGTTTGACCCTTCAATGACAAATATTAAACTTGAAGATTTTCCCCAAAGCGGAAACGGCAGGGGTCTTTCTTCCCGGCCCGGTGAAGTTATCATAAACGGACTTCCCGCACTTGTTTTGCGAGAAGCCGGAACTTTCTCGCCCTTTGAGCGACAGAACCGTTATGAGGCGCCCTCAAGTTTTTCCGAACAGGCTGCCCTTGTATATCTTTCGTCGGGAAAAGAGTTTGCGGGTTATGAGCTTGTGCCGCTGGATGCCGGCGCGCTTAACGCCGACATTCCGCTTTATTCCGCTGCTGAAAGAAACCGTAACTTTTACGAACTGCTCATCGCAGGGAAGGGAGCAGACCGCCGTACTCCTGAAACACGCTGGCCGTTAGCCGAACTTTATCCGCAAGCCTATATGCCCGGCAGCACAGCCTTTACAGGCGATTTGAGCCTTCGCTTTACAAACTACGGCAGTTCGCTTTCTTATTTAATTGGAACGGATGTTGTTCCCGGTTCTGTGCTTGTATGGCGCAGCGGAATACAGGACCCCAATTTTACATACGATGCCTACGGCGGCACGGTGAGCCTTGCAACTCCGGCAGGAAACAGTGAGTTAATTCGCATAACGTACCTTAAAAGAAGCGATGAAACACGGCTTGGCAGCATTGCCGCAGGGTTAGGCGCAATATACAACAGGGAACACAGCCCGTTTAGTTCCGCAATTGCCCTGGGTATCCGCTGGAATCTGACAGCCGATAATTCCTATACCGAGGAAGGCGTTTCCAGCCCCGGTACTGTGGGCTTAAGCGCAAAAACAGCATGGGATTTTGATCACCTTAAAACACAGATTACAGCCGGAGTTGGCTTTGAACAGACCGACACCACAGGCCTTTACCGTGTTGAAGGAATGGAGGGCAATGAAGCAACTCTCTCTCTTTCACCGGAATCAGCCTTCATCTCTCATCCTCCTGAATCGGCTGATATTATAACCCCCAATTTTACCGGCCTTACTGTTTCCAACCGCGCCGATCTTGTCTACCGCAACTACCGCGACAATGCCGCTTTCGGCTCCACTCTAATGCCAATAACATGGGGCGGTTCCAGCACTGTATCCGGTCAGAACAGGCCGTATCCGGCGAAAGACCCCAGGCTGGGAAGCGATACCCAGGTGCTGGTTGCCGAGTTTTCATTGAGTAATGCCAGGAACTGGACAGGATTTCAGGTTCCCCTGGGCGATAATTCCGCCATTTTATCCCGCGCCGGTGAAATAGAAATTCCTTACAGGCTTTATGGTTTTAACAATGTATCTGTATCGGATTTTAAGCTGATATTACAGATAGGTTCTCTTTCAGGCGAAGATAATGCCATTAGGGAAAACCTTGAGCTAATTCTGGAAAAAGAACTTTTTTCGGCAGCCGCAGGCATTAACGAAAATCCAAGGATTGCACGTTTTGTAATATCCGATGAAGAAAGATTAAGACTGACGGATGTTAAGTTTTTACGCCTATTGGCTGTCTATGGCGGCACCGGCACAATACAGGGCAGGGTGTTACTCGCTCCGCCGATTGTTCGAAGCGCCGGTTTCAGGGCTGTAACCTACGATGGTAATACAGTAAAAGGTTCTTCTGACCTTTACGGAAGCGGGACAAATGCCGTGCGTGCGGTACAAATATATGAAACCGGCGCTTCTTCGCTTGGTTCTGCATACAGTGAAACGATAAACAGACTTCATCCGATTGGGGGCAGGCAGAGGGTGCTTGAAATTGGATGGGAAGGAATGCAGCAAAACATTTCCGCCGGTGCGGACGGAAGGGTAGGGGATCTTCCTCTTTTTAATTATTCTACTCTCTCTTTTTTTGTTAAAGGTCCTGCAATATCTCCGGCAGGAAGAAATTTGATATTTTACATTGCCCCCGGCTCCGAAGCACTTTCCGATTACACCCTTATGGCGGAAATACCTTTAGGTGCTTTCAGAAGCGGACAGTGGTCAAAGGTAACGATTAACTACAGGGGAGACAATCAGGGGATAACCGTGGACGGAGGAAATGCCGCCCCGGCCGTTTTGCGATACCGGCCTTCGACGCGTCTTTCACAGGAAAACGCCGGCTCCGGAAGAACCAATTATGTCGCTTTTCTGATTACACCACAAAACGGAACTTCTCTTGACGACGGAAGTATCTGCATAGACGAAATTATTCTTGAAGACGCCTCCCCTGTTTACCGGCTGAATTTTGGAATGGCAGCGGAATACAGCAGGCAGGGAAATCTGCTATCAATTGGGAATATGCCGGTATTTTCCGATTTGCTGGTTTCAAATGCCCTGGAATCAGAGACTCGGGGAGATCCTTTCACGGGAGATGAAGAAGTATCGGCGGGCATGGTAAACCGTTCAAGGGCGGAAATTTCCGTGTTTGACACAGAGCTTACAGGGAACTTCGCCTTTACCGCAGCAAAAGAAACATTTCTATGGAGCGCCGGCCACGGCGTATCCAGATCGTGGGGCCCGTTTTCCGCCGGGGAATCTTTTTTCACTTCACCGGGAGAAAACAGCGCCGGCCATAAAATTAATTTAGCATTTACGAACGATTTTTCAGCAAATCTTGATGCTGAAGCAAGTTTTGATTTTTCAAAATTGGCCAGAAAGTGGGATTTGGACATGGGTTATAAAAATGCGAATGTTTATATACCCTCTACGGCAGTAACCGCACGGGCAATATGGACAGATAACAACGAGGAAATTGAAGAAAATGCAAGCTACGGCTGGGTGTGGCTGCGTTCGCTTCAGGAACTTGCACCTGACGCCGGCACCGGCGCGGATCTGAGACAAACCGTTACAAAAATCAGCGTTACCGAAGCAACCGTTCCTGTAGGCGCGACAGTTACTTTCGACGGTAGTACAAATTATGTTAAAGCGAATAACCAGTTAAGCAGCGAGAGCGGAGCCGGTCTTGATGTGCCTGTCTTCCTTGGTCAAACTTCGCTTTTGTTTAATATGGGGCGCCGTTATAAGCGTAGTCTATGGATTTCGTCTGATGACGCGCTGAACGACGGAAATAAATTTTTTGAAAGCGTGAACGATTCACTTCAGCTCTGGACAGTGTTCCCTTTTTATTCGCTGTTTACTCCGGAACTGGACAAGGCGATGGACAGGAGTATCGAAGATTCGCCTTCTTTCGGAATAACAGATTATACGGTTTTTTATGACCGCTTTGGTTCATCACTGCGCCTTCCATCGCATTTTGATATAAAAGCCCTTGTAATCCCGTCCGGTGCAGGGCTGCGGTTGGAAAGGATGCTTGAACAAAAGCTGGACACAAGATTTGATATGCTGACGGTGGGCGGGAACCTGGTTTATTCGGCAATCAATCTGTTCGGCCTTTTGGGCTATTATCCTCTTTTTAAGTTTTATCAAGGCGATGAATTTTCACATGCGATGGATGTTGTTGTGGCCCTTCCAAAAAATGAAGACCTGTCATGGCGGTTTCAATCAACAGCCGCAGCTGGGTTTCACGGTTTTTCAGGAGGAATCTTAAGTTTTGGGAACACCCTTACTCTGTTATCCGGCGGGGGTTGGCTGGAAAGCCTTAAAATAGACTGGACAGTACCGACACAAAAGAGCCTGTTAAGCGTATTTTATACATGGGTTGCAAATGCCGCCAGAAGACAAAGCTCATGGCTCACTCTTTCTGCACTGCTGGATTCCGACTATGAACAATTCCGAAAGGAAAGCCTGGAATTGTCTTTTGATAACTCGGGTGATTATTTGTACTGGACATTATCCGTCGCCCATGAATCTATCATCAGAATTTTGGGCAGGCTGAATTTTTCGGTTTTCGCAAAACTGGATTTAAGCAAAGAGAGCCAAACCAGTACCTTTTCATTCGCCGGTACCGTCGGAACCAGCCTCAGGCTCAGTTTCTAGTGAGCTTTCCTGTTCCAGCGCTTTTTCCTGTTCCTTCGCCCTTTCCAGGATCCGCTGCATTTCATTAACAATGTTTCTGATTTTATCCCTGTTTGCCGTGCTTAGGTTTGCGTTACTCTGCAATTCTTCAACCGCCTCGATATCGCTGAAACCGAGCTCTACAGCTGTTTCCAGTTCTGTGATTCCTTCCTCGCTTTCACTGTCGGCGATTAACAACAGTTCAGCCAGGGCGAAATGAATATCGCTTTTTTTCGGTTCTGCGGCATCTGCAGCTTCTTCAAGGCAAAGCCGGTATTCTTCCAGGGCCCTGGCGAATAATTCATGCTGTACAAGAATTTGCGCATATTCATAGCGAACCTTGGGATCTTTATTATCGGCCAGATAATTCGCGTAATAGTCGATTGACTCCACCCTGTCCAGTTCTTTCAGGCATCTGGCGTACAACAGTAAATTGGCGCTGTTATCGAGAAGGGTGTATTCATATCGGATTAAAACTTCCTCAGCTTCGCCGTAACGCTCCATGGCGAATAACACAAGAGCATGGTTATACCCGTCGTCGGAGCTTTCCGGAACAAGGGAAAGGAGCTTACTGTAGTGCTTTTCCGCAAGTTCAAGTTCCCCGGTTTTGATTCTTGTATAGGCGGCGGCTTTTAGGGCCAGTACATTATCAGGGTCTTTTTTTAATATGCCTTCAAAATAACCGGCCGCTTCATAAAACCTGTTTGTTTCAAATGCTATGCGCCCGAGGTTGTACTCGGAAGCTACCTTTGTTCTGTCGGCTGCTCTGGCGCGGTTCAGCCATTTTTCGGCTTCATCAAATCTCCCCATATCAAAATATGCCATGCCTATCGAATAATATTCCTGCGCGCTGGCGGCTGTTCCCGCGCATGAGTTAAGTGAAATATTTATAATTACGGACAAAAAGCACGTAAAAAAAACAAGTATGCGGCGTTTATATATTTTTATCATTTTACTGTATTCAAAACCGTTTTCTCGATTTCCCTAAGCTGGTTGCGGTAAAGGTTGGCAATATTGCCTCCATAGTCGGCAATAAGCTGAATAATATTCCTGGGCTTGGACTCTGCGTCCCTTCCATTGATGCGGTCGCCGGCATCACCCAGACCGGGCATGATATATGCCTGTTCATTCAGTACAGGATCCATCCATAAAGTATAGACATCGCAGTTTTCCAGCGCCCGAACGACGCGTAACGCGCCCTTTAACGCTGCTATCACATTAAAGAACAATATCGAGCGCGGCTTAACCCCCGCGTCCAGAAGATATTTTACTACTGTTACAAGACTGCCGCCTGTCGCGTTCATTGGATCGGCAAAAACAAGATCTTTACCGTTAAGCGCATCCAGCTTAAAAAAAGAACGATCCAGATCAAGAATATACTCCATATTGTTTTCTTTCTTGCTGTCGTCTCTGCTAATTTTGAACAGGGCAAAGGGCGTTACATAGCTGTTGGATGAGTATTCCTCAATTTCCTTGCTCATGATCATGGACGGCAAAAGCGAACCTCTGAGCATGACACACATTACGGTATTTTCGATTTTTTTGTCGATATTGTTTATTTTGTGGACGGCGTAATTTTGAACCGGATTGGTTACAGGTGTTTTAACGATAAGGTAATTTTTATTAAGGCCGTGAAGGCCGCTCCAGGCAAGTTTGAAAAGCATCTCGTATGCGCGCTGGGTGTAGTAAACAAATTCCTGGTTATCTGTACGGGGATCGCGAAGTTTAGCGATAAGATGAGATGCCTCGGGGTGGCTTTCCTGCGGTGCGATGAATGAATAAACATGTATATTTGGAATTTCGCGGCAAATTTCCTGCATCAAACCGCCCATATCGTTGTAAAGGGTGATAAGCCGGCCCTCCGCCTCATGCCTTTCAGCCTGATTATCGGTTGAAAGACGTGCAAAAACCGCCATTGCATTCGCATAAAGAGAGTCCATACGGCTTATTGAATCCCTGTCGCCGGCGCTCAAATAGCCGTCCAGATCTTCGGCTTTTAGTATGACCTTGTTCACTGTAGCCGATTATAGGCCAATTTCCGTAAACGTACAAGGCAGGCGCGTTGTATTGCCTTATCAGCACTTTTTCTGTAAACTTATGAATGTTAACGCTGTATGGGCCGCTAGCTCAGCTGGTAGAGCAGCAGACTCTTAATCTGCGGGTCGGAAGTTCGATCCTTCCGCGGCTCAGGAAAGACTACTATCCTTGACATACACCTCTTTATATTTTAAGCTATTTCCAAGTTGAACTTGGAAATAGCTTAATTTTAGAAGGGGTCTTTTTATGGCAATACAGAGAGATATATCAGGCCATATTCTAAGTATGGCAAGAGAGTACCCGGTTTTAACCATCATGGGGCCGCGCCAATCCGGGAAGACGACTTTGGCAAAAATGCTTTTTCAGGACTACAAATACGTCAATCTTGAAGAACCGGACAACAGGGAGTTTGCTCAAAAGCATCCACGAGACTTTCTTAAAAAATTTTCGGGAGACCTGATAATAGATGAGGTTCAGCATGTTCCCGATCTTTTAAGCTACATACAGGCTATTGCAGACGACAAAAACAAAAAAGGGCAGTTTATTCTGACCGGTTCCCACCAACCGCAAATAAAAGCAGGCATCACTCAATCGCTTGCGGGGCGAACTTCTGTAATAACCCTTTTGCCTCTTTCGATTAGTGAGTTAAAATCATCGGGGATTGTTCTTGAGCGTGATGAATACATCTACAGGGGATTTATGCCGCGCATTTACAGTGAAAATGCCACCCCCAGACATCTATATCAAAACTATTACGCCACTTATGTAGAGCGTGATGTCAGGCAATTGATAAATATAGGCAACCAAATCTTATTTGAGCGTTTTATCAAACTCTTGGCTGGAAGGATTGGACAAATAGTAAACCTTAATTCTCTTGCTGGTGATGTGGGCGTTTCACAAACAACGCTTACTTCGTGGCTCTCGGTGCTGGAGGCAAGTTTTATTGTTTTCAGACTTCCATGCTATTTTAACAATTTTGGAAAGCGGGTAATGAAAGCGCCAAAACTATATTTTACCGATGTCGGCCTGGCAGCCAATCTGCTTGGGATTGAAGCGCCGGAACAGGTTTTCAGAGATCCGCTTTCGGGAGGTCTATTTGAAAACATGGTTATTGTGGACGTACTTAAAACCATGCGCAATCAAGGTAGATCTCCTGAACTCTATTACTTCCGCAACCAAAACGGTTTGGAGGTGGATTTGATTTTGTGCAAAGGGCGGGATCTGATCCCCCTAGAGATTAAATCCGGCGCAACATTTGATTCATCGTTTTCCAAAAACATAAAACTATTCCAAAAATTATCGGAAGATATTAAAAACGGCTATGTTGTTTATGGGGGAGATAAGCAAGCCAATATAGAAGGTACGGAGTTTATAAATTTCAGGGAAGTGTCGGCAGCTCTTTTTAACAAAGGGAAGAGGGGAAAAGTGAATCGACAAAACGGTACATAATCTTCAGTGACATTTTCGAAAAAATGTCAATTTGATTTTCACTTTTCCTTTTTACCTTTACTCTTTCCTTGCATATCTCTGCACCGAGGGAGCGAAGTTCTCCATCAACAGCGAGTGTGAAAAAAAGTCCGTACCGGAGGTTAGGTCAATGGTAATGGAATTAATCCCGTCCCTGGACGCCTGTTCAAGAAGCCGGCCAAGCAGGGCCTTGCCCAGTCCAAGGCCGCGGTATTCGGGAGCAACCTCCAGCACGCAGATATGCAGTACCGAAGATCCGTTACTATGTGAGCTGATATAACCGGCGAAGTCCCCGCTGTTGTTTTCAGCAATAAAACAAAGGCTCCCTGGAAATATCCATTTGTTCATCGATTCAAAAACTCTTCTGTCCGCCGCTTGCGCAGTGTCACCTTTTATAGCTTCAACACAGAGCTTGTGCAGGGCTTCCGCTTTAAAACGGTCGGTTTCATTTCCCGCTCGAATCCGAAAATCCTCCTGCAACAGGGCGGAAGTATCCTCAGGCTCATGGCCGATTTTTTCCATATTCGAAGTTTCCACAAGCGCGTTGTACCAGTAAATTACCGCATCTTTTATACCCTTGTCTTTGTATTTAAACCACAGTTTTTCAACTTCCGGATATTGGCCAATAACATCTTTGAATGCCCTGAAAACCCCTTTGCCGCGGTTCAGGGCGGCTGTCAGTTCTTCCCTGGCCACAGGATTTTTAAGCCCGGCGGTAAAATGCTCCATCAGGCGGTAACCGTCCTGCGGCTCCCAGTCGGGCAGCCCAATAAATCTATGTTCTTCATCCGCCTCTATTTCTTCTTCGGGGTAATCAGCGTCTTCAGCCCAAAGAACAATGCCTTCACGAGTATCAAGAAGATATTCGCCTGCCTGGTTTTCCATGGCAAAGGCAATATCTTCTATCAGCGCTTCCGTCAGTTCAAATTTCATAATTCATTATAGGCAAAATTGAAAAAAAAGAATACCATTGTTATATGTTGTTAAAGAGAACTATAGACTGCGGCTCATTAAGAAAGAGCGATGTTGGTCGTAATGTAATATTAAACGGCTGGGTTAACCGCTGGCGTAACCACGGCGGCATTTTTTTTATAAATCTGCGGGATCGTTACGGCATTACCCAGGTGGTGGTAGATACGGAAACTGCTGAAGCGCCGGAGCTTGCGGCAATCTGTCTGCAATTACGGAATGAATTCTGCATTGCAGTAGAGGGCGCGGTAAGGCCGCGTCCGGCTGACATGGTGAATCCTTCGATGGATACCGGCGAAATTGAAGTCCTTGCTTCACGCATTGAAATTTTCAATAAATCAGAAGTTCTGCCATTCCAGGTTGATGAAGAAAGCAATGCCAGCGAAGAGCTGCGCCTAAAATACCGTTATCTCGATCTTCGCTCCCAGGCAATGCAGGATCGCATAAAACTTCGCAGCGAGGTTACATTCGCCGTGCGCGAATGGATGACATCTAACGGTTTCTATGAAATTGAAACCCCCACATTTATCAGATCCACGCCGGAAGGAGCGCGGGATTTTCTTGTTCCTTCGCGGCTTTATCCGGGAAAATTCTACGCACTGCCCCAGTCGCCGCAGCTTTATAAACAGCTTTTGATGGTCTCCGGTTTTGACAAATACTTCCAGATAGCGCGCTGTTACCGTGACGAGGATTCCAGGGGGGACAGGCAGCCGGAATTCACTCAAATCGACATTGAAATGTCCTTTGTGGACAGGGAAGACGTGCTTTCGATGACAGAGGGGCTTTTTAACTATATATTCAAAAAAACACTAAACCACGAATTGCCGCCGCAGTTTACCCGTCTTTCCTACGAACAAGCCATGGAACTGTACGGCACCGACAAGCCGGATCTGCGCTTTGAATTAAAAATGCAGGATTTTGCCCCATACGTTCAGGACGGGGATTTTCAGGCTTTTAAGGACGCCCTTGCTCATGAAGGCGGCGGCGTTAAGGCGCTGGTTGTAAAGGGCAGGGCGGATTATTCGCGCAAGCAGATTGAAGAGCTTGAAGCACAGGCAAAAATCTACAGGGCAAGGGGAATGGCCTGGATGAAGGTAGTTTCCGGCACGGCAATGGAGGGTGGCGTTTCAAAGTTTTTTGCAAATAACGCCGCGCAGATAATAAAAGGCCTTGAAGCAGGGCAGGGGGACCTAATCCTTGTCGTGGCGGACGTTAAGCGTTCGGTTGCAAATACAGCCCTTGGCGCGGTTCGTTCGAAGCTTGGCAGGGATTTGAACCTTTGCGATCCAAAAAAGTTTGAGTTTGTATGGATAGTAGATTTCCCCATGTTTGAATTCAATGAAGATGAAAACCGGTGGGAAGCCGCACATCACATGTTCACCTGGCCGCAGGAAAAATATCACGCGACAATGGAGCAGGATCCCGGTTCGGTAAAAGGCGACCTATACGATTTGGTACTAAACGGCTTTGAGCTTGCTTCCGGCTCCATTCGTATTCATGATTGTGAATTGCAAAAACGGATATTCAACATCGTCGGCTTTGACAGCGATGAAGCTGAAAAAAAATTCGGCTTTCTTACCGGTGCGTTCAAATACGGCGCCCCTCCCCACGGAGGCATTGCCCCCGGCCTAGACCGCCTTGTTATGATAATGGCCGGCCTTAGCTCAATTAAAGATGTAATCGCCTTTCCGAAAAATTCTTTTGCATGCAGCCCCATGGACGACTGCCCGGGCGAGGTAGATCAAAAACAGCTTGACGAGTTAAATATCGTGATTAAGGCTGTTCCAAAAGATGTTCAGTAAGCAGTTTCTTTTTGTCTTCGGGGATTGGGGTGGTTTTTTGCCTGACAAAATCATAATGAACAACAACGGCATTGCCCTTTACGCATAACCGCCCCTGCTGCCATGCCTCGTGGTGTACGGTAAAGGATTTGGTTCCAATCTTGGATATCCAGGTTCGTATTTCCACTTCATGTTGAAAGTACAGCTGCTTTAAGTAGTCATAATCGGTATGTGCCATAATAAGGGAAAAATTTTCCTTGGCAAGTTCAAGTTTTGGATCGAATATCTTTATCAATGGATTTCTGGCAAGTTCAAACCAGACCACGGGTACGGTATTATTTATATGCCCCAGCATGTCCATATCTCCAAAACGCGGAGTTACGATAATTGTATACATATATTCAGTGTAATTGAAGTAAACAATTTATTCAATGAACAGATTCTTTACGATTGCTTTAGTAGATGCCCGAAATTGCATTGAAAGCAGTGAGCGGCTGCGCACAAGCCCTGCCGAGGGCATCGGCGTGGTTTAACAAAGCAAAATACACAATTATGAATTTAGATAATGGTTTATCTAGTTCTACAGAAAAAAAGTATGTCTATCAGACCGTCAGCCCGAGAAAGGGCTTTGCGTAGCCGTTCACCGTTTTAATCTCCAGTTTCAGGCCACTTTCTGCTATAGCAATAGTTTTGAAAATAGTCTATATTGTCTACATCAATCTTTATAAAATATAACGAGGGTTCAAATGATTCGTGGCGGTGACATAGTAAAGGGTTCCTGTCTTTTGCAGAAGGGGCAGCCCTATCTGGTAGTTGAAAGGGAGTTCCACAACCCCGGTAAAGGAACAGCAGTAGCACGGGTAAAAATGAAAAGCATAAAGGACGGGTCCGTACTTTCCCTGACCATTCCCACACAGCAGGAAGTAGAAGACGCCCAGGTTACCATTCATGCCTGTCAGTATCAATATTCCGATCCGGAGTTATATCATTTTATGGACAATGAAACATACGAGCAGTATGAAGTATCAATTGCCGATAATCCGGATAAAAAATTTTACCTTAAAGAAAGCGAAAACTACGAGCTTATCATCTGGGAAGGAAAGGTTATCGACATAAAGATACCCTACAAGGTGGTATTTACAGTAGCTGAAAGCGAGAACTACGTCAGGGGCGACACTGTTTCCGGTGCGACAAAACCTGTAACAACCGAGACGGGCCTTGTTGTCCGTGTTCCCCTTTTCATAAAACAGGGCGAAAAAATTCTTGTTAATACTGAAACAAACGATTATGTAGAACGGGTGAATACCTGAAAGGAGTAGATGTGAGTATTTCAGCGCTGCAAAACGCCCGTTATGCGTATAAACCAAAACTGCCTGCCTGTTTGAATTCTCCGGTAAACGAAATCGCCGTTGAGATGGGGGAGCCGACAGAAGCGGTTGCAGACAGAAATGAGTTAAAGGAAATTTTCGCTCAATGTTACGGCAAGCCATTGGTAACATTTATTAAAGGGAAAAATGATAAAATAGGCAGGGAATTAAAGGTCGGCGTAATACTTTCAGGCGGGCAGGCGCCGGGCGGGCACAATGTAATCGCCGGTTTGTTCGACGGCCTTAAAAAAGGCAATGCCGCATCGATTCTTTACGGTTTTAAGGGCGGGCCAAGCGGCTTAATCGATAACAAGGCAATTATTCTTACAGACGACATCATTGACAAATACCGAAATACCGGCGGTTTTGACATAATCGGCTCCGGCCGGACAAAGATTGAAACACCGCAGCAGTTTGCATCTTCGCTGGAAACGGCGAAAAAGCTGGGGCTGGACGCCATTGTCATTATTGGCGGAGATGATTCCAATACAAACGCAGCGCTGCTGGCCGAATATTTTCTTACCAAGGGATCAAAAATCCAGGTTATTGGCTGCCCGAAAACAATCGACGGCGACCTAAAGAACGAATACATCGAAACATCTTTTGGCTTTGACACCGCCTGTAAAACTTACAGCGAGCTTATAGGCAATATCTGCCGCGATACCAACAGCGCAAAAAAATACTGGCATTTTATAAAGCTGATGGGACGCGCCGCAAGCCACATTGCCCTTGAATGCGCTCTGCAATGCCGGCCGAATATTTGCCTTGTATCTGAAGAGATAGAAGCCAAAGGCTATTCCCTTGAAACAATTGTTGAACTGATTTGCGCTTCGGTTGTCAAGCGCGCCGGAAACAGTGAAAATTTCGGCGTTGTGCTTATCCCCGAAGGGCTGGTTGAATTTATCCCGGAAATAAAAAAACTGATAAGCGAATTAAACGATGCCATTGCAGCCGATGAAAAAAACTTCGCTTCAATCAGTTCTTTTCTCGATCAAATTACATGGCTGTCCCGCCGTATTTCACAGCCTTCTTACAGCCTATTGTATACGCTGCCGCCGGATATTGCACAGCAGTTTCTTATGGACAGGGATCCACACGGCAATGTTCAGGTTTCCAGAATTGAAACTGAAAAACTTCTGGTAAGCATGGTGGAAAAAAAACTTCAGGGTCTGAAAGACATAAACCTCTACAAGGGCAGTTTCAGCGGCCTTACCCACTTCTTCGGTTATGAAGGCCGCTGCGCATTTCCATCCAATTTTGATGCGGATTATTGCTACAGCCTTGGCTTCAGCGCCTTTTTGCTTATAGCGTCGGGCCTTACGGGATATCTTTCCAGCGTTAGAAACCTTACCGCCCCGGCAGAGCAGTGGATTGCCGGAGGCATCCCGCTTACCATGATGATGAATATGGAGCAGCGCCACGGCTCAAAAAAACCCGTCATCAAAAAAGCGCTGATAGACCTTGATGGAAAACCATTTAAGGCCTTTAAGGCTGCAAGGGAAGAATGGGCGGAAAAAACCTGCTTCCTGTATCCCGGAGCTATTCAATACTTTGGCCCTGAGGAAGTTTGCGATCAAACAACCATAACACTTAAAATGGAACGCGGAAAGTAATATAATTATACCATGACCGCCTTAGTAGTTTTAATTTGCGCCGCTTTTCTTTTTGCGGTAATTGGCGTTATCGGCCTTATCGCAAAAACAGGCACTCTTTCCGAAGAAAATAAAAGGCTTTCCCGCCGTTTGAATGAATTGACAGAGATTGTTTCACATCTTTTACAAAAACAGGGAGTTTTTAGAACCAGCGTTCAGCCAGCGCAGACGCCTGTTGAACTTTATGAGCCGCCAATTGAACCGGTGCCGGCCAGTATTCCGCCGGCTGTTGTAGCCGCTCCTGTTGAAGCCGGGCCGCCTGCCGAAACGGTTTTTACAGAGGTTGTAGAACAGGAACCTGTTAACCATGATGTTATCGAGGTTAACCTAGATACCCCTGCTGCAGATGAAAACCCGCCGCTCTTGTTTGAGCCGATTAAAAAATTCATAAAAAGCGGCAATTATTGGGCCGCCGGCGGAATAATACTGCTTTTGGCCGGCTTTGCTACGCTTATTACCTATCTTGCCAGCCGGGGTTTCTTTACCCTGGAAATGGGAATTATCGCCGCAGCAGCAAGCGGACTTGCGATGCTGACGGCTGGCTGGCTGTTGCGAAAAAAGAAACCAGGCTTCTGCCTGATCCTTCAGGGCGGTGGAATAGGGTTGCTCTATCTTTCGGTATTCGCTGCCCACAAACTTATTGCCCTGTTCGCACAGGTTACGACTCTCATTTTGCTTACGGCTCTTGTTCCGCCGGCTGTAAGCCTTGCCCTTCTTCAGGGTTCCCAGGCCCTGTCCTTTTTCGGTTTTTTGGGCGGGTTCGCCGCTCCGATTTTAATCAGTACAGGTGAAGGAAACCATGTTTTTCTTTTTGCATTTTACACTGTA
Organism: Treponema sp.; assembly: GCA_009777535.1. Classification (GTDB taxonomy): domain Bacteria; phylum Spirochaetota; class Spirochaetia; order Treponematales; family Breznakiellaceae; genus WQXQ01. Next base: position 61,245 of record WRLP01000002.1, read on the forward strand.
TTAAGCCTGGGTGTTTTTGCCGTCAGTTTTTTCCGTTTCTGGCGGCAGCTTAATATCCTGGCCTTTGTCTGCACTTTTGGCTCGGCATTATACTGGACTGTATCATCGTATAACCAGGAATTGTTTTGGACAGCACAGCCCTTTTTCCTTAGCTACATTGTAATTTTTACCGCACTGGGCATTCACTGTTTCGGGAAAAAAGCCCTAAAACGAGAAGCCTACTTTGACGGCATTTTACTGCTGGGAACCCCTCTTGCCGCCGCCATTTTGCAATGGAGAATTTTCAGTTTTATTCCACACGGCCATGCGATAGTCAGCGTTATATTTTCGGCGTTTTATCTGGGCCTTGCCGTATTTATATGGAAACGCAGGGGCGGGGCAATGCGGCTTTTTTCCGAGAGCTACCTTGGCCTTGCGGTAATGATGGCGAACCTTGCCGTTCCCCTGGAACTCGCCCCAGGAATTACCAGCGCTGTTTGGGCTGCCGAAGGAGTATTGTTTTTCTTCCTTGGACTCAGGTTAAAGAATCCCAAAGTTACGGTCACCGCTCTTTTACTGCATATCGCGGCGGCAATTGCATTCGCCGTTGAATGTCTTGGAGAAAAAACCCTTGCATGGAACGAGACCTTTGTTTATTCAGGCTTTTTACGCAGCCCGGCGTTTACAGGCGCCCTGGTAGTCGCTTTGGCTGGAGCGGCGTTACTCATAATCACACAAAAATTCAGGGAACGAAATATTGAAGTTAAAACGGGATTTTTCTCGGAGAACGGCATATATCACAGAGCGTTTTTGATCTGTCTTGCGCTTTGGTTTTACGCATGGTGGTACGGCGGGTGGTTTGCTGAATTTTATAGAACTTTCCCATATAGCCGCCAGGAATTTACCCATACCTACATGGAATTTTTCTTTCTTTTCTGTACCATTACCGCGCTGGCCGCTTTTTTATCTTCAATGCCTCTGCGCTGCAGGCCGCTGCTTTTTGCCCTTGCCCCGGCGGTTGTCCTTGCCTTCGCCCTTGCTATAACCGGCATATTCAGGGGAGCACTCGGTTACTATGGCGGACGTCAGTCATTATTTGCACATAATTTTTTCCATGGGCTGTACTTGTGGGGCTGGATTGCCTTCTTTGCAGTCTATACGTTAGTCGCTGTTTTGTCCAAAAAACACCTGCACGAAGGAGTGCGGGCGACATTGGTATTCATTTTAGTTTTAATCGCCGCCGCTGTTTTTGGATCATCGCTTCGGGCGCTGACAATTCATTTTGATCTCGCCCCATCCTGGCGCAGCCTTGCCGGGCTCCTGCCTGTCTTTGCATCAATGATAACTATTACGACGGTATACAGAAAAATTAACATTGATAGTTATGGGAAAATCAGCTCCAGGATTTTATTTTTTGTTCTGCCGTTGATATTTTCGCTAATCCTGGGGCTCTGGTTCCTGGCAACCATATTCCGTCCGGGCAATCCCGCGCCGTTGCCCCTGTACATTCCGTTGATAAATCCCCTGGACCTTCTTGAAGCCTTTTCGATTACACTCTTTATCTTCTGGCAAGCCTCGCTGATGAAAATAAGTGCGGACAGCCCTTTGCAAATTAAAAGCCTTGGCAGGGGGGCGCTTTTTGTAATTTCAGATATCGCGCTGTTTCTTTTTATCAGCGCCCTGCTGGCCAGAGCAGTGCATTTTTACAGGAATATACCATACGACACTCTTTTTGGCTCCGATGGATTCCAGCTCGGTCTGTTTATTATTTGGGCGCTATACGGCATTGCCCATATTGCCGCCGGTACAAAATTTGCCAGGCGCAAGATTTGGATAGCGGGGGCGATACTGACTATATGCGATATAGTTAAACTTCTTTTACTTGACCTGAAAGACGCCGGCACGGTAATAAGAATAATTTCCTTTTTCGCAGCGGGAATTGTCCTGCTATTTATCGGCTGGGTTTCCCCGCTGCCGCCCGCCGCAGGAAAATCCGCGATGGAGAAACAAGAATGAAGCTGATACTGTCGCTGGTTTTATCGTTTTTCGCAGTTCACCTGTTCGCCGATACTCCGGTTCCAAAACCTGAAGATTTTGCCGGTTCCATCACACTGGAAGGCGAGGGCGGGCGGCTGCTGAAAATCGAGATACCAGAAGCTGTTTATTCAGGGCTCCTGCGCCCGGACAGGGGAGACATTCGCGTTTTTGATGTAAGCGGGGCGATTGTTCCCTTTACGGTGCTGCCCGCCGCAGACAGGACAGGAGAAAAAATCATTGCAGGGCAGTTAAGCCCCGACAGAAGGTCAATGGAATTTAACACTGAAGGATTTTATCCCCTGGTTTCCATAAATTTTTTGCTTGGTGAAAACGATACCATTGATGTCCGTGTAAGAAACAAATACAATGCCGCATATAACTGGAATTCTGTTGATTCTATTACCCTGTACCGGCTTAACTCCGAAACGGAATACACCGTAAACACTCCTCTTGCGGTAAGGTCAAGCGCTCCTTTTTGGCGTATAGAGGCGCGGGGGGAGTTCTCTTTTTCTTCCCCTGTTGAATGCCAAATAAAATGGACAGTACAAGACCTTATCTTTTTTGGGCGCGGCGGCGGCCCCTGGACATTGGCATACGGAAACAGTGAATTTTCCCCAATGGAAGGGTTAAGGCTGGACGAATACCCTTCCGGCGAAAACAGCATTTTTCAGACGGCGGTTGCCGGCGAACCGCGCTACATTCCCAGGGAAGAACAAATACCCGAAACAAGCCGGGGACAATGGTTTTTGTGGACCATACTATCTCTTGCGGTTATAATCCTTTTAACGCTGGCTTTAATAACCGCTAAATCAATGAGCAAGAATAAATCAGGAGAATGATTATGAAGCATTTTTTTACACTAATTGTGTTACTCGCAATTTGTTCCGGCCTTCCGGCCCAGACGCAGACGGACGCTTTACTGCCGCTGAAAAGGGTAGTTATCCTTTCATCCGGCCTTGCGTATTATGAACATTCGGGAACGCTAAACGGACAGTCGGTTCTGAGCCTTCCTTTCAGAACCGGCTCCATAAATGACGCGCTAAAATCGCTTGTTGTAAACGATCCCGCTTCGGCAAATCCGTCGGTTACTTACCAGTCCGAACAAACCCTGCTGGAGACCCTGCGCAGCCTGAAAATCGATCTGTCCGACAGCCCGGATTTGCCGCGAATTCTTTCCAGGCTCAGGGGTGCCGAGGTAGAAATCACCGCTCCCTCTGTTTTCAGCGGCAGGATTGTCGGTATTGAATACCGTTCATCGGTAGTATCGCCGGGTTCCCAGACCAATGAGCCCTGGCTCCTGCTTAACACATCTTCGGGCATGAGGCTTTTTAGCCTGAAAGAGATTAACTCGATTAATTTCAGGGAACCCGGCATGAACCAGGATCTAAACCGCGCCCTGGATCTTATTTCAGAGTCCAGGAATACAAACACAAGAAATCTGCTGATTAATTTAAATGGCTCCGGATCCAGACAGGCGTCCATTAGCTATGTGGTGCCGTCTCCTGTCTGGAAGGTTTCCTACCGCCTGGATTTGGGCGCAGCCAGCCCCCTGTTTCAGGGATGGGCAATTGTCGATAATGACAGCGATACGGACTGGCACGAAGTGGAACTCTCGCTTGTCGCCGGCCGCCCCGCTTCGTTTATTCAGAATCTATATCCGCCCTACTATGTTTCTCGCCCCGTCGTTCCCCTCTCGATAGCCGGTACGGCTCCCGCCGCTACCCACGACTACGGATATGCAGCCATGCCGGAAGCGGAAATAGCCATGCCCTCCGTTTCCGCCGCGAGAGCCAGAGCGTCGTCCTCTTATGACATGGCGGCAGAAGAATACGCTCCGGCCCCTATGGCTCAGGCCCTCGCCGGCGGAGCAGTCGAAACGGCCCGGGGCGGGGCGGCCGGCGACCAATTCGAGTTTACGATAAAAAGGCCGATAAGCCTCGACAGAAGAATGAGCGCCATGCTGCCTCTTGTTGAAAGCGGCATCAATGCCCGCAAGGTGTTAATATTTTCCGGCTCCGGCGCCGCCGGCAGAACCACAAACCCAAGGCTTGGAGCTGAAATAACCAACTCCAGCGGCATGAAACTTCCCGCAGGGCCGATTACAGTTTATGACGGCGGTGTTTATGCCGGCGACGCCCTGATAGAGTTCTGGAATGAAAATGAAAAGCGGCTGATTTCCTACGGGGAGGATCTATCGGTTACGGGAGTTATCACACAGTCAAACACACGCGCCGTAAGCTCGGTAAATATTTCCGGCGGAGTTATGACAATTAACCGCAGCCTGACCCACATAAAATCCTATGTTTTCAGGAACACTGGCAATGTATCAAAACAGCTTGTGGTGGAACACCCGAAAACTCCGTCCGCAAATCTGGTCGCCCCGGAAGCTGACGAGCAGACTCCATCTTCATACCGCTTTAACATGACACTGGGCGCAGACCGTGAACTGATGGTTAATGTCAGCGAAATGCAGCCCATTTCTGAGCGCATAACGCTTCTTTCGGTAAGACCCGACACCATTTTAAGTTATTCGACAAGTCAGGAAATACCGCAGAATGTGCGCACAGCCCTGCGCAGGGCTGTAGAGCTAAGGCAGGCAATAGAGACAGCCGAAACCGCAGAAAGGGATTTGGAAGGGCGGCGCACCCGCCTGGCAGCCGAGCAGGAGCGGATACGGCGCAATCTCGAGGCGGCCGGCAACCAGACACAGCAGGGGCAGGAATACCTGCGAAGGCTTGTATCCATCGATAATGATATCGACCGTCTTGCGCCTGAAATCGAAAAAGCCCGTGCTGATACAAGAACCGCGCAAAGGGCATACGAAAATTACCTCAACGGCTTAAACTTGTGACTCATATAACCACGGATTTTCACGGATGAACACAGATTGACAAGCTCTTTAGTTTTAAATCAGTGATAATCCGTGTTAATCTGTGGACCCTTTATAAAACTTACCTAAAATAAGCTATAAGGTTGCAAGCATTATTGCTTTGATCGTGTGTTTGCGGTTTTCACCCTGATCCCAGGCGCGGCTTTGCGGCCCGTCGATCACATCCTGGGTAACCTCTTCGCCTTTGACAGCCGGAAGACAGTGCAGAAAAATACTGGCACCGCTTCCGGTTTTGTCCATCAGCTTTTGGTTTACCTGGTAGGGGCTTAAAAGCCGCATACGTTCTTCTTTTTTATCCTCTTCACCCATCGAAGTCCATACATCGGTATAAACTGCGTTTGCTCCAGCCAGTGCGGAAGTATCCGGCGTTACAACAATCTTCGCCGCAGATACGGCGGCAAGCGTTAGGCATTTATCAGTTAGGTCCTTATCAGGATTAAGTTCGGGCGGACATATCACCGTAAAATTAACGCCCAGCTTGGCGCAAATTACCATGAGAGAACGTGCTACATTGTTGCGGCCGTCCCCGACAAAGGCGAGTGTTTTTCCCTGGCAGGAGCCGAAACTTTCTTCCAGTGTCATTATGTCTGCCAAAGCCTGGGTTGGGTGGTACATATCTGTCAGCCCGTTATAAACTGGCACACCTGAATATTTAACCAATATTTCAACCGTTTCCTGCCTGAATCCCCTGAACTGAATGGCAGAGAACATTCTTCCAAGTATACGTGCTGTGTCCTCGATGGATTCCTTGCCCCCAAGCTGAATGTCGCTTGTGGAAAGAAACACCGGATGCCCGCCTTCTTCTCCAAAGGCTGTCTCAAAAGCGCATCTTGTACGGGTGGAGCGTTTTTCAAAAAGCATGGCAAGGGTTTTCCCCTCAAAACGCCGCGAGACTTCGCCGTTTTTGCTTTGTAATTTAACTTTTTTTGAAAGTTCCAGTAAATGGCGAATTTCTTCCGGTGAAAAATCCAGCCATGTAAGCAGGGAACGCCCCTTAAGAGATACAGACACAATAAACCTTCCTTTATCCGTAAGTAAATAATAACTTTAACAAACTATGAAATGTATGCCCAGAAAAGTAACATTGGGGTGGCAGAGGCAAAAGTGCCATGCCTGCATGGTGCTTTTGGCCTCTGACAGGACCCCATGCAACTGTTTTAGGCATACATTTCCATCTTCGCTATAGTTCTAGGAATATAATTATTATAATGTTATTTTTTAATAATTCATACTGGTTTATATCAAAAAAACACGCTATTATTACATCAAAGGAGCGATTATGGATAGAGCTGCGATAGCTGTCCGAGCGAAAGATTATATATCAAGGGAAAGAGATCCGGGCTTCCGCGCCGAGGTAGAAAAGCTGCTCAGTGCAGAAGACTGGAAAGAGCTGGAAGACCGTTTCTACCGCGATTTGGAATTCGGCACCGGCGGCCTGCGGGGGATTATCGGCGGCGGCTACAACCGCATGAATTCGCTCGTAGTAAAAAGCGCTACCCAAGGGCTGGCTTCATATATTATAAAAACATTCCCCGAAAAAGCGGGAAAGCTCTCCGCCGCCATCGCATTCGACAGCCGCAATTATTCCAGGGAATTCGCCGAAGACGCGGCACTGGTTTTTGCCGCCAACGGAATTAAGACCTATCTGTTTTCCGAATTAAGGCCCACGCCGCAGCTCTCATTTGCAATCAGATATCTTGGCTGCGATACAGGCATTGTTGTAACAGCCAGCCACAATCCTCCAAAGTACAATGGATACAAGGCCTACTGGAACGACGGTTCGCAGGTAGTGCCGCCCCACGATACAGGAATAATTGATGAAGTAAACGCTGTTAGAGAAATAAAAGAAATGCCGCGGCAGGAAGCTATTTCCAGGGAACTTCTTGAAATTATTGACAGAAAAGTAGATGAAGCATACCAGGCAATGGTTAAATCAAAGCTCTTCCGGCCAGGGCTGATAAAAGAAAAAGCCGGAGAAGTAAAAATAATCTATACTCCTCTTCACGGTACCGGTGCGATGCATGTCGAGAAGGTGTTAGGCGATCTTGGCCTGAAAGTGATCACCGTACCTGAACAGAGAGAAGGGGACGGTAACTTCCCCACGGTCGCATTCCCCAACCCGGAAGAAGCCGCTGCACTGGACATGGCGATCAATCTGGGCATAAAGGAAAAAGCCGATGTGGTAATGGCAACCGATCCCGATGCCGACCGCTTCGGAATAGCCGTCCCGGACGCATCGGGAAAGTTCGTATTGGTAACAGGAAACCAGATGGGAGTTCTGCTGGCGGATTATATATTTCTCTCTCTTAAAGAATTTGGAAAAACGCCCAAAAACCCGGCAATGGTAAATACGATTGTTACTACCGGAATGCAGAAAAAAGTCGCCGAATACTACGGAGCCCACTGCGTCGACTGTCTTACAGGTTTCAAGTGGATAGCTGATGTTATGCGCAAATGGGAAAACGCCGCCGCGCAGGGCAGGGCGGGTGTAAACAGCTTTGTTTTTGGCACCGAGGAAAGCTACGGCTACCTGGTAGAAACCGAGGTGCGCGATAAGGACGGCATTTCCGCTGCGGCCCTCACCGCCGAGATGACCCTGTACTGGCGCAGCATGGGAAAGAGCCTTCTTGACCGGCTTGATGAACTTTATTGCTTATGCGGGTTTTGGCAGGAACTGGGAATTTCCAAATACTTTCAGGGACCCCAGGGACCGCAGATTATGCAGGGCATAATGGATAAATACAGGCAAAACCCGCCGGCTGCCCTTGGCGGAATTGAAGTAACAAAAGTAAGGGATATTAAGGACGGCGTCGACGGCCTTCCGCCCAGTGATGTGCTTCAGTTTTTTTTATCAGACGGCACCATTGTAAGCGTGCGGCCAAGCGGGACAGAGCCCAAAATTAAGTACTACGCCACCTGCTGTGCACAGACGGGCGGGGCGCTGGACGCCGCCCGTGCCGAAGCCGGACGCAAACTGGAAGCGATTGAAAAGGATATCCGCCTGGTTATAGGTGATTAGGAAATGCGATGAAAAAACGAGCCCTGTTGTTAGTTCCCGCGATTATCGGCTGCCTGTTCGCACCGGCCTGTTCCATTAACAAAATGGCGATTAATGCCGTTTCCAATGCCCTTACAGGCGACGGAAGCTCTGATGTTTTTACCGGGGATTCCGATCCCGAACTGGTTGGAGACGCGCTTCCCTTTGCCATAAAAATGTATGAATCCCTGCTTTCGGCAAATCCAAAACATCAGGGGCTTATGCTTACAACCGGCTCGCTTTTTATCATGTACTCAAACGCTTTTGTCCAGGGGCCGGCAGATATGCTGCCGCGCTCCATGTATACAGAGCGTGAACAGGCAAAAGAGCGCGCGAAGAAGCTGTATTTAAGGGGAGTGGAAATACTTTACAGGGCTCTGGAGCTTAAATATCCGGGATTTACAGGCTCTTTCCAAAGCGGCGAACTGCCCGAAAAACTGGCTAAAATGAAAAAGGCCGATGTACCGTATTTGTACTGGGCGGCGGCCGGCGGCTTATCAGCCTATTCCCTAAATCCCTTTGATCTGGATTTGGGTATCAGGATTTCTGAGTTTTACGCCCTTGTAAGCCGGGCCTATGAACTCGACCCGGATTTTAATTCCGGTGCGCTCGACGATTTTCTTTTTCTTTTTTACGCCTCAGTCCCACAGGCCATGGGTGGCGACAAGGAAAAGGCAGAAATCCATTACCATCGTGCCCTTGAAAAATCAAATGGGAAACTTGCCGGCCCTTATGTTTCTTACGCCCAGGCGGTCTCGATTCCGGCGCAGGATTATGATACATTTAAGGAGTTGTTGGAAACGGCTTTGTCCATTGATCCGGATGAAGTCCCTCAGAACCGTCTGGTTAATGTTATGGCGCAGAGAAAGGCGCAGTATCTTTTGGATAATGCAATTCTTTACTTTGTTGATTTTGACCTTGACGATGACTGGGATGATGATTAATGGACTTGTGAAGCAACCCGGTTGGTTGCCTCACAACTCTTACAAATAAAAGGGGTGAAAAATGCGTAGGTCTTTCAATATCTCCCTCCGATTACTTTTTATTCCAGTTTTATTTTTATCCGTATGCCCCCTCTTTGCGCAGCGCAGAATTACCATCAGGCTTGCCTCCCTTGTTCCTGAAAACACACCATGGGGAGCCGCGATTAACAAAATGGCATCCGACTGGGCGCGTGTTACAAACGGAGAGGTCGAAGTAATTGTTTACCATAACGGAACAGCCGGCGATGAACCGGAAACTCTGCGCAAACTCAGGCTAAACCAGATACAGGCGGCGGTTTTTACCAGCCTTGGATTAAATTCAATAATGCCGGAAGTGATGGCGCTAAGTTATCCGTTTTTAATCAGGGACAATGCAGAGCTGGACGAAGTCTTAAGCAGGATAAAGCCCGAACTTAATGAAAAAATCCAGCAGAATGGTTTTACCACTCTCGCCTGGGCGCGCGCGGGGTGGATAAAAATTTTTTCCAAATCGCCGGTTCATGTTCCCAACGATCTTAGGAGGCTGAAACTGGGCACAAGCTCGGATGAATTGCAGATGATTCAAGCCTTCAGGCTGATGGGATATCAGATTGTTCCCATCTCCATCAATGATATTCTTGTTTTCCTGAACGGCGGCATGATAGACGCTATATATCAAAGTCCAATTTATGCCGCAGGAACCCAAATATTCGGCGTAGCAAAAAATATGTCCAGCATAAATATCGCTCCCTTTATGGGAGGCATTTTAATGAACAATACAGCCTGGCGCAGAATCCCCGAAAGATACAGACCCCAGCTTATGGAAATATGCAGAGAGATGGAAGCAACCATCGAGGCCTCAATTGTCAATCTGGAAACAGAGGCGGTTTCTACCATGCTAAGGCATGGTTTAATCCTCAACGAACTCAGTGTGCAGCAGGAACAGGAATGGTACACCGACATGGGCAGGTACGAAAACTCGCTTGTCGGCACAGGCCAGATTTTTAACAGGGAATATTATTTGAAAATCAATGACATTTTAACAAACTACCGGAGAGGCCGTTAATATATGGCGGATAATCATGAAACCGAAGGGAAGCCGCCGCGAATAAAAAGCGTTCTGCACCATGTTGAAGAGTTATTCTGCATAGTATCCCTGGTTTTTATGGCATTACTGCCGTTAGCGGAATCCGCCGCCAGGATTTTTTTCAAATCAGGCGTTCCCGCTTCATCGGGACTAATGACCCATTTTCTGCTGCTCTCCGGGCTGCTCTCGGGAATGATATGTACCAGAAATAACAACCATCTTTCAATCGGCCTGATTCAGTACTTAAAGGATGGAAAATTAAAAGATATTTTCAGGCTTCTGGGTAATCTGTTATCGGCCTTTGTCGCCGCCCTTATCGCCTGGTCTTCCCTCTCTTTTATTAAAATAGGCCTTTCAGATAAAAAAATAGGCTTTATTTCCGAGCGTGTCTTTGCCCTGATAATACCTGTTTCTTTTACAATTATCGCGCTTCGTTTTGCCCGCAGTACAGGGCTTAAGGGCCGAAAAATTATTTTCCCCATACTGGCTCTCCTGCTTGGAACCGCCGCAGCCTTTCCGGTAATCGCAAAATTTATATGGGGTTTTGATTTACCGGACGCTGTTTTTGACATTTGCGATAAATTTTATTATCTTGCCTATTATTTAAGACTGCCCCTGGTTGTAATGCTGATTTTTGCCGCCCTCGCAGGAACTCCGCTTTTTGTAATAATCGGAGCCATGGCCCTGCTGCTGATGCACGCCGCAGGAGGGGAAATGGATTCCGTTTCGGCGGATATTTATACAAGCCTTACAAATGGCAACATTATAGCAATCCCATTATTTACCCTCGTCGGCTTCTTCCTTTCCGAAAGCAGGGCAGGTGAAAGGCTTGTAACAGCTTTCCGCAGTCTTTTCAGCTGGATGCCCGGGGGGATAATACTTGCCTCGGTAATTATCTGCGCTTTTTTTACATCGTTTACAGGCGCCTCGGGGGTAACAATACTCGCCCTTGGAGGAATTTTGTACACGATTCTAAGTGAGCATATAAAATATCCCCCAAAATTTTCCATCGGGCTTTTAACCTCTGTCGGCTCAGTCGGCCTGCTTTTTCCTCCAAGCCTTCCGCTGATCCTTGTCGGAACTACAACCCAGACCAATATTGTTCACATGTTTGTCGGCGGCCTAATTCCGGGACTCATTCTGGTTCTGGCGATGGCAGTTTTCGGCTGTATTGCATCAATTAAAATAAAAATTCCTGTTGAGAAATTTGACGGCAAAAAGGCGCTCGCAGCCGTTAAAAATTCTATACTGGAAATTTTACTGCCGGTGTTTTTGATTTTCGGTTACTTTACCGGAATATTTTCGCTGGTAGAGATAAGTGCGGCGGCGTTATTTTATGTTTTTATTGTTGAAGTGTTTATCCACCGTGATATTAAACTGTCAGAAATTAAAAGGGTTTTTGTTAATGCCATTCCGATAATCGGCGGAGTGCTCTCGATCCTTGCCCTGTCGAAGGCCTTGTCCTATTACATTGTAGATACCCAAGCCCCTGCAAATGTCGCGCGTTGGATGCAAAACGTTGTTTCGTCCAAATTTGTATTTCTGCTGCTTCTAAATATTGTTCTGCTTGTTGTCGGCTGCCTAATGGACATATTTTCCGCCATTCTGATTGTCCTGCCGCTTGTGGCGCCTTTGGGCTCCGCCTATGGCATAGATCCGGTACATTTGGGCATAATCTTTATTGTTAACCTGGAGGTCGGTTTTCTAACACCGCCTGTTGGAATGAATCTGTTTTTGGCAACATATCGCTTCAAAAAATCTTTTGTTGATATTTGCCGTTATGTGTTTCCATTCCTGATTATTCAGTTGGTCGTAGTGCTTTTGGTAACCTATTTGCCGTTCCTTTCAACATTTTTGGTTGGATTAATAAAGTGAAAGATGAGTTGCAATTAAAAAAAAATGCCTTTATAATAATGCCATGAAAATTAAATATCTTGTATTTTTGGCCGCCGCCGGTATTTTATTGTTTTCCGCGTGTAAATCTTCGCCAAGACCAAGGGGAAAGGATTTTTCGCCTCATGCACCGCTTGCCCTGGTTACGGTTGTATCAAACCAGGACATCAACTGGGAAGGGGAGAAAACCAGAGAAGAAGATTTTATCAGCGGCTTTATAAGAAATACGCTCAGGCTTAACAGAGACGCCTCACGGGTCAGGATTTCATCGGCAGACACGATGATAGATGAGGCGGACGAAATTTTAAGAAAAGTAATTGCTGACGCCAGGGTCTTCGTGCTTGCCGATAAGGAAAGGATTACTGACAGCCATGCTTACTGGACAAGCAGCAGAAATGCGAATTTACCGTCCGGCCAAATCGTCGCGCAAGGGTATCGTTATCTTAATCACAGGGACAGGCAATTTGCCGCGCAGCTTTCCGAAGAAAACGGCGTTCGATCGCTGCTCTATGTAAATTTTACTTTTAACAAAAAAATGGTTTCCGGTTTTGCCAAAACCGGAAGATGCCGCGCACTGGTAAAAATGAGGGCGGTAGTAGTTAGCCCTCAGGGAAAAACTGTTTTCCGTTACGAGATAGAAACCCGAAGTTCCGACAGAATAGATGTAAAGAGCGGCTCATACGATGAAGAAGAATTTATGGATCTGTTAAGAGAGGCAATCGGCGAAGCCTGCTATCGTTTTATATGGAAATTCAGGGGAACGAGAATTTAATTCTTTAACACGCTCTGTAAAAACTGCCTCGTGCGCTCGTTTACAGGATTGCTGAATATCGCTTCCGGCGTGCCGCTTTCAAGAAGAGCGCCATCGTACATGAAAATAACCTTGTCGGCAACTTCCCTGGCAAAACCCATTTCGTGGGTAACAACCAGCATAGTCATACCGGCTGAGGCCAGTTGTTTCATAACAGCGAGAACTTCGCCGACCAGCTCGGGATCCAGGGATGAGGTCGGCTCATCGAAAAGCATGATCCTCGGCTCCATGGCAAGCGCCCTGGCAATGGCAACTCGCTGCAACTGCCCGCCGGATAATTTGGCAGGGTATTCGTCGACCTTGTCCGCCAGACCTACACGTTCGAGTATTTGTATGGACTTTTCCCTGGCTTCAGCCGGCGGGAGTTTGCGGACATGAACAGGGGCAAGCATCACATTTTCCAGGGCTGTTTTGTGCGGGAAAAGATTAAAACGCTGAAACACCATGCCAACTTCGAGCAGAATCTTGCTGCGCTCTTCCTGATTCATTTTAGCTCTGTTTACACCCCGGTGGCAGTCAAAGAGCAGCGTATCTTCAATATAAATTTGACCTTCGTCGATTGTCTCCAGCCTGTTTAATGCACGCAGATATGTTGATTTACCGGCGCCGGACGGGCCGATAATGCAGACCACTTCTTTTTGCTCGACTGTAAGCGACACATTTTTAAGAACCTCAAGGGGCGCCCTGCCGCCCGGAGTTTGAAAAGCCTTGCAGACATTTACTGTTTTGATCATTGACATGGCAGCTCACTCATACACAGAATATTTTTTCTCCAGCTTGTGAAAAATGAAAGAAAAAACCCATGTAATAATTAAATAGAGAATCATCGCCGGAATATAGACAAGGGCGGAGCGGGTTGAGCCCTCAATATTTCTTGTGGCCTTGGTTATATCTATCAGCGCAATCATGGAAACAAGGGAAGCGTCTTTAAGTATCATAATAAATTCATTCCCTACAGGAGGAATAAGCCGCCTTATTGACTGGGGAATAATCACAAGCCGCATTGTCTGGGCATAAGAGAGCCCCAGGGCGCGGGAAGCTTCAAACTGCCCCTTATCAATGCTCTGGATTGCCGCGCGGACAATCTCCGCGGAGTAGGCTGCAACATTCAGGCTGTACGCAATAAAGGCATATATAAAGCGATTCAGTTCCTGATTTCTTATGGGAATAAGAAAAACAGGTGAAATAAGGGGAAGAGCATAATAGATAAAATAAAGCTGCATCAGAAGGGGAGTGCCCCTGAAAAAGAAAATATAGGCGCTGCATAATTTATTTATTATTACACGCCTGGACATCTTCCCCAGAGCCAAAAATATACTGAGGAATACCCCGGCTGTAACAGAGGTGATTGTAAGAGCAATGGTAATCCTGGCCCCGCCCAACAGGGCGGGAATCCAGGATATTATCTTTTGCAATGTTCCCATTGGGTTTTGTTCGTCATTACCTGGCGGAACTTACCATATCAACGTTAAATATTTCCTGGGAAAGCCTGTGCATTGTCCCGTCGGCAAAAAGCTCATCCAGCGCCTTGTCTATGGCTTCGGTAAGCGCATCATTTCCCCTCTTTATGCAGATGCCAAATACCTCGTCTGCTTCGCCCTGCCATACAATTTCGTACGGAGAATTGGGAATGGCGATATAATCGACGGCGACCAGCGAGTCGGTTACAATAACGTCCACGCGGCCAAGCAGAATCTCGTCAAAGCAGCTCATTACCTTATCGTACTCAAAAGGTGTATACCTTATCCCTTCTTCAACGAGTTTAGCCATAAAAAATTTAGCGGTAGTTTCCGCCTGATATGCCACTCCAAGACCGGCCAGTTCCTGGGGACTCCGCGGCTTAATGGACGAATTTTTAAGTGATACAATCGCCATGGCATTGCCGATATAGGGCTTTGAAAAATTATGAGCCCTCTGCCGCTCGGGAGTAACGGTAACCGAAGACATAATGCAGTCATATCTGCTGGTTTCCACACCGGCAAAAATCCCGTCCCAGGCAGTATCGACAAATTCTACCGAGAGCCCCATTTTTTCGGCAATGGCCTTACCCATGCTGACATCAAAGCCGATGGGGGTTACTCCGTCGTCGTCATAGTATTCCATCGGCGGATAGCCAATTTCCATACCTACCATGAGTACGCCGGGTTTTACGGTTAAACCTTCTGATTTTTTTGCACATCCGGAAAGAAGGAACGTACATGCCGTAAAAGCGGCCAAAACAATTAACGCTGTCCTTTTCATTTATTCCTCCAAATAAAAGTAACTAAGTCTGGGTGAGTATACATTTTTAACGATATTAATGTCAATCAGCCGGCTGCCTTGCAGATTTTATCTTTACAGGTATTCTTTCATCAGTTTTAACAATATTTCCAGATCTATTGGTTTACCCAGGTGGGCATCCATGCCGGATTTAATGGCTCTTTGTATGTCTTCCTGCATTACATTCGCTGTCATCGCGATTATTGGAACTGATGCAGCATCGGCGCGATCCAGTTTCCTTATTTCCTCGGTGGCTGTACAGCCGTCCATAACCGGCATTTGCATATCCATCAGAATGATGTCGTAGTAACCTTCCTTCGATTTCCTGAATTTTTCAAGAGAGTCCCTGCCGTTCCCTGCGGTTTCAAATTCAATGCCTGTAGAGGAAAGCAGTTCAATTATTATATCGCGGTTAATTTCGATATCGTCGACTACCATGCATCTCTTGCAGGAAAAATCATAACTTATGTTACTAACAATATTTTCCGGCTCGCCCTTTTTATCGATCGAGGGATTGGCTGAACATCGTATTGTAAAAGAAAATATGCTTCCTTGCCCTTCCTTGCTCTTAAGTGATATACTGCCGCCCATCATTTCTACAAGCGATTTACAGATAACAAGGCCGAGACCTGTACCGCCGTAGTTTCTAGTTGTACTGCTGTCGGCCTGTTCAAACGGCCGAAACAGCCTGGAAGCCTGATACTCGCTTAACCCAATGCCCTGGTCTATTACCTCAAAACTATAAGTGCTTATGCCATGGGTTGAATCAATTTCCCTTACATTAATAAAAATATCACTGCCGTTATTGGAAAATTTAATCGCATTGGAAAGCAGATTGATCAGCACCTGATTAAGCCTTAAAGAATCGGTTCTTACCCCATCGTTTTGGATATTTTCAATATTGAGCTTAATATCAATATTTCTTTGCCTTGCTCTTGAATTCATCATCGAAACCACAAAATTTAAATCGTCCGTAAGTGAAAAATCCGTAATATCCAGGGCAAGCTTGCCGGACTCAACCTTGCTGAAATCCAGTATATCATTGATAATGCCCAAAAGATGATTCGATGAGTATTCAACCTGTTCAAGGCAGCTGTTTATTTTTTCGCTTTCCCGAGAATTCTTTGCGATCTGAGTCAGCCCTATTATCGCGTTCATGGGCGTGCGTATTTCGTGGCTCATTCGGGAGAGGAAATCGCTTTTTGCGCTGCTTGCCGCTTCGGCGTCAATCTTCGCCTGTGTCAGCAGGGTAACATCGTTTAACAACAGAATCGCGCACGCAGAATCCGGTGCGGGCATATTGTCCTTAACACGCTGAAGACTCAAATTAAAATTGTCCGCCCCATAAACACCTAACAGGGCAATATCCGTATTGAAGGGCCTGCGCCCCTGGGTGTCCGAATCAAAAATAGCCGCCGCCTTTGGATCAAGTGAAGCCACTGTTTCATTGCCTCCGCCGGCAATCTGCTCCAAAAGCCCGGGGTCTTCAGCGTCAAGACCGTGTATTATAAGAAATTCGTCCATTGCGCTGTTTCTGAACAACATCTCTTTTCTGTTATTAAAAAGCGCAAGCGCCACGGGTATCGCATCCAGATATGAGCAAATAACATCCAGTGAACCGTTAACTCCGGCCGCAATCCTTAAAAAATCCCCTTTAAGATTTGAGAGTTCAGCGCGCTCCCCAAGTCTGCCGGCGCTGGCGGCCGCAGTAATACGATCTATTTCAACTATTACTTCCTCAACAGATTGCGACATCGATAAAAATGCTCCGGCCAACTGGCCTATCTCATCGCTTCTGCCCAGTATTTCCGGCGGAAGTGTATTTTGGAACAATCCCTGATTTAGCCTGTTGGCCTTTTCGGTGATTATATTTAAGGGCTCCGTCAGCAAATTGGAAATCAACAAATTGGCGACATATAAAAAAACAGCGAGCAATATTATTGTTATCGCGGTGCTGAATAATACACTTTTTTGTATGGCCGCTATAAAGTCGTTTCGAAGCACTTCGATGACCATTATCCACCGGATACCCTCAATCGGCGCAAGATAAAGTATTTTCTGTACGCCGCCGTTTGACTGGATATAGCCTGTCTCGCCCTGTTTTAGTCCGGCGATAGCATCTATCAAAGACGGAAGTGTTTGATAATCGGAAAACATGGATTCGCCCCAAAGAACTTTATTGATGTTCTGATGAGCCATGTATTTGCCCTGTTCATTGATAATATACGCGGCATTTCCGGAAGAAATATTAATGCCGGCCAAAATGTTATTCAATATATCATAATTGCAGCTTCCAACAAGGTAATTGGAAATATGACCCTCTGTTATTACCGGAATTCCCACAATTATTTCCGGTTCAAGGGCAAAATTTATATATATATCATCAACCACAGGCTTTAGCGATTCTTTCATCTTCCCGTAAATCCCCAGTTCCATAATATCCTCTGGAGAATACCGGCTGCCGGTTTCCAAAATACCGTCAGTATCGTATCGGCCCAGCCACAGTAATTCATCGCCGATTTCAATCACATCGGAAGTTCTTTTATTATCCTGGCCGGCAGCATCGAAAAAACCGGCCTCTTTAATGAGCGTTATTCTGTCGGTTATCATTTTCAGGCTGACCTGGATACTCCGTGCGGCAGTTTTTACCATTGGCCGCATGGTCTCCATAAGAATGGCATCGGTCAGCGCTCCCATAAAATTTACCTTGATAAAAACCAAAGCGCCGGCCAAAAGAATAGACGCGAAAATAGAAGCCGTAACGATCTTTGTACGTAAACTGCTTTGCTTCTTCATACTAACTGTAAAAACTATAACACTTTTTAAGAAAAATACCAATCACATGAATTTTCGACAATTCAGGAAAAAACATTGCCAACAAAGTCTTTATAGACTATCTTATATACATAGGAGAATAAAATGCAAAAAATCATATTAATCGGGGCAAATCATGCCGGAACCGCGGCGGCCAATACAATTCTGGACAATTATCCGGATAATGAGCTTACAATATTCGACAGCAACAGCAATATCAGTTATTTGGGCTGCGGAACCGCACTTTACATCGGGAAGCAGATTGATGAAACAGACGGGCTTTTCTATTCGTCCAGGGAAAAACTTGAGGCGAAAAAAGCGAAAGTGCACATGGAAACAAGGGTAAACCGCATCGACTTTGACAAGAAAGTTGTCTATGCTGCGGCAAAGGACGGGAAGGAAATTGCTGAAAATTATGACAAATTGATCATTGCCACGGGTTCATTGCCCATATCGCCCCCAATAAAGGGAATTGATATTCCAAATGTGGCCTTTGTAAAGCTGTTTCAGGACGGCCAGCAAATCGACAATCTACTTTCAAAGCCGGAAATAAAGAGCGTAGCGGTAATTGGAGCGGGCTATATCGGAGTAGAACTTGCGGAAGCTGTCAAGCGCCGCGGCAAGGAAACCCTTCTTTTCGAGGCCGCCGATACCAGCCTTTGTACCTACTATGATGAATGGTTCACACATGATATGGACAAGGTACTCTCTGATAACGGTATCAATCTGCATTTTGGCGAACTTGTCCAGGAAATAACCGGCACCGACAAGGTTACCGGCATTAAAACCAATAAGGGGGAGTACAAGGTTGATATGGTCATAATGGCGATAGGCTTTAAGCCTAACTCGTCACTTGGAAAGGAATCCCTGGAAATCCTTCCAAACGGCGCCTACAAGGTAAATAAAAGGCAGGAAACCAATAAAAAAGATGTATACGCCATCGGCGACTGCGCTTCGGTTTTCAGCAATGCAGTCGAAGACAGCGCCTACATCGCCCTTGCAACCAATGCCGTAAGAAGCGGTATTGTAGCCGGCCACAATGTCTGTGGTACGGCCATTGAATCGGCAGGGGTTCAGGGGTCTAACGGCATCTGTATTTTTGACTACAAAATGGTGTCCACCGGCCTTAATGTTAAAGCTGCGGAAAAAGCGGGATATACTCCCGTTACAACACAATTTGAGGATTTACAGAAACCGGCGTTTATCAAGGAAAACAACAACAAGGTAAAATTACGCATTGTTTATGATAAAAATACACGCCGGATTCTGGGCGCCCAGATGGCTTCGTATCATGATATATCAATGGGCATACATATGTTCTCTCTTGCCATTGAGGAAAAACTTACCATTGATAAATTGAAACTGCTGGATATTTTCTTCCTGCCTCATTTTAACCAGCCGTACAATTATATTACGATGGCCGCATTGGGGGCAGCATAATCAGAAAATCCGCCATCGTTTAAGCATACTGGTGATTTATACCGAAAAGTGGTATAATTCACCAGTTAATGAAACTCGATCCTGTATTAAACAAGGCTATTCGACTCGCCAGATCCCGTAATTTCGAGGGCGCCTTCAAGGTCATGGAAAGCGAGGTTAGCCGTTATTCAGGCTCATTCAGGTTTTATTATCTGTTTGCGGTTATATGTCTTTATTCCGGCGATCGCGGCGGGGCCATTGTTTACTTTCGTCTTGCCCGTGAAATAAAGATGCGCGATCCAAAAGTAATGCTGGGTCTTGCCGCGCTTTACATGCACAGAAAAGAAACCGGAAAGGCAGTCGATTATTATCTTGATGTGCTGGAAATGGAACCGAAAAACAGTATCGCAAAAAAAGGGCTTGCCGTTATTCGAAAATATTCGGATTCTGACTCGTTTTCCGAGTGGCTTGAATCGGGAAAAATACCGGCGTTATATCCCCCCATTCCTTCGGCTGGTTTTACCCCCCGCATGATTGTTACTGGCTGCGCCGCTACCGCTGCCGCCTTAATCCTTTTATTCGGAATTCTAATAAGCACCCGTGTAGTGCCTAATCCATTCAAGCGCGCCGGCACCCGCCCTGTCGCTGAATTTCACCTTTCCAGGGAAGAGCGTATCGCCCCTGTCCAGCTTGGCGGTATATACAGATACATTTTAACGCGTGATCAGACAGTCGAAATTTACGACAGAGCTCTTTCTCTTTTTACATCTTACAGGGACGAAGCGGCAAAAATTAATTTGAATAGAATTCTGGAGTCCAATGCATCCGATGTAATTAAAAATAAAGCGCGGCTGCTAATGGATTTTATGGAAGTGCCTGGCTTTGACAATTTTAAGAGGGGCGATAATGTTTCCATTTCGGATGTTATTTTAGAGCCCGTACTTTACCGCGATGTTCATGTTATATGGAGGGGCATGGCTACGAATGTAGAAACCCATGAGAGTACCACCAGTTTTGATTTTTTGGTCGGCTATGATACAAGAAGAACACTGGAAGGCATTGTAAATGTTGTGTTCGACAGCGCCGTAGCTGTAAATACTGAACGGCCTCTTGAAGTATTGGGTAAAATTATTCCTCTTGGCTCACATGAAGAATCCATAATGCTGGAAGGGGTGGCCTTACACCAATCAGGCCGGCTTACCGAATGAAAACTGTAATTCAGCGGGTTTCAAATGCGCAGGTTTCAGTTGATGATATTGTTAAGGGGCGTATCAAATACGGGCTGCTTGTCTACCTTGGAGTAGGGCACGAGGACACCGAAAAAGACGCCGACTGGCTCGCCGAAAAAACCGTTAATCTGCGTGTTTTTTCCGATGAGAACGATAAAATGAATTTATCAATTATCGATATGGTTAACCATGTAAACACCTCGGTTAACGAAAATGCCCCCTCTATCGGCGTCCTCGCAGTCTCGCAATTTACATTGATGGGGGATGCGCGCAAGGGCAGGAGGCCCTCCTGGGATAAAGCAGCGCCGCCCGAAAAGGCAAACAAGCTTTACGATTACTTTACGCAAAAAATTCGCGGATACGGGCTTCTCTGCGAAACCGGAGAATTCCAGGCGCACATGATGGTAACATACACAAACGACGGCCCTGTTACAATTCTGCTTGATTCGAAAGAAGACTCCGGCAGTCAGTAAATATTAGAGCTTTGTGTTAATGGCACGGTTTATCATGTAAGTAACATCATCATTTGCGTTATGCGCTGTTATAGTCGTGTTTGGGTTAAAATTATTGAATACACGGAATATTTCGTCCGCAAAAGCCTGACCAATGTATTCAATGCCGCTGAAATCCAGAACAACTTCTTTGAATAATTCCAGCCCGCTTAGGACTCTGCGTGCCTGAGAACGGGATACCAAATCGCTGCTGTTTACAAGCTGCACAGGAACAACGGTCTTGTCAAAATCTCCGGGAATTTCAGTGGAAAATTTGTCAAATACACTTTTAAGAATTTTATCGTTGTTGTTTGCCAAACGCATATAAACCAAAGTAGATGACTGCGCCTTGCTTGTCTTTACCATGCTGTTTTTTTCCGGTATTATCCCATACACTAGGCCATTTGAAGCAATATAAAAAACATCAAAAATCTTTGAAGTAAAAAAGATGCCCTGCCCTGAGTGCCGTGTTTTATCAGTCGTTCTTTTACCCTTTGCCAATTCAAGCAATGCGTCTTTTTCATCAGTCAACTTTAATCCTTTTTTAATATTATTAAAAATTCCAACCCCATCATCCGAGATGGTCATTGTTGTGAATAACCTGTTTTCGTTTATAACAACATTTATTTTTTTCCCCCTGGAGTGTTCTATAGCGTTGTTGAATATTTCCAAAAATCCATAAATCCAGATATTCCATACATTTTTTGGAACATTGATAAAATGTTTTTTTATGTCTTTTTCCCAAACAGTGTCCTCGGATATTATATCTTTTATTTTATAGGTGTATCTGCATTGTTTGGACTGTAGAATATACTGCCCATTTTTTTTTGTTATTTGGTTTTCACAGACAAGCCTGTCGAAGTGCTTGTAAACCGCAGGCAGCGAGATATTAAACTTCTCCGATGTCAAAGCGGCTATGTTTCTTTTTCCGGTTATATTCTCCAGAATAAAAAGCCGAATTTCCTCTCCGCGTTTACGAAGGCCAGGCATGTTTTCCCCCTTTTTAATATAACCTTATTATTTATATTATAAACCTTATCGGCTAGAAGAATCAACCTTATCGCAACGGCCGAAAACAGGAAATTTATGTTAAAATTAATATAGAGGCGCAAAAATGAGAAGGGATTTTTATAAACAACTAGATAAAGAAATCAGTACATTGAAGCAAAATGGCACTTATAAATACTATAAATACAACACTGGTGCGCTGGACGGCAAAATCGGCGTGGAAAACCTGGGCGAAAAAATTGTACTCTGCTCGAATAATTATTTAGGGCTGGCAAACCATCCCGATATCATAAAGGCGGCGCATGAAGCCCTGACGCAATACGGCGCCGGAGCCAGCAGTGTGCGCTTTATCTGCGGGACTTATGATATACACCGTACCTTGGAAAAAAGGGTCGCAGACTTCCTCGGAATGGAAGCATCGCTAACATATACTTCCTGCTGGGCTGCCAACACCGCCTGCATTCCCGCACTGCTTTCAGACGGCGATGCGGTAATCTCCGACGAACTAAACCACGCCAGTATAATCGACGGCTGCAAGGCGGCGGGGAAGGGCGTTAAAAAAGCCGTGTACAAACATTCCGACATGATAGACCTGGAAGAAAAATTAAATGAAAACAGCGGCTGCGGCGCCGTACTTGTCGTAAGCGACGGCGTATTCTCGATGGAAGGGGACATCGCTAAATTGCCGCAGCTTGTAGACCTGTGCGGGAAATATAATGCCCTGCTAATGCTGGACGACAGCCATGCAACTGGCGTAATCGGGAAAACCGGCCGAGGCACAATGGAGTACTACAATATAAAAGAGGGCGTTGACATTATCTCGGGAACCTTCGGCAAAGCCCTTGGCGGAGCGGGAGGCGGCTTTGTAGCCGCTTGCGAAAGCATCTGCGCCATGCTGGCCCAAAGGAGCCGCCCCCATCTGTTTTCCAACTGCCTGCCGCCGGTGTTATGCGCCATTGCATTAACCGCCATCGGCTGCCTGGAACAAAACCCGCAGATTGTTGCGTCTCTGGCGGAAAAAACCCGGTACATGCGCCGCAGGCTTAAAGAAATGGGCTTAAACCCCCTGGAAGGGGACTCTGCCATTGTACCGATTATTGTCGGGGATACAGCCAGGGCAATAGAGCTCGCGGAAAAAATGATGGCCGGCGGCGTTTTTACAATCGGCTTCGGCTTCCCCGTAGTCCCCGAGGGAATGGCGAGGGTCCGCCTGCAAATCTCCGATGCCCTGAGCTATGAAGAACTGGATCATGCCCTGGCCGTGATCCAAAAGGCTTTTTTGGGTTGAATTGATAATATAACCCTCCGCCAACGTTCCATTCAATAGTTCGGGCATATATTTTTGGCATCTCAATAGCCGTGGAAAAGATTAGGCGATCTTAGGTAAATACCCGCGTCAAAGGGCCTTAGAAGTTTACTCATCGATTCATTTTTTACAATGTTTCTTATAATCCTGGCCGACTGTTCGGCAGAGGACACTACCTCCAGACATGGAATTCGATCGGTTACAGAATGGTGGCAGCATACTGTATCGGTTACAATAATTCGTTTTAACAGACCTTCTTTTATAAGGGCGGATATAGTTTCCACAGCAGGCTCCGAAAACAGGGCATGAACGGCAATGATATTTATTTCCCTGGGGTTATGAGCAGCAAGAGCGCGGATTAATTTTTCGGCGGATGTCGCGGTATCCACCATATCATCTACTATCCACAAATTCTTTCCCTCAATCGGTTCTGCTGAAAGGATATTGATAGACTCGACTGAATTTGACTTGGAATAATCCCTCTGCTTGTGGGCTACAACAAGTGGCGCGCCGAATGCATTTGCAAAGCGGCGTGTCAGCTTTTCCCCGCCGGCATCAACGGAGCAGAATGCCCATTGGGGGCGGACTTCCTGTTCCAGTTTTTCAATTGTCTTGATATAAACATCGCACAGATAACGTTTAAGAAGATTAAGGGCGGGAACATCGTCTATCGCACATATCGTCGGATCAAGCATTGTTCTCGACTTGTCAGAATGGAGTTGGTAGGTAACTACATGCCGTGCGCCCAGGCTCGAAAGAATTTTTAAGTGAACCCACAAGCCCACCGAGTTGCGGCGGGTTGTCCTGTCCGAGCGGGAACAGGAAACGAACGGTTCAAATATAATGATTTTTTCCGCCTGAGACCTTTTTAAGGCATCTACAGAATGATACAGCTCGATTTTTGCCTGTTCTACGGAAATTCCCGCATCGTTTCCGGCGCTGGAAGTAAACAGGATAACGTTCCTGCCCCTTATGGAAGTATTAACTTCCACCTCCATTTCCCCGTCGGCAAAACACTCGGCGTGCAGTAAATCAACACCGTTAATGCGCTCCGAAATATCCGAAAAACTGGGAAATTTAGATAAAGAAGAAATAACCCGGGAAGCATAATTCCGCATTGAACGAGTAGCGCATATCAAGAAATCATCCATGTTGCTCTTCCAAACCATAGCAACTCAGAAATGTATGCCTAAAGCATCCAACGGGGGGCCTGTCAGAGGTCAAAAGCCCCGTGCGGGCACGGCACTTTTACCTCTGACACCCCTCGTTACCATTTTTTCAGCATACATTTCTGAAGTAACTATAGTCTTATATCGCTGAAGGTAAGGAGACTATTCTGTCATTTTAGAACTTTCTCCATTGTCTATTTTACATTGAGAGGGATGAAAATATCAACATCGCATCGCCTTATAACTTCCCAAAATATCTCCGTGAATTCCTCCGTGCCCCCGCGTACTCCGTGCGAAATATTGGGGTTGCATGCCGTCGCCATAGTTGTGAAAGGCTGACTATAGCCTTTTTATAAAAAAAATGATAGAATTACCCAAAACACTAAAGCAACAACCATCTGTGCGCCATATATGGGGAGGGAGATTTTATGGCAAAGTCAAATGATTCAGAAAAGACAAGGGGTAACCCGAACGCTTCAAGCGAAGAAAAAGCGAAAGCGTTGGAAGCGGCCAGGCTCCAGATTGAAAAGCAATTTGGCGCCGGTTCGTTAATCAAACTGGGCTCTCACAACAATGCAGCCGGAATCGAGGTTGTTCCTTCCGGCTCCATTCTGCTGGATGAGGCTCTGGGAATAGGCGGATATCCGCGGGGACGAATAATCGAAATATTCGGCCCTGAATCGTCGGGGAAGACCACCCTGGCGCTGCATGCCATTGCCGAGGCGCAAAAACTCGGCGGGAACGCGGCCTTTGTGGACGCCGAGCATGCTCTTGATCCTGTTTATGCAAAGAATCTGGGCGTAAACATCGACGAGCTTTGGGTATCGCAGCCTGATAACGGGGAGCAGGCGATGGAAATTACCGAAAGCCTGGTCAGATCCGGAGCCGTAGACGTAATCGTTGTGGACTCCGTAGCCGCCCTTACTCCGGTTGCCGAAATTAACGGCGAAATGGGGGACGCCCAAATGGGCGCTCAGGCCAGGCTGATGAGCCAGGCTCTGCGGAAACTTACGGCAACAATCGGTAAATCCAGAACAGTCCTTATTTTCATCAACCAGATTCGAATGAAAATCGGCGTCTTTTTCGGCAATCCCGAAACCACCACCGGCGGTAACGCCCTTAAGTTTTATTCTTCACTGCGGCTGGAGGTCCGTAAGACCGAAACAATCGAGGTGTCCAAAGATACCGATGCCATCGGCAACCGCGTCCGGGTAAAGGTAGTAAAAAATAAAGTGGCGCCTCCGTTCAGACGCACAGAGCTGGAATTGATGTTCGGCAAGGGGATTTCCGCCGTCGGCAGCCTGCTGGACTGCGCTGTTAAAAACGACATCATAGTGAAAAGCGGCGCATGGTATTCGCATAACGAAGAAAAAATAGGGCAGGGCAGGGATAATGCGCGCGCCTACCTGGAGCAGCACGCCGACTTTACAAAAGATCTGGAAGTTAAATTAAGGCAGATAATTTTTCCCGGCAGGGAAAAACAGGCGGCTGTCGCAGCTCCCAAGGAACAAAAGTAATGCCGGAAACCGGCCATGAGCGCAGTTTCAAACTGAGCGGATTCGAGGGCCCGCTGGATCTGCTTCTTTTTATGATACGTAAAAACGAGATCAATATCTATGATATTCCAATCGCCCAAATTACCGATCAGTTTATTGAATATCTGCGCTATGCCGACAGCCTGAACCTGGAAGAGCTCACGGCCTTTCAGGTAATGGCGGCAACCTTGCTCTATATCAAAAGCCGGACCTTGTTACCGGTCGAAATTGATGAAGACGGCGAAGCGGCCGATCCCAGGCAGGAACTGGTGGAAAAACTGATTGAATATCAAAAATTCAAGAAGCTGTCCCAGCTCATGGAAGAAAAGGAAAGGGAAGGGGAGTGGGTTGTAGAACGGCGCAGGCTGCAGCATACATTGCCATTTACCGACGACAATCTATGGGAAAAAGTTGATATATGGGATCTCTTTAAGGTATTTTCCGCGTTAATGCAGAAAATACCCGGAGAAACCATTATGGATCTTTACGAAGAGATCACGGTAAATGAAAAACTCACACTTCTTGCAGAACTTCTTGAAAACCGGGGCCAGTGCAGCTTTAACGATCTTGTGGTACGTTCAAATGTAATGGACATTGTTTGTGCGTTTATCGCGCTGCTGGAAGCAGTAAAAACCAATATGGTACTGATTTTCCAGAACCGCATGTTCGGCGATATCCTGATAAAGCCCTGTACAAAATAATGGAGTTTTTGGTGTCTGAAAACATTGAAAAAGAAGCGGCTCTGGTCGAGGCAATCCTCTATCTTGAAGCCGGTCTGATTGATGAGGCGGCCATCAGCCGTATTTCCGGCCTTTCCGGAGAAGCCGTAAAAGCCGCTCTCGAAAAATTAAATGAGCGTTATGCAGCCGCCGGTTCAGGAATTGAAATATCCGGTATAGGCGGCGGCATAATGATTTCCCCAAAAAGAGAGCATTGGGAAAAACTGAAAGAACGTTATGGAAGAAAAAACGAAGCGAAAGTTTCCCGCGCCGCCATGGAAACACTTTCGATCATCGCATATTCCCAGCCGATAACAAGGGCAGAGATCGAAAAAATACGCGGAGTTTCGGCGGATAATATGATAAGGCTGTTACTCGAAAAAGAATTAATCCGTGAAACAGGGAAAAAGGATGTTCCCGGTAAACCAACGTTATACGGCACTACAAAGGATTTTTTAAGGCTCTTCCGCCTTAATTCCATAGCGGAGCTTCCAAAACTAAGCGACAGTGATATTGAAAGGTTCGAGCTTACCGGAGAACAAATTTACTAGAGATGTTATCAGAAGAACAAAACGGAGAAAAAGGGCAAAGGCTACAGGTTTATCTGGCTCATGCCGGTGTCGCATCACGCAGGGCGGCCGAAGAGATTATCGCCCAGGGCAGGGTGTCGGTAAACGGGAAAGCGGTAACCACACCTGGAAGCAAGGTATATCCCGATGATACCGTGCTGCTGGACGGCAAACCAGTTCAAACCGAAAGCCGTCTGCTCCGCCTTGCCCTGAACAAACCGCCCGGCTATATTTGCAGTTCCAGCGATCCGCAGGGGCGGCCCCTGGCGCTCTCCTTATTGCCGGAGGGCAGGGAAAGACTCTACAGTGTGGGCAGGCTGGACTATTTGTCCAGCGGTCTTATTTTTTTTACCAACGACGGTGCTTTTGCCGCCGCAATCGGGCATCCCAGATCAGAACTGGAAAAAGAATATATAGTCGAGGCAAGCGGCCAAATACCGGATGCAGTGCTCGAAGCATTTAATCAGGGCATAACGGTCGATGGCGTCCATTACCAGGCAAAGGAAGCAAAAAGAACCGGCCGGAAAAGCATCAATGTAATATTGGTCGAAGGCAAAAACAGAGAAATTCGGCGTGTTTTTTCCCATTTTCATCTGCATCCGGTTTTACTTCGCCGCATTCGCATCGGGCCGGTATCTATAGGAGACTTAAAAGAGGGTAGTTCACGCCCGCTTACCGGAGTAGAGCTTGAAGGTTTAGGATAGTGGGAGCAGAGTTATGGTAATAGCAATTGACGGCCCGGCCGGTTCAGGAAAAAGCACCATTGCAAAATTGTTGGCTGAAAAGCTGATTGGCAGGGACGGCAGCGGCTTCACCTATATTAATTCAGGCTATCTGTACCGGACAATAACCCTGGGATGCCTAAGAGCAAAAATCAGCCCTACAGAAAGCGCTCCGGTACTGGAATACGCCAAAAACGCCAATATCAGCTATCAAAAAGACAGTGTCTTTCTCGATAGCGAAGATGTAACCAACCTTCTCCACAGCGATGAAATCGATCGTTATTCAGCTCCCCTTTCCGCCATAGTGCCTGTCAGGCACCTGGTCAACGATTTGGTGCGTGACATTGCTGGCGGGCAAAACGTGGTGGTAGAGGGCAGGGACATGACTACCGTTGTTTTTCCCGGCGCCGAATACCGTTTTTATTTGGACGCATCGCCGGAAGCAAGGGCAAAACGCCGCTTTGATCAAGGCGTTTCCAGGCTAAGCCTTGAAGAAATAAGGGAATCAATCCTTAAACGGGACGAGATTGATAAAAACAAGCCCGAAGGAAGCCTTAAACTGGAGGCCGGAGTTTATTATTTGGATACATCGGACTTGACCTTAATGCAAGTTTATGACAAATTGATAGAGGTAGTAAAACTTGAAACTAAAGCATAAGGATTGAACATGGCTCAAATGGAAGTGGAATCGGACACTGGTCCGGTAAAAGACGGAGAGAACATTCAGACACAATTGCAGGAAGAGTACTTGAAATCCCTTGAACAGCTGGAGGAAGGACAGTTGGTTGAGGGAAATGTAATTCAGATTACCCCCGATCAGGTATTTATCGACGTAGGCTACAAATCGGAGGGGAAAATTCCCATTTCAGAATTCACGGAAATTCCCAAAATCGGCGATACTGTGCCGGTTATTTTAATTACAAAAGAAAACAGGCATGGAGAGGTGATTGTCTCCAAGCAGAAAGCGGATATAAAAATTTTCTGGAAAAATCTGAGACAGGCCCACACGGAGCATAGTACGGTAGAAGGTACTGTAGAAAAGCAGGTAAAGGGCGGTTTTGATGTAAATCTGGGTGCGGGCGTTCATGCTTTTCTTCCAATCAGCCAGGCGGATATCTTAAAGATTGATAAACCGGAAAAACTTCTGGGGCAGACAGTAAAATTCTACGTAGAGCGGCTTTATTCAGACGGCAAGATCAATATTGTTGTTAACCGCCGGAAATATATCGAGGAAGAGCTGGAGCGCAAGAGAAATGAGTTCTTCGAGAATACTCCGGTAGGTTCAGACGTTGCCGGCGTGGTAAAAAGTTTTACCTCGTTTGGGGCTTTTATTGATCTTGGCGGCTTTGACGGCCTGTTGCACATAAACGACATGAGCTGGGGTCATGTAACAAAACCAAAGGATTTTGTAAAAAAAGGCCAGGAAATTCATCTAAAAGTAATTCGAATAGATCGTGCGGAAAAACGAATCAACCTTTCATTAAAGCATTTTACCGATGATCCGTGGGTACACTTTGAAGAAAAATATCATGTTAACGACATTGTCAAAGGCAAGGTAACAAAACTGACCGACTTTGGCGCTTTTATTGAGCTGGAGGAGGGCATCGAAGGGCTTGCCCATATTTCAGAATTCTCCTGGGTTAAAAAAATCCAGAAACCGCAGGAATTGGTAAAAGCAGGTGATGCCGTAGAATGTATGGTACTCGGCTACGATTTACAGGCGGGCAGGGTATCATTGGGTCTAAAGCAGGTTCAGGCAAATCCCTGGGACGATATTGAAGAAAAATATCCTGTTGGAACAAGACTTTCCCGTAATGTAGTAAAGCTGACGAACGCGGGCGCTTTTATCTCTCTGGAGGAGGGAATAGACGGTTTTCTGCACGCAGATGACATTTCCTGGACAAAGAAAGTAAAGCATCCCGGCAGCGAATTAACCGTTGGCCAGGAAATAGAAGTAATGGTTATAGCGGTCGAAAGGGAAAGCAGGAACATCAAACTTGGCATAAAGCAGCTTAAGGAAGATCCCTGGAAGAGTTTCAGCGAAAGCTACATTGTTGGCTCACCGGTAGAAGGAGAGGTAGCGTCTATCACAGATTTTGGAATCTTTGTGCGTATTCCCGGCGGCATCGAAGGGCTTATCCACAAGACAAACCTCGTTGAAAACCGCGATGATGATCCCGATGAGGCTCTTAAAAAATATAAAGTCGGCGATAAGGTCAAGGCGATAGTTTTTGAACTACAGGGGGATAAACAGAAAGTCGCTTTTTCTATTCGGGATTATCAAAAGAAGGTTCAGCGCGATGAACTGTCCCGATATATGGCAAAAGGGGAATCAGACGATTCCACATACACCCTGGGTGCGGTATTAAAGTCAAAAAACAGTTCCGACTCCGTATCAGAAGAAGCTTCCCATGATACTATTGCGGATACAAATTGAGCCGCCGCTTGCGACGGAGGCATTAGACGGCCGGTATGCTGTCAAAGATTGATGTTAATAAATTTAATACTCTTATCGAGATTAACACTCTAATAAGTTCTAACTATAAGGATATTCATGCACTGTTACAGAGAATTCTGGAATCTGTAACCCAGCTTTGCGGCGGAGACGCTTCCAGTCTTCTTTTGGTAGACAAGGATAAGCAGGAGCTTTTTTTTGAGGTTGCTACCGGTTCCAAAAGCCAGGAAGTAATGCACTTTACAGTTAAACTTGGCGAAGGAATTGCCGGCTGGGTTGCCCAGCACAATAAATCAATTATTGTTAATGATGTGGCCACAGACAAACGCCATTTAAGAGAAATATCAAAAAAAATTAATTATCCCTCCAATACAATGATGGCTGTTCCAATGCGGATCAAAGATGAATGCATTGGTGTAATCGAAGTAATAAACAAGGTTGAAGCCGGGGGCTTTACACAGGATGATCTGGAATGGCTGGAAATTTTTGCAAACCAGGCTGCTCTGGCAGTTGTAAACACCAAAAGTATTGTGCAGGCAAACAGTGAAATTCAGATATTACAGGATCGTCTGAACACCAATCAGAGTTTCCATACAATGATTGTAAAAAGCCCCATGATACTGGAAATAATCGAAATTATAGACAGGGTGGCAAAAACCGATTCGTCCGTGTTAATTCTGGGCGAAAGCGGGGTAGGGAAGGAGCTTTTTGCCGAGAGAATACACTTGCAGAGCCCCCGCAGCGGCTTTCCCTTTATAAGGGTTAACTGCGCGGCCCTGCCTGAAGGACTGTTGGAAAGCGAACTATTCGGACATGTAAAAGGCGCCTTTACAAATGCGGTGGCGAACCGGCAGGGACGCTTCGAGATGGCTGACGGCGGTACAATCTTCCTCGATGAAATCGGCGATCTGCCGCTGCCGCTTCAGGCAAAGCTTCTGCGCGTTATCCAGGAGAGAAGCTTTGAAAAGGTGGGGTCGGATTCTACTGTAACCGTGAATGTTCGTATTCTTGCGGCGACAAACAAAGACATAGAGAAACAGGTGGCAAACGGTGAATTCCGCGGCGATCTTTATTACCGGCTGAATGTACTGCCGATATATATTCCGCCACTGCGGCAGAGGCCGGAGGATATACCCGAATTGGCAAATCATTTTCTTGCCAAATTTATAAGGGAGACCAAGAAGCAATTTGATGGTTTTACCGAAGAAGCGCTGGAAGAAATACTTACCTATTCGTGGCCGGGTAATATCAGAGAACTTGAAAATTGCATAGAAAGGGCATGCGTTATCGGTAAAAATAAATACATTCAGCGCTCGGATTTATTCCTTAACACCGGCTTTGACATGACGGATAGCATGCATGGCAACCGCGACTTAAAATTGGCGATAAGTGTTTTCAAAACACACTTTATCCGGAAAGTGCTCGAAGAAAAAAACTGGAACCAAACCGAGGCTTCAAAAGTCCTGGGTATTCAACGTACTTATTTATCAAGATTGATAAAGGAACTGGAAATAATTAATCCTAAGGAGTGATAATGCAAAACAAAAGTGAAAAACAAAGCATGGGTGAAAGTATTAACGATTTTGTTCAAAAAAACAGAAAGCCTATTTTTATTTCTGTAGGCATAGTCGTTCTGCTTTTTGTAGGTTCGGTGATTACTCTTTCTTTGATCGATGTATTCAGGAAAAAGGCGATAAGCGAAGTAGAGGAGTTAAGCCGACGTTATGAATCAATTCAGTACAACGTAGAAGATACCGAAAGCGACGAGCTGCAAATCCTAATTAATGATCTGGAAACTTTTGCAAAAAAAAAGTCAGGCTTTGCCGGAGGAAGGGCATGGGCAATCATCGCGAACATTCACTCGAATAAGAGGGAATGGCCGCAGGCTGAAACTGCCTGGCGTAATGCCGCAAAAGCATCGGCAAAAACCTATCTGGGGCCTGTGGCTCTTTTTAACGCGGCTGTTGCCGCAGAAGAGCAGGGGAAGATTACCGATGCCATTGAGCTTTTTTCCGCATGCGCTTCCCACCCGGCCGCCTTTCCCTCGGCTCCGCATGCCCAATTTGCCGTTGGCAGATTGTACGAAACAATTGAAAACCGCGCCGCAGCCATTGATGCATACCGTACTCTGCTCACCAAATGGCCGAACAACCCGATGCAGAATGATTCTGTCTGGGCTGCTCTTGCTCAAAACCGGATTATAGCTTTGGAGACGACAGAAAATAGATGAATTTGACCCGTTCGTCGATAATAATACTATTCGCATTAATAATGCTTTCCTGCGGACTGGAAGAATATTATTATCTTGAACAGGTACCCGAAGAATATATTGAGGCAGAGTTTGTAAATAAGGCAACTGTCAGGCTTCCGTCTCTTACCGCTCATTACGCCACCAATTATGGTATTTTCTACCGGATATACATAAGCGGCCACCTGACAGATTCAATACAGTTATCCAGCGCGGATCTTGGACTAATTAATTCAACCCTGGCAGCGGATTATAGTGCGATATATCCAAGCACTGACCCAACCAGTACGTCTATTAACACGGCAATTGGTACATTGTTTCGCAATAGAAGGTATTATGAACTGGCGCTTGATGGAACCAACATAAGAAACGTTTTAACCAGAAACGGCGGCACTCTTATATTTGAGTTCTCGACGGTACCCGGTGAAGTACCGACATTGTCCCTAAATGCCGGAACCCCGATTCCCTTGTTCCGCTCTAATGGGGAAGGGACATTCATTCCTGAACCTGATCGCTATTTTTTCAATTCACCGGATTTAAATGATAATGCAAAAACAACTGAAACCATCAATGCCGATACTAATCCAAATACCGGTATTCAGGAAGGGGCTTTTCGTTATACATACGTCTCCCTTTATGTGGTTGCCATGGGAATGGACGACAGAAATTTTTCAACAATATTCAGTAAACCTACCCATATAGGAATATTCAAACTTCCGGATTCATTTTAATTTACCGGGCAGAAGTGCGGTTTTTGCCCTTGGAGCGCCTATGCGTTCTACTATACATAATGTATATTCTGTCTACTTGCACTAATTGTATGCCTTAAATGCCGGGCGGATACAGGGAACGGTAAACATCAAAATAAGAGGCCCATTCAGGCTCTTCGTTGCAGTTTTCGCCGGCATTATTATTTTTTGCCAAAACTTCAAGTCTCCTAAGCGAAAAAAACGATGCTTTGCGTTTTTCCATCAATCCATCATCAAGCGTCTTTAACCTGAATTCTTTTTCTTCCCTAAACCTTACATACTCAATATTGTTGGCCCCGGCGTATGCAAAGCCCCATAAAAGTGAGGAAAGAGAATGTTTCTTTACCCCCGAACCGATATAAAAGATTTCCGCTCTTTTAATAATAATCCCGTCCGGCAAATTACAGTTAAGCTTTTGGACAAAATCAGTGCAATTAAATGTATGCATAAAATCGACGGCAGCAAACTCAGAATCAGCACTGACACCTGTTGTTAAAGGAGCCGCGATTTCTATTTTGGCAAGCGGATTAAAGCCCTGTGTATATTGAACCGGAATGCCTGCTCTGTTAAATGCCATTGAAAAAATCTCCACAAGGCTTAAATGGCCAATACACACCGCACTTCCCTGCTTGCTGAAACTGAATAAAATCCTGTATATATAAGGATCGCTTTTATGTCCCGTAGTACCGTTAACCCGATTAAATAAATAGTTAACGGCAGTAGTTTTATTGGTTATAACACCAAGATTCTTATTGCATATTCCGCATTTTTCCTTGCAGCCTTCTTCACATTTACGGGTAAATATGGAGCTTTCCGACTTTTCCAATTCCTTCTTCAAATAGGCATGTGAAACCCCGGAATTAATTTCCTGCCAGGGTAAGGTTTCCCTGGATTCCCTGCCATGAATAATCTCGTCTACCAAGTCCTGATTATTCTCAATTATTTCCCGCCAGATATCTTTTTTTATATATTCAGACCAGGAATCCAGCCTGCTGCCGCGCGTCCACGCTTCCTCTGCCAGCAAGCCGATGCGTTCATCTCCCCTGCTTAAAATACCTTCGATAAGTGAAACAAGGGGATCGGACACACTTACCTTGTGCCCCCTGGTTTTAAGTCTTGTTTTAATAAAATCGAGTTTAGCGGCAGCAGTCCTGCTGTCCAGCTGTTTAGCCCACTGATAGGGAGTATGGGGCTTGGGTACAAAGATTCCAACATTGATATTAAAATGCATATTGGTTCTGCGCCCCGCATCTGTAATAAAATCTACAATAGCGGTTTCTTCGCTTTCAGTGGCCGGAGCGGGAACAGGAAGCCCAATCATAAAATAAAATTTTACACTCCGCCATCCCCGCTTTTTGGCTTCAATGATTATCGCCGTAACCGAGTCAATGGAAGCCTCTTTATTGATCGACATCTGCCATGCATCCAGCGGAGTTTCAACGGCAAACGTCAGGCCGCTCTTTCGAGTTTGTGAAATTTGTTCCAACAATGAAAGGGAAAAGCCGGATATTTTAAGAGACGGCAGCTGAAAAGAAATATGCCTGTCGGCAAAGCAATGGTTTAGATTCTCTACAAGATTTTCAATTCCGTTATAGTCACCTGAAGAAAGGGAAGAAAGGCTTATTTCACGCCAGCCGCCAAGATTAACAAGATCTGCGGCTTCGGTGAGTATATCCCTGTGTCTTTTTTGGCGCATGGGCCGGTACCAAAAACCCGCATGGCAAAAACGGCAGCCATTTGGGCAGCCTCTCATTATTTCCACCACACCGTGATGTTGTACTGTTTTCATGCTGGGAACCGGAAACACGTTTTTACCTGCCGTTGTCAATTCAGGTACAATGGCGCGTAATGTTTTGGGTTTTCCTTTTACCCATACATTGGGGTGCGATGCTATTTTTTCGAGCAGGGCAGCCCTGCCCTCCCCTCTTTTTTTCAATTCCAGCAGCTCAGCGGCAAGTTCAAAAAAGCCGGCTTCCGCCTCTCCAATCCAGAAAGCGTCCACGAATTGGGAATAAGGAAACGGGTTGCAAACGGCCGGACCGCCGGCAATTACAATTGGGTCTTTTTCGTTTCGTCTAGTGCGGTGAATGGGAATGCCGGCAACATCGAGCATTGTAAGCACTCCGTTTATTCCCAGTTCATAGCCAAGGGTAAACATTAAAAGGTCAAGATTATCCAGTGATATACCTGTGTCCAGTCCATACAGTGGCAAATCCCTGCTTCTTAGAAGTTCTTCAAAATCAGGAGCAGGTGCAAAAGCCCGGTCACATGAAATATCCGCAATCTCATTAAGACGGTTGTAGATAATACGCAGCGCCTGGTTTGACATTCCGATCTCATACAGATCGGGAAATGCTATAAGGGTATGGAGGACAGCATCTTTTTTTGCAAGACGCCCGAATTCACCGCCCGCATAACGAGCCGGCTTTTCCACTTCAAGAAGCAGGCCGCCAAGGTCCTGTGCGGGATCGATGAACCTCACTAACGGTTGTACCTTCTTATGTGTATGCTCAGGGCAAGGCCAATTCCTGTCATCGCGGAGAAAACAGCGGAGCCCCCGTAAGACATAAATAAAAGCGGAATACCTGTAATGGGCATAATTCCCATGGTCATGCCCACATTAATAAAGAAGTGAAAACTGATCATGCCGGCCAAACCGGCACAGACATAGCTGGCAAAGGGATCTGCGGTAATTTTTATTATCCGCAAAAGCCTTATGCAAATTACCATGAACAGCAAAAAAACTACAAATCCGCCAAGAAAACCCGTTTCCTCGGAAAATATGGAAAAAATAAAATCAGTACTCTGTTCCGGCAGAAAACGGTAGTGGCTTTGAGTACCCTGCAAGTATCCCTGCCCTGTTACGCCGCCTGCGCCGATGGCGGTAATGGACTGAATAATATTCCAGCCCGCCCCCCTCGGATCAATATTCGGATCGAGGAAAACAATCAGCCTCATCATCTGGTAACTTCTTAAAACCATTCGGGCCGCAAAAGAAACAACAAGTGAAAAAACAAAAATGGCAACGCCGTATACAATCCAGTAAAAATATCTTTTTTTGAATTTAAAATAACTGAAAAGCGCGATGGCGGCTATTATTCCAAGAAACAATGAAACTATCGCGATAAACCTCGGGTTTGTAAGCGCCACCAGTCCGGGAAGCGGCTGGCGGAAAATATGGGTCTGCCACAAAGGAAGAACCAGAAAAACCCCTGTAAATAATAAACATGAAACTACAAATATCACATAACGCATGGCTATACCGGCGACAAAAGACATTGTTAAAAGAATGGGAATAAAAACAAGGGCTGTCCCAAGATCCGGCTGAATCAGAACTATAACCATTGGAATAAATACAATGACGCAGCTTACAAAAAAACACATGAAATTCTTGTTAAGTTTTGTATCCGCCAGGTAACGCGCCAACAGAAGAATAACCGCAATTTTAGCGAATTCGGAAGCCTGAAAACTGAAAATGCCAATCCTGATCCAGCGGGAGGTGTTGAGTACACGCGAAAAAATACTGGCGTACATAAGTACTGCGACAGCGGCAAGATAGATATACAGTGAAATATCATAAAACCGGCGATAGTTCACCATCGCGATGCCAAGAGCCAAAATAAGCCCGCCGCCAGCCCAGATGATTTGTCTTTTGTATTCGCTGGATACAAGAAGGCCGTCGGATGTTATTCCCGAAGAATATATAAACATTATTCCCAACGATAGAAGAATGATGACAGAAAAAAGAATGAAGAAATCAAGCTCCAAAAAATCGCGTAATTTCATTCCCTTCGCCCCTGTACCGGCATAAGGTACTGAAATCCAAGGGCTTGTACAGCTTCTTCATAGCTCTGTCCGGCGAAATACCCCTGAAAAATCACTGCCGATGCATAGGGCGCCCACCATTCCCATTTGTTAGCGGCTTCCACTATGACCGTAACAACTATCCGCTCATCAGTATTCTGGGTATTGTAGGGCGCATAAGCGGTGAACCAGGAATGCCATCTGTCCTGCAATCCCACTTCACCGGTGCCTGTCTTGCCTGCAATTTCCACAGTTTTTATATTAAGCGGATACTGGGCGGTTCCCTCATTTATTACACCCCGCATATCGCGGCGGACATTTTCGAATATATCTGCACTTATGTCACTTTGAAACAACAACTCCGGCTGTACGCTCATTTCAACCGCTCCGGAAACAGGGTCTCGCACTTCTTTCAATAAGTGTGGTCGGAATACTTTTCCATCATTAACAACCATACAGACCATATTGGCCATTTGAAGGGGAGTTACCAAAAGGAAGCCCTGACCAATCGATATATTCATGGTATCGCCGTTTAGCCATTTTTCATGGAAACGGCGTTCTTTCCATTGCGGCGTTGGAATAAACCCGGTAATTTCTCCGGGCAGATCGATGCCCGTCGGCTGTCCGTATCCATATTCCCTTGTATAGTTTACAATTCGTTCCACACCCAGATGATCCCGGCCTACCATCCAGTAATAAATGTCACAAGACTGGGCCATGGCGCCGAATAAATTTAACCTGCCATGCCCCGGCCTGCGTATATGGCATCTCCATTGTCTGTCGCCGTATCTGATCTCGCCGGGGCACAGAACATATTGTTCTTTTGGGAAAACATTTTCCGCCAGAATACCGGTAGTCATTACAATTTTGAATGTCGAAGCAGGAGGGTAACTGGATTGTATTACACGATTAATGAACGGCTTGTTTGGATCATTTGCAAGAGCCAGATATTCTGAACGGCTGCCGTTTGTAAAAATATTCGGGTCATACCACGGGTACGAGACCATGGCGAGTATCTCCCCCGTCGCGGGGCGCATAACCAGGGCAGCTCCAATGCGTTCTCCAAGGGCCTTTTCCGTAAGAGTCTGAAGATTACTGTCTATTGTAAGCACGAGATTCTTGCCCATTTGCGGAATTTCACGGATTACGCTGTCCTGGCCTGCAATACGCCGGCCCTTAACATCAACGGTTTTGGTTTCCCTTCCCTCTTTGCCCCGCAGTAGTTCATCGTACTGCCTTTCTATTCCGGCCTTGCCAATAACGTCCCCCTGCTGATACCCCTTGTTATACAGTGTGGTAAGCTCGTCTCGTGTAATGTCCCCAACATAGCCAATAATATGTGAAATGCTTCCAGATTCCCCGTAATTGCGCATAAGCTTGCTGTGCCATGATACACCGGGCAGTAAATCTTTACGTTCAGCAAGAGATGCAACAACGGTATACGGGACATTTACCGCAATTTCTACGGGCTGATAAAGCTGGTAGTATTGCGTAGGTATCTTTGTTCTTATTTCGTCATGGGGAACATTCAATATTTTCGAAACGGCGTCAATTATTTCACCAATTTCTCCACGGGGCACATCCGCCGGAGTAATACTTACGGCAAAGGAATCCCTGTTCATCGCCAGGGGCTGATTGAAATTGCGGTCATAAATTTCGCCCCGTTGGGCAGGAATTACCGTGGTCCTGCGTGAAATATTCTGCGCCCTGGAACGATAAAGTTCACCGGAAAGAATCTGCATGCTGAAAAGGCGGAATGTATAAACAACAAAAATTAAAATGAAAAAGAACCTTAGTATGCCGGTCCTACTGCCAAAATTGTTATCATGGTTATCTAATGACATTATTTTTTTTCCTTTTGGTTTGATAGAGGTTTAACACGCCTCAACAAGGCAAAGAGAAAAGGAGCGCATATACAGTTAAGCGCGAGCTCCACCCAAAATACAGGCGTTGTAAGGGAATATACAGGAACTATATCGGTGAGAAATAAATGCAGAATAAAAAGAAAGGCGGCTTTGGTAATTGTAGCTAATGCACAAAGAATCATGGGAAGGAAAAAAAAATCCAGAAAAAAGTTTCCCTTCAGCAACCCTGCCAGGGCGCCCATAAGCGTCCGGATAAAACAATTTAAACCTAAAGGCCCCGCAGACATAAGATCCAGTAAAAGCCCTGAAAAAAACCCGGAAACCTGGCCGGACATTGAACCATTTACATAAGCGGTATAAACCACAATGCAAAGAGCCAAATCCGGAACCGCCCTGAACAATGCGATATACGAAAACAAAGTTGATTGAAGAAGAGATGCCAGCAGGCAAAAAACAACAGACCAAACAGCCGGTTTTATCATTGTTCCGCTCCGGCAGGCTCAATCAAAAAAATATATTCGAGCCTGGAAAAATCAATCACCGGCTCAAGTTCTACTTCCATCGTTATATCATATTCACGAAAACTGATATTGCTTACCCTGCCGATATTAATTCCATTCGGGTAAACTCCGCCCATACCGCTTGAAACAACAAGATCCCCGACACTTATTTCGTTTCTCGCCCTTTTCTGGATAAAACGCATTAGTAGCGTAGTATCCGGATTCCCCTGCCCTTCAACAATTCCCTCGTAGCGGGAAACGGAAAAACGTGAAGAGATCATTGAATTGGTATCATAAATGGGCATGATAAGACTTTCGAATATTCCGGATTGGATAACTTTACCTACCAGGGCCTGAGAGCCATTCTGAAATGCGACGACAGCCATGTCCTTTGTTACCCCTGAGTAAGTACCCTTATTGATAACAAGGGCGGAAAAAAGATTACTTGGGTCCCTGCCGGAAATTTGCGCCGGAATATAGTTAAATTGAATAGTTCTGGCAAATCCCAACTGCTCCCTAAGACGGGCATTTTCCTGAATTATTTCTGCGTTGCTGCGCTCAAGCTCCTCATAACGGGTAATCTGCTGAAGCAGTTCCACATGCTCTTTTCTAAGGTCGGCAAGTTCCTTAACAGAAAGCACGGTTTTATAGACTGTGGAAGTAAGCTCATTAATCCCGCCTCTTACTCCCAAAAATACCGAGAGCCCCATATCTTTTACATCAGATGCGAAACTACGGGTGGAAATAAGCAGGAGCGACAAAGAAACCAACATTAAGGCAACAAATGTATAAATAGTCGCTGAAAAACGGCTCTTTAAGACAAAACCGCTTTTCTTTAACCCTGCCCTATAGCCTCCCCCCCTTTTCATGATTTTATCCGTTTAAGCTGTCGTAAATATTCTTGTTATTGTCTAACCCTTTAAGATAATCAAAATACTTGCCGGCACCCATGGCAACACAGTTTAGAGGATGATCGGCGATGATAGCCGGAACACCTGTCTCCTTGGCTATAAGTCTGTCAAACCCCTTTAATAAAGAACCTCCGCCGGTCATTACTATTCCGCGATCCACAATGTCGGCGGCAAGCTCGGGAGGTGTTTTCCCCAGAGTGGCTTTTATCTCGTCTACTATCTGGGTAATCGGATCTTCTAGGGCTTCCCTTACTTCAACAGAATCGATCTCCAGCCTTCGGGGAAGCCCGGTAATCGCGTCATTCCCCTTCACTTCAAGTTTTTCTATTGTTTTATCCGGCGATGCATTTCCGATTTCCATTTTTAGACGCTCCGCCATCTGCTCTCCGATAATCAGATTGTGAACACTGCGAATATGCTTAATAATTGCTTCATCAAATTCATCGCCGCCAAGACGAATGGCGTTTGTTACAACCATGCCTCCCAGGGAAATAACCGAGATTTCCGTTGTACCACCGCCTATGTCGCAGATCATGTGCCCTGCCGGCTCCCTAATTGGAATGTCGGCTCCTATCGCAGCTGCCAGGCTCTCATCAATAACATGCACCTCTCTCGCGCCTGATTTGTAAGCGCTTTCTTCAACAGCCCGCCGTTCAACGTCTGTGATACATGAAGGAATGCCAATTACCATTCTTGGTTTAATAAAACGGTAGCGGGGAAAAACCCTGGAGATGAAATAGCGGATCATTTTTTCGGTGGATTCGATATCGGCGATTACACCGTCACGCATCGGCCTAATGGCTATAATGTTCTCCGGCGTTTTCCATAACATACGTTTGGCGTCGGTACCGACCGCCACTATTTTCTTGGTTCCCCTCTCCACTGCCACAACCGACGGTTCATTTAATACGATTCCCTTGTTCTTTATATGAATCAGGGTATTACATGTTCCTAAATCAATGCCCATGTCCGATGAATTACTGCGAAACATTCTTCCTCCGTTTTAGTTGAGCCGCGCTCTTGCCTTTAAGTGTGCTGGATCTATTCTATATGCAAGCCTCCATTCAGAACGGGCTCTTGTTGTATCTCCTCTGGCGTAATACAGTTCTCCAAGTTGATAACGCACCTCGGCATTTTCACCGGTATCGTTCAGGATACTGATATAAAGATTTTCGCAAGCATCAATGTCTCCGATTTTCGAAAATACTTCGGCTAATAGCAGGCGGGCTGTCAAAACAGATTTCGCGTCGGGCGAAATATCAATACAGTGCAAAAGGTATGCTTTCGCCGCATCGTAGTCTTCCAGAGCTATGTATGATCGTACTATTGAGAGCAGGAGCGCATCAGTCGGTTTTGACTCCGGTCCCAAAGCCCGGGTAAACGCCTCAATGCTTGAGCGGTAATCACCGATGGCAGCATAAGCCAATCCCAGATATTCGTTTATATCAGCGGCGTTATAAGACTTAACACGGGCAATTTCCAGATATTTAATTGCAAGATCGGCAAACTCCCTGCCTTTATAATTGTACGCCTTTCCCAGGACATAAAAAACCCGGCCGTCGCTTTCGGCTTCTTTTAACAGAAGAGCTTTACGCAGGGAAATAATGCTTTCATCAATAAACATCAGTGTATCGAAATAGTTGATTTGGGATATTCCAAGCTGAAAAGATGAAAAACCATTAATTGTCAGGAAAAAAAAGTCCATCGGCTTCGATAAAAGGGCATTTTTGCTAATTTCATAGGAATGGGTAAAATCTCCCGCTTCCCAAACACTTAAAAGCTCCTTTTTCTGGCTGTTTAGCCTGCTTTTGAACTTAAAAGTATAAAGAATTGGGATAGCCGCTACCAAAACAACCACAAATATTATCGCGGCGGTCTGTAAAGCTCTAAATCTATACTTGCGCAACCCATAACCGGATTGATTCTTATTTTTCAGCATTGCTTACCATATAATATTAATTTCGGCAGTGTGTCAATTATAATTAAAAAAAGCGATGAACCATAAGCCGGGTTCTGTATTAACCGCCATCTGTCTTGAAGAACCGTTATCGGCCCTTTCCAGGCAGTCTACCCGCGGTTTGCCAACGGGTCATTG
This sequence comes from Treponema sp., assembly GCA_009777535.1. Taxonomy (GTDB): domain Bacteria; phylum Spirochaetota; class Spirochaetia; order Treponematales; family Breznakiellaceae; genus WQXQ01. The sequence goes on from WRLP01000002.1 coordinate 103,808, forward strand.
GCCTGAAGGATCACCCTCAATCCCGCATGCTTGACTTTGCTCCTGATGGGGCTTGCCGTTCCGGCTGCGTTGCCGCCTCCGAGGTGGGCCCTTACCCCGCCTTTTCACCCTTACCTGACCACTTAATGCCACTGGATAAAAGTCTTTAATAATGACTTTCGTAACAACGATTTACATCACTACTTATTAACTTATACCAATCACATTAAGTGGTCAGGCGGTATATTTTCTGTGGCGCTTTCCGTTCCCCAACCTGACCACTTAAATATACTAACAAGCGTTAGCTTGATAATTATTGAAGCCATGTATTTAAGTGGTCAGGCTAAAGACCCGGGCGTTACCCGGCATCATACCCTGCGGAGCCCGGACTTTCCTCCTGACCATCTGACCACTTAAAATGCCAAAAAGTAAATGCTTTTCATTAAGAAATTAGCATTTTAAGTGGTCAGACAGGCAGGCGGCGGTCTGGTTCATCGCTGTAATATTTTACAGTATTTCAGTCCTCATAATCAATGTTTACTTTTTCCTCTTCTTCAGCATCTTCATCTTCGTCTATATCATCTTCTTCCATCTCGTCAAGGTCCGAAAGTGAACCGGTATCCTCGGCATCAAAGAAATTATCCTCATCGTCGGCGGATTCTTCATAGAAGAGAATTCGTGAACAATAGGGGCAAAAAACAAATTCTTCGCCAAGACGCACATCATTGGCGAATTGAATAGGAAGAATCATGTGGCAGCCCATACATACATTGCCCTTTATCGCAACGATTCCAACACCCATCTTGTTCCTGATTATCCGCTCAAATTTAAAAACCACCTCTGTATCAAGATTTTCCGTTATCTCGCGCTCTTTCTTTATCAGCTCTTCAATCTGTTTTTGCTTGTCTTTTATTTCGGTTTCTATTCCCAGCCGACGCTGGCCCAGCTCATTTTCCTGCTGTTCAATCAAATTCGCATGCTGCTTAATCTGCTCATCAAGTTCCGCAAGAAGCCTTTCCCTCTGCTGAAGCTCTTTACGGTATTGCTGTTCCTTTTCCGATGCATCCCGAATTTCCTTATCGAGAGCTTCATATTCCCTTTGGGTGGTAATATGATCCATGTTCTTTTCCGCTTTTTCCCGCATGGATTCAGCGTCCAGTAAGAGGTTTCTGAATTCGGACTCAGCGGATTTTACTCTTTCGAATTCCTGATTTTTGTCAATAAAGGTTTTTTTTAACCGGGTAAGGAGTTCTTCCTGGGTGCCCAGCAGTTTGGGGATTTCCTGGATTGTGCTTTCCAATGTAATTTTCTCGGATATAATATCCTGCAGTGACCTGAGCCTGTCCAATTCGTTGTCTGTTACCATGATTTCTCCTATCCTTGTTCTTTTAATTTATCCAATTATGGCCCATTGTCAATGGGGTGGAACCGCCTTTAATGATCCAGATAATCTTTAAGCCTCCGGCTTCTCTTGGGATGCCGCAGCCTGCGAAGGGCTTTGGCTTCTATCTGCCTGATCCTCTCCCGTGTAACATTAAAGTACAGCCCAACCTCTTCCAGCGTCAGTGAATAACCATCATCCAGCCCAAAGCGCATTTTTAACACTTCCTGTTCACGGAATGGCAGAGTAGAGAGCACACCCGCAAGCTGCTCCTGTAACAAAGTGAATGCGGTCTGGCTGGCTGGATTTTCGACATCCTTATCCTCAATAAAATCCCCTAAAAGCGAATCTTCTTCTTCGCCGATGGGTGTTTCCAGCGATATAGGCTCACGTGCGACATTTTTGACCGATTTTACCCTAAGCGAAGTCCAGCCAAGGCGATGGGCGATTTCTTCGTCTGTTGGTTCTCTGCCCAGAGTCTGCATCAACTGCCTGGACTCACGCACTACCTTGTTTATCTGTTCAATCATGTGAACAGGCACACGGATTGTTCTTGCCTGATCGGAAATGGAACGGGTTATTGCCTGCCTTATCCACCATGTTGCGTAAGTGGAAAACTTAAAGCCTTTTTGATATTCAAATTTTTCTACAGCTTTAATCAATCCGATATTCCCTTCCTGAACAAGATCAAAAAAATGCAGCCCGCGGTTGGTATACTTTTTTGCAATCGAAACCACCAGCCTTAAGTTTGCCTTTATAAGACGGTCTTTTGCTTTTTTCATCATAACACGGCCGCGGCTAATCTCTCGTGCCATTTGATTAACATTTTCGATAGATTCCTCGAATTCTGTTTCGAGCTGACGGAGTTTTTTTTCCGTTACCTGGATTAATCTGATTTTTTCCTTTATTTCATCGGAAGAAAGCCCCAGTTTATCTTCCAGCTTCTCCCTTTCGTCCCTGATTGTTAAATAACGGCCGAGAGTACGCAGTTCCTTTAGTGATGCAACCTGTAAATGTTTCTCTATGCGCTCCTGTTCTTTTTTGAACCTTTTTATTTTTTTGGCAGCCTGAATGAATTTTTCTGAAAACGCGGCTATTTCTTCCGGGTGAATTTGCGCATTTGCAACCGCCCTCATAATCCTCTTTCGGATTGGAAAAAGCTCCTTGTCTTCAAGATAATCCGCATCCCTGGCAATCAATTGTTTTTTTATTTCTATATAATTCCTTATATCGCCCAATACTGTTCGCAATGTATCCTTGTAGAATGAATTAAGACGGCGGCGCTCTGTCATGTGTTCAGTAATCTCTTTTTTGGAAAGATTAAGTTCCCTTAGATCCTTTTTCGAAAAAGCTTTTCCGGCGATGTGATAAAATTCAAGAATAACCATTCCTGATTTTTTTATCACACCTTTAATAATATTTTCTCCTTCTTCCATCTGTTTGGAAAGTTCAATTTCCTGCTCTGCTGTAAGAAGATTTTCCCGCCCAATTTCCCGAAGGTAAAGACGTATTGGATCATCTACAAGAGAAGATTCCTTGTCGCTGTATGTAGCCCGCTTTTTTCCGGATTCGGATTTCTTGCGTTTGCCGTCGCTTTCTTCTTCTTCCGTTCCAGCGCTGTCTTCTTCCACAAGCTGTACATTATTGGCTTCCAGCAGCGCAAGCACCTGTTCAATTTTATCCGTATTTGCAATATGTTCCGGAAGATAATCGGAAAGCTCCTCGTATGAAAGATTTTTTTTATCTTTCGCGTATTCGATAAGTTTGATAATCGCGGGATCGAGCGCCGCATCGGAATCTTCAGCCGGATTTGCTGCATCGGTACCTGCAGCTTTTACAGCCTGATTCGCTGTCTTGCTGCCGGGATTTAATTTCTTCTGCCGTATGTTTTTTTTATCCGCATTTGAATCGGATGCGGTTTTCTTTCCTTTTTGTTCTTTGTCTGTCTTTCTTTTAACGGTCGTTTTTGTATGCATCTATCTTCCTTCGAATAATCTAATCTGCGAATCGACGAACATCTTTTCGGCCAGTAATTCGTCAGTATCCTGATTTTCCGAATCAACACTGCGTTCACTTTCACGCAGCATTCTGCCAATCTCAACCAGCCTTCGGCGGAGCTTTTTTTTCTTGATCCCTTTAATTCCATCCTCCAATAACTTTTCGGGATCACCGGAATTTCCGCCTTCAAATTCCGCTGTTGTTCCGCGGCTTATAATTAAATTCCGCAGCGATTGTGAGCCAATCCTGGCAAGCAGATCATCAATACTGGTTTCATCGTTTATATAACACTCTTCCAGGGCAATAAAAAGCTCTTTGGCGGCAGGATCCTCTATATCCTTTATTTCCAAAGCCTTACGAAATTCAGGATACAACCTCATATTAACCGATACAACAATAAGCGTAAAAAGCTCACTGTTCATGCGGATTAGCCGGTCTGCAGTATCGTCAGCCGAATTCTCCCGAACTTCGAGCCGGGATTTTTTATTTCCTGAATGCCGCCTTAAATCCTTTACTACCGCATCACGATCTACCCCGAAAGCATCTGCTGCGGAGTTTATGCAGTCATCCCGCTCAATTTCGGAATCCAGCACTTCCAGATAGGGAAACAACAATGCAAACGCTTTATTCTTGCCCTCCGGCACCGATACATCATACAGAAATTTTCCACGGGAAATTAAATACTCGAAGTCATTTATACAATATTTCAATGTTTTATACAATATCTCGTGTCCATATTTCTGCAAAATATCGGCCGGATCTTTTAATTGATCCGCCTGTATATGTATATTTTCGGCTTTTTCTCCTTCATTGGAGAGTAATACGGCATTTGCCGCCTCCCGGGCATGAAAAAGAGCGCTGGTCAGACCGTTTTTGCGGCAGGTAATGATCGCTTTTAAGGCAGCTTTTTGTCCGGCTTCATCGGAATCGAATATCAGTACCGCCTTTTCCGCCCAGCGCTTAAGTAATTTAGCCTGCTCATCGGTAAAGGCCGTGCCAAGGGGAGCTACCGTATTTTTAATTCCAGCCTGATGCAAAGCGATTACATCCATGTAGCCCTCAACAATATATACGGTTTTACTCTGCCTGATTTCCGGCAGGGCAAGATCCAGTGCAAACAGGGTCTGACCCTTTTTGTATGTTTCCAACTCCGGGGAGTTGATATACTTGGGAGGCTCTTTGCCATCACTTTGGAGTATTCCCGGTAAAGCACGCCCTCCGAAAGCGACAACCCTGCCCTGCCGGTCAGTGATTGGAAACATCAGCCTGCCACTGAACAGGGACATTCCTTTATAGCGGGAGGAAAATAATCCGGATTTATCAAGAAAATCTTCAGAATATCCTTTTCCCATTAAAAACTTGTAAAGGAAATCACGATCCGAGGGAGCATAACCCAGCCTGAAACGTTCTACCATTTCTTCACTTATCCCTCTACCCAAAATATACTGAAAAGCCGCCGAGCCATCAGGTTTTTTTTTCAAAAAAAACTGAAAAGTTGTTGAAGTTCTTCGATACAGTTCCAGTAACTCTTCAATTCTTGTATTATTTGTTTCATCCGCTTCTCCGCCGTCATCATTAACAATTTGTATGCCATACTTGCGGGCAAGGGTTTTGATAGCTTCCGGATAAGAAAGTTTATCCATTTCCATGATAAAACCGATTACGGTATCGCCCTTATTGCATCCGAAACAATAATATGTTTTTAGATCCGGCTCGACCTTAAAAGAAGGCGTCCTTTCCTGTCCTCCTCCATGAAAGGGGCACCTTCCCCACCAGCGGCCGCTTCTTTTTTCCAGGCGCACATAGTCATTTATTACCGCAACAGCATCCAGACGATCGATTACTTCCTGAATTGTTGTTTTAGAAATGCGCTTCATTTTATCCGGATCTCCGTCACGGCTGGCTCTTCAGCAAGAGTTGGCCCGCGCGTATATGTTCATCCAGTGTTTGCGAAAAATAGTGCCTTCCGCTGACAATATTGGTCAGTCTGAAATAAAGATAGTCGTTTTGTTCGGGATTGAATACCGCATTCAAAGCAACCGCCCCAGGCGAAGAAATCGGCCCTGGCGGCAGACCCGGTAAAATGTATGTGTTGTATGGATTGCGTATTTCAAGATCAACATTATATAGAACCTGCGGATGCGGCCTTCCCTGGATTTCTGTTATAATATATTCAACAGTCGCACAGGATTGCAGGGCCATTCCAATTCTAAGCCGGTTGTAAAAAACCCCCGCCATGACGGGAGCTTCATCGCTTACCCGGTATTCTCGTTCAATAATTGAGGCGATGATCACAAAACGGTTGAGCTCATGCGGATCCATATCCAGCGCTGAATTGTTTATTTCCGTTATTCTTTGAAAAAAGTTATCCGCCATCGAGCGAAGCACCCTCACTGCCGGATAATTTTCGGGGAACAGATAAGTATCTGGAAAAAGATATCCTTCCATGCTCGCGTTTGGAATACGATAATATGCTATTGTATCCGGGTCATTTGCTGCGGTAAGAAAATCCTGCGCAGGACATATATTGTTATCTTCAAGTATTTTTGCAGTTTTTTTAAGAGTTGTTCCCTCAGGAATTGTTACACGCAGCAATATTTGTTTTCCGGAAACAAGAAGCCGGTGGATTTCCATCTGGCTTGCCGGAATTTCCAGCAGATATGTGCCGCTTTTAATATATTCCTTTTCAAAACGGCATAGCCAGTACCAATAAAGATTGCTCCGTATCAGCCCTGCCCGCTGAAGTCTTAATCCTACCGAATTGGCGCTTTCTCCGTTACGAACCTCTATTAAGTATTCTTTGCCGTCACTGCTTCTAATCCCGTCCAGATCATATCCGGTAAATTCCAAAGCTTGCGGCGGCGCATTCAGATATATGATTAGGCCCAGAGAAGAAACGGCCAGTAACAGCAGTACTCCCACCAGTACAGCCAAAAAAACGGATATACGGATTATTAAACGGGATTTTTTCTTTTTCATATTCCCGAACGGCCTCTGTGTCAAAGGCTGATTTCCAGGCCTTCTGCAGCCAGGGTTAACTCAATATCCCTGATATTCATTCTTTCTAGATACCAGCGGGCTGACTGTAAAATATTGTGAAGCTTGCGGTCACTGTATGTTGGATCGTGATGAAACATCACCATGTGTTTAATTCTCCAGTTTGCCGCAAAATCAACTGCCAGGCTGAAAGCGCTGTGCCCCCAGTTATACTTATCGATGGCTTCTCCAAGAGTATATTGGCAGTCAAGGACAATCAAGTCAGCATCCTGGAAAAATACTGTATTTTCTTCTGTTTTCAAAAAATCCTGAGCGGTTAGTTCCGTATCGGTTGCGTAAATAAAACGTTTGTCATTTTCATGTACGCAATACGCGTATGAATCACCGGGGTGATTCATTTTTTTGTACGATATAAGGTGGCTGCCAATCTTGATTGGGCCGTCCAGCTGATGATAGGATTTTATCGAGCCCATTGCATCAATATGAACCGGAAAGTAAGGAGGCTCCATTTGTCCGGAAAGTATTTTTTCCAGATCCGGTTTTGGAGAGTAAAATTCCATCCTTACCGAAGGATCATACGCGGGACTGAAAAAGGGCAGGCCCTGTAAATGATCCCAATGGAAATGCGAAAAAAATACATGATACTGGGTCGGGTGGAGAATTTCATCGTTCATTTGGTTTCCCAGTTGATGGATCCCCGACCCGCAGTCAAAAATGATGAATTCTTTTGATTCTTCAAAGGTAACGCTTACACAGGGAGTGTTGGCGCCGACCGTTCCAAAAAGCCAGGGCGGCAGCCCTGCAAGAAAACGCTCTTTGCTTTCCGCATTTTGCAGATCTTCAACGGTAATTTGTTCAAGAATGGCGGAAAACTTGCTCTTAATCTGTGAAGGCGTCTGAGGCGCGGGTATGGAACCGCATACTCCCCAAAATTTAACACGCATTTATGTTTCCCCCTTTCATGTTCTTTTCGACAAGCAGTTGCCCTGCCCTTAACAGAATAAAAGCGTCAATTTCTTCTCTATCGTACAATTTTCCAGAGTTAATTCCCGGACATCCCAGGGAAGCCATTTCCCAGGTATCATTGCCGGCAGTAAGCGATTGCCAGAAAGGAAAAGTTCGGCACTGAACAGGACGTGCATTGTATACTTTACAGCCGTAATCCCAAAAAATACAGTCAAAATTGGATTTTTCTTTTAATGACAGGTTTTCCTTTTTTTCTTCACTTTTAACCCAACGGCAATAAGTCCTGATAAAGCCCGTTGTCTCCATATTTAGCTCTTTTGTAAGGACTTTTATATCATCCGCCGAAAGAAAGACAAAACCGCTCTCGTGTCTGCAGCATGCCGAACAGCGCCGGCAGGAAAACCTGAGGCCTGAAGCGTAAAAAGGCGTTTGTTTCATGAATAGGGTTTTTTATCATGAATTGTGTTTGTTTTCAAGCCCCCGGCATAGTTTTGTAGCCGTTCATTACCCGTTAATCATAAAAAAGGCACAGACAGTAAACTTTTTCCGTTCCGCCTTTTTTCAGCGCTTCGGCGCAAACATCCAGAGTAGCTCCCGTAGTCATTACATCATCAATGAGCAATGCTGTTTTGGGAGTTTTGCCCTTTGGGATAATGCGTCCTTTCAGGTTTCTCATTCTGTCATCCCTGCCAAGTTCTTTCTGGACGCCAGACCGCAGTCTTTCAAGGCACCGGCAGATTTTAATTATGGGAAACGCTTTTCCTCCTCTTTCGAGCAGTCTTGTCAGAAATTCAATCTGGTCCCAGCCCTTTTGCTTTATCTTGCCGGGCCTTGGCGGAACAGGGACGATAACGGCATTTTCGGGCGCCGCCGCACAACTGCCGATAATTTTAAGAATTTTATCTGAAAAATAATTGCCCACGGCGATATTTCTGCCGAATTTATATGCGGCCAAAAGGCGCCGGTATTTTCCGGTATAGGGAAACAGAACCGTTACCCGGTCATATGAGCGTTCCCCCGTGTTCCGGCATGAAAGGCATCTGCTCTGTTCCGAGACCAGGGGCCTGCCGCATAAATCGCAGTTTTTACCAGGTTCAGCGGCAATTCCGGCATGGCAGGGCTCACACAAGCCGTACCAGGTTTCGCTTAGGCTTACAAGACCACGACTGCAAAGAGCACATCCCGTGGGGAAAAAATATTCCCTGATAAAAAAGAGCGTTTTAACAATTTCGAGCCTGAAATTTTTGACATTTTCATAAAAACTCATAACACATATATTGCACACGGCCGCATGGCGCTTTAGTAAAAATGTAAAATAATGTATAAATAGACATGAAATTAATAAAAAGATGCGAATGGTGTACTGGCTCACAATTGTATATGGACTACCACGACAATGAATGGGGATCGCCTGTTTTTGACGATCGTAAACATTTTGAGTTTCTGGTTCTGGAATCGGCCCAAGCGGGCTTAAGCTGGATTACGATTCTAAAAAAAAGGGAAAACTACCGCAGGGCTTACAATGGTTTTGAGCCGGAAAAAGTCGCCCGTTACGGAGAAAAGAAAAAGGCGGCGTTGCTTGCCGATGCCGGAATAATTCGCAACCGGCTTAAAATTGAGGCGTCCATTAATAATGCCAAACACTTTCTTGAGATACAGAAAGAATTCGGCAGTTTTTCAAAATATATCTGGTCTTTTACAATGTCTAAAAAAGGCCAATGCAGGCAGATTACCGGAAAGTGGAAAACCCTTGCCGAAATTCAGGCAAGAACAGAATTATCAGACAGGATTTCTGCGGATCTTAAAAAGCGGGGATTTAAATTTTTGGGCAGCATAATTGTTTATTCCCATTTGCAAGCCACAGGGATTGTAAACGATCATCTTACAAGCTGTTTCCGGTACAAGGAACTTGTTAACAAAGACCTTACGCAAAAGTTAAATAAAAATAAATAATTCATGTTACGCATATTCTAAAATTACCCACTGATTTACACTGATTATCACAGAGTTAATACTGAAATACTCATTTATCTGTGTTAATCCGTGCTAATCCGTGGTTAAATTTTATTATTTATATTTGTGCGTAACATGGGTAATTCAATCAAAAAGTGATAGCGTGGGGTTTTCTTTCGGTTTAGACCTGTTTGTTTTAACCTGGTTTTTTACAGGAATAATGGGAGCCAGGTCTGCAGCCGTTATTTTCTTTTTCCATTCGCCAAGCAGTTTAAGCGCTTCCAGCGGTGTCATTAAATCCAGATCAAATGATTGCAATAGCCGCAGAAATTCTGCGGACAGCCGTGTATTATTATCATTTCGCAATACATTTCCGTTAACCTGTTCGCCAAATTGGTTAACTGTATCCGTATCACCGGAAGCTGGCAGGTTTTCGCCAATGCCGCTATCCTTTTCTTTCAACTGTCTCATTAGTTGAGCCGCTCTGCCCAGCACATGCTCCGACAAGCCTGCCAGCCGCGCAACATGAATCCCGTAAGATTCCTCCGTCGGGCCATCACGCAGTTTTCTCAGGAAAATAATCTTTCCATCTTGTTCAAGAACTTCCATCGAGCGGTTTACAATGCGCTGGTGTGATAACAGCGAAAGTTCATGGTAATGGGTGGCAAACAGTGTGCGGCATTTTACCATGTTAAGTAATTCCTCGCTTACTGCCCAAGCGATTGAAAGGCCGTCGTTTGTACCTGTCCCCCGCCCTACTTCGTCCATAATAACAAGGCTCTTTTCGGTAGCCGTATTCAGTATGTATGCAGTTTCATTCATTTCTACCAGAAAAGTTGATTCACCCCGTGCAAGATTGTCGCTGGCTCCAACCCTGCAGTATATTCTGTCGCAGATGCCTATCCTGGCCTCTCTGGCCGGCACAAAACTGCCCATTTGAGCCATAAGGGTAATAAGGGCCGCCGAGCGCAGATAGGTGGATTTACCTGCCATATTGGGGCCTGTAATAAGCACAAAAGAAAATTTATTACCCGGAGGATCTCCTGTATTCATTAGAATATCATTGGGAATATATTCACCGCGGCTTATGTGCGCTTCTACAACCGGATGCCGTCCCTCATAAATTTCCAAAATATTGCTCTCATCTAACATAGGTCTAATCCAGCCTCTAATTGCCGCAGCTTTTGCCAGAGACTGGGCGGTATCAAGTTCCGCGATGCGGTGCGCGGCACAGGCGAGTTCAGAAAGTACAGATTTTGCTTCCTGTCGGATTTCCAGAAATATTTTTCTTTCAAGTTCAACAATCTTTTCCGAAGCGCCATTAATATCCGATTCCAGCTCTGCAAGCCTGTTGCTTGTAAACCTTTCTCCCCCGACAATTCCCTGCCGTCTTATAAAATGAGAGGGAACTTTTTCAAGATGCGCTTTTGTAACCTCAAAAAAATAACCGATAAGCCTGTTGTAGCGTATCTTTAAGCTGGAAATACCAGTGGCAATCCTTTCAGTTTCAAGATACTCTTCGAGCAGCTGTCTTCCGGAATTTTTCAGTAATTTTAGCTGGTCAAGGTCGGGACTGTAACCATCTTTAATCAGATTACCCTCACTAAGCAAAATTGAAGGCTCTTCGCTTATGCTCTTTTCCAGTAACTTTCCAATCTCAATTAGTTTTTCAAAACCATCGGTTGAATTCTCTTCTGTTTCTGATTTATCTCCATCTTCGTTTTCTTCATGAAGGCGCAGCTCCTTTGTTAATTCCGACACTTCAAAAAAAATATCAAGTGCGTTTTTAATAGCCAGCATATCTCTGCCGTGAGCTTTATCCATAGCCAGCCTGGAAGAAAGGCGCTCAAGATCCGGAGTTTTTCCCAATGAATCACGCAAACGGCTTAACAACCCCTGATCACGGAACAAGGCTTCCACTAAATTCAAACGAGCCTCGATTTTATTAATATTTCTAAGCGGATGAAGCATGCGTCTTTTAAGAAGACGTAACCCCATCGCACATCTGGTTTCATTCATTACTTCCAGTAATGAAAAACGTGTATCTCCGTCCCTAATATTACGTAACAGTTCAAGATTTCGCTGACTGGATTCGTCGATTCCGACAAAATCATTGTCATTGTAAATATTAATGGTTCTTATATGCGGAATAACGGCTTTTGCTGTAGTATCAAGATAATCAAGCAGTGCTCCGGCGGATATTATCACCGGATTCCCCTCTTCAAGACCAAAACTTTTCAGGTTTGCAAGGCGAAATTGTTTTATAAGTCTCTTCTCTGCAGCTTGAGGGTCAAATAGCCAGTCTGCCCAGCGGTTCAGAACCAGTCCGCTGCGTTCATGTATCGCTGAGGCAATATCCGGATATTCTTCCAGAATGGATTCCTGTATCAGCATCTCGCGAATTTGCAGGCGCTCAAGTTCCTGCCTCAGCATTTCGGAAGAATCCCGCAGTGGGAAGAATGTTGCGAAAAATTCGCCTGTTGAAAGATCGATATATGAAAATGAAAGAGTATTCTGTGCGGCAGACAGGCAAGCCAGATAATTAGCACTTCCCTTATCAAGAAAATCTTCATCGACTGTTGTACCGGGAGTAATTATTTCCACTACCTGGCGTTCAATTATTTTTTGTCCCTTGCTTGGCTGGGTAAGCTGTTCGCAAATCGCGATTTTTTTTCCAAGTTTAAGCAGTCTGGCAATATAAACCCTGGCTGCATGATAGGGAACTCCGCACATGGGAAGGCCGTTACGGCTGGTGAGTGTAAGGTTTAGAAGGGAAGATACCTCCAGTGCGTCATCGGCGAACATTTCATAGAAGTCGCCCAGTCTGAAAAAAAGTATGTTCCCCTTTTGCTCTTTCTTTATACGCCGGTACTGATCAAGCATGGGGCTTGTCTGAGCAGCGCTCATGGTTCACCGTCTGGCTTTATCCAGCAGATTTTGTATTAACTTGTCGGTAATGTCTACAGTTGGACTGTACCACAAGATACCGGTGTTTTCCTTTAGATTCAGCACCATACTGTATCCTTCACTTTCGGCTATATAGCGTATCTCGTCGTAGACCTGATCCAGAAATGCTCCGGATTGTGAAAGTCTACGTCTTTGATCCTCAAGTTCCGCCGTTCTTGTATTGTAATAATCTTTTAAGAATTCAGAACGACGGTATATTTCACTTTCCAGCCGCAGGGACTCGCTCTGATCCCCGCGCATAGCCGCATCTATCTGCCTTGTTTTTATATCCTGGATCTCCCTTGTCATCCGGTCAATATCCGCCTGTACCCTGGCGCTGCGTTCCTCAAATTCCCGTACAGCCCGGGACTCCCTGAAAAAAGCGGTGTAAACCTTCGGCAGATCCACCACCGCAAAACGTGTTAACTGTTGGGCAGGAAGAGAGCAGGCACTCGCCAACAGAATAAATATAATCCGTTTTATCATAACTACCCCTAATACGACAGAACAAATGAAATAACCGGATCCATACCCATAGCCGGATTGGAAGAATCGCCCCCCAGCATGCCGGGTTCCCACTTTAACTCGCCGTCTTGAACAGTGAAACGTTTTGCCAGGCTGAAACGGAAAGGAAACTGCGGCAGGGTAAAACGAATGCCAAAACCGTAACTAAAACGCATATTTTCTATGGTGAAGTTGCGTTCATCTTCGTTGTTTATTCCAAAGTAATAACCCTGAGTGGTTTCTTTTCCTGCGGCATCAAAGAACAGATCGAAGGCTAAAATGCCGTATACAAGGGGAAATCGGAGTTCCACCCAGTTTTCCCAGAGTAAAAGGCCTTTATCCCTGTATTCAATGCTCCACCCCCTGCCTGTAAACATCCCATCAACAGAAAGTTTGCTTACATCTTCAATTGAAGGTGTAAGGGAATCCATGTCACGCCCAGGCTGCTTAAAGATAAAAGAAAGGCCTGAATGGACTGCAAACACACCCTTAAAACTCCATCTTTCGGTAACCGGTAAATTAAAAAGCGTATAAAAATATTCAGCCTTTGTGTCGCTGCGCATATAATGCTCTCTCTCCTCATCGAGAACACCGTAAAAACCCAAACGTTCCGACAGATAGTAGCCGCTTGAGGGATCATAGAATATATCTCTTTGATCCAGAGAACCTCCTGTCCAAACAGAATTCTTGGGCGTCCAGGAATTGTTTCCTGCCCTTAAAGCCGGGTCAAACGGCCTGTATAAATCGGCATCATAAGAGTTCCGGATTAAGCCTGTGCGGACTCCCCCATTCCATGTTACATTCCCAAGGAAAGTTGACCACCGGTATCCGGTTGAAAAACCGAGCGATAAGTATAACTGTTCATAATCCATCAAATAGTCTCTGGGCGGGAGCTTGTTATAGTATACGTATTCATCATAATTATAAAAACCATCAGGATACGCATACGGTTCATCGCCATTAAAAATGCTTGATGTATTGCCCATGGCTGCAAGGCGTTTTGCGTAATTAATCGAGAAATCAACCCCGCCGGAGAGTGGAAGACCGAATATCCAGCGGTGCAAATAATTTATGGAAAAACTGGTTGTGTCTACAATGGAAGAATTCAACTCTGCGCCCAACTGGTTCCCTGTTCCAAATACATTGCGGTCATTCCATTTAATAAGTCCCGATATGGGAAATGTTTCAGGATCGGCGCTGCCGGAAAAAGTAAGTCCAAATTGTAAATCTGTGGTTGGCTGTTCCTCGACAGTAAAAATCAGATCCATAAGGCTGTCGGTACTCCCCTGCGGAGTATCGGGCAGTACCATGGAAAAGAACTGAAGATTGTATAAATTGCGAAGTGCATCCATGACTTTTGCTTTGGAAAAAACATCCCCGGGTTCCAAAGGAATTTCTTTTAAGATAACATCAGTCCTGGTTTTTACATTCCCCCTGACAATGATATTTTCTATGTGGGCTCTCCCGCGTTCAACAATATCAATGTGGTATGAAAGTATGTTGTTGTAGGTATCCTTGTTTTCTTCCCTTCCGATTGTATTGAATATATATCCGTTTTCATAATACAGATCTGCTATTCTCTGAAAATCACTTTCCAGTCTGCGCTCGCTTACGGTATCGCCAATTTTCGATGTTACGAGCTTTTGGAGCTGTTCTGTGGTAAAAATTCTGTTTCCCTCGAATGTCATTCCGCCGAATGTATACATTCTTCCTTCAAAAATTCTGAAAGTAAGGATCAGATTATTGTTTCCCTTGGCGTCTCTTTCAATATCGCGAACAACATCAAGAACCATCGCGTCTACATAGCCGCGATCCCTGTAGTACCTGGTAATTGATTCACGGTCTGCCAGTAGTTTTGCTTCCTGGAAAGCTCCGTCATTTATAAGGGTTTTCGCTTTTAATGAAAGCTGTCCCCTCAGCGCTCTTGCGGAAAAAACAGAATTGCCTTCAAACCTGAAATCCCTGATTGAAATTTTTTCGCCCTCTGTAATGTAAAAAATAACAATCATGGAGGCGTCGCCGGCGCGTTGTGTCTCGGAACGCACCTGAATGTCGGGGTAACCTTTTTCCAGGTATTTGTTGATGATCGCCTGTTCATCTGCGCGTATTTTTGCCTGGTTAATAACATCACTTACCCTGATGCTTATTGTATCCAGCAGCTCGTTGCGGCGTAATCCGGAATTGCCGGTAAAATTGATACGGCTTACGATTGGACGTTCAACTACGGTAAACCTTATTATAACTTCATCACCGGCGGCGTCGGCGCGCAGGGCGCTTGGTTCCAGCCGTTCAAAATATTCAAGAGCATAAAGCTTTCCCTGAATTTCCCAGAATATATAATCATCGAAAATACGGCCCTTGTAGGGGTTTATCAGGGCTTCCAGTTCAGAGGCTCTGACATTCCGCAGCCCGGTAAAGACAATATCCTTAATTGGTTTGCCCTGATACCAATCATCCTGTTGCTGTGAAAAAGCCACCGCAGTTGTTACAATGAGAAGAAAAACCAGTATCCTGAAACGCATTAAATCTCCTAAAATGTCCAGTTTTTGCTTAAAGTAATTGAATTATCGTTTACCCACCAGTTCTCAGGATGGGCGGGAATAAAATCCCAGCGAATACTGAAAAAGGGACTCTGCAATTCAACCCCGATATCCGGCTCAAACCGCAAGCCGCCCATGTTCAACTGATTCTCGTCATAACGCATGGAAAGCATTCCCTGTATGAACATATCGGCGCCAATGTACTTGCCGCCAAAAACAGTTGTGTTATTAAAATAGTTACCTACCCTGCTGTTCCTGTCAATCGGGTTCTGCATGGCGGCGTTCAAAAAGGCGTTTTGTAAAACCTGGGTTCTAACACTGAACATATCCAGATTCAGGAAATTTCTTATTTGCCTCTCCACCCGCCTTACAACCACAAATTGTGCCAGCAAATCAGCGGTGGAAGTCAGAAAAGCCCTTTGCATTGCATCAGAAGCTTCGTTGTCGGGGTTGCCAATAAGGTTTTGCCCCAATAATGCGAAAATTTCTACCTGAGACAGGCTTGGAGCGGATTCAAAGCGCGGAACGAAACTCAGCAGAGGCTCATTATCAACTATCAATGAGATTCTGACAGGCCCTTCATCAGTACGGTCGCGTACTTCTGCCCTGGTTGTAAGACGGGGATTAAACCGCTGTTCATTTTCCCTAAAAACAAGATTCCCGCTTCGGATATAAAAACTGCGCTCAAAATAAAACAATTCGCCCGAGCGGATTCTTACATCGCTGTTAATCGAATATGTCCCTGCCTGAGAATCCGCCGAAACATGCAGAATCGTTCCTATATCGGCATTGGCTCTGAGAATCGGAAATCTTGTATCAGGCCAGATGAACTCGACAGCCGGTCCGCTTGTAATCTGCATATTTACAACAAATGGAATTTTGGTTCCGGAAAACGGCGATCCGTCATTTATTATCATTCCGGTTTCTTCGGCAATAATTCCCATTTCGGCGTTATTTGCCAATAAATCCCCGGAAATATCAAAAGCCAAATTATCCATTGCGACTATAAGTTTACCGGCTGCATCACCATGTACGGCAAATCTGGTAATATCAAACCCAAAAGGTATTGGGCTTTCCCTTGGAACTGAAATCTCGATGCTGAAAATATTTGGTATCCATCGGTCAAAACGGAACCATGCGGAAGCCGTACCCGCACCCCTGCCGACTGTTGCCTGTACCGGGCCGAAATTCATCTCATTGCCCTCGATATATACATTGAAGGGTACGGGCCTGATATCCTGGGTAACAAACAAAGGTATTTTGATACGAGCGCTGTTGATTCTGGCGCTGCCGAAGAATTCCGGATCTCCCAGCGGCCCCCTGATACTGACCTGGGCATTGCCATAACCGCCGCCGAGGGCAAAACCTTTTACAGGCGGGATTAGCGCCCACATGCCTCCCAGATCGACATAGATATCAGGGCAATGCACATCAATAAAATTGTCCTTTATGCTTCCAATGGCACTGCCCCGCACCGGTGAGGGCCCGGCAACAGCCGCATAAATATTTCCATCCCTGTCGAGCTGAAGACGGAGCATATCCTTTGGACCTCCGGAAACAGAAAACGCCCCATAATTATTCGAAAATAAAATATCAAAGGGTTCATCGGAAACTATATCTGCGTATTGGAAACTTTCGACATGAATAACACCATCGACAGAATTCAGAATATGCCTGATATCCACCCATGAATCAACCGGCTTGAATTTGGCGTCCATATTAAGAAGTCCGTCCAATCCGATTTCTTTTATCCGGCCAAAAATAATAGTGTCGTCAATGAATAAATTCCCGCCGCGGCTTAAACTCAGCAAAGGCATTAGTGTTTTAATTCCGGCTGTATCAAGCTGTAAATTCTGGATTGTAAATTCATCTGCGTCAAGTTTTGCCACAGCCGACGCCTGAAAATCAATTTCATTTATTCTTGCATAAAGTGAGTTAAGGTTAAGAAGTGCAGAAAAATCATCAGGTGAATTCTGCGAGATTCTGAGGACTCCATCAATCCCTGTTTTTCCCATTTTTCCGGTCAGCCTGTCGAGCCTCATTCCGGTAACCGACATCAAAAGATCAAATTGTCCGTCGTTCCTGCTGCAATCAAGGTAATAATGCTCGTTTCTTTCCGGTCCTTCAGCTATACCGGCTGTTCCGCTTAATTCAGAAAAATTCCCCGACCAGGAAAAATTAACATTTCCAAATAGAGGACCGATACCGTCGCTATAATGCAGAACAGGAATACTAAGACCGCTTTGATCAGCGCTTCCTGAAACCCGTAAATTCCCCAAACCGGCAGGCCCGGCTATATCCCTGATTTCCAAATTATCGACATCAAATGTCCAGAAATCTTTTGAGTCATAACGAATTGATGCATAAAAGCTTACGTAGGCATTATTATCCCGTATGGGGATCGTTATATTCAGTGCCTCGAAATAACCCGAATACGCGCCGGTATTCGATGTACTGATAAATGCATGAAGGCCGTGGGAGCCGTGGATGCTTAAAGTGTTGCGATCCAAAAGACGTCCATTCATATACCAGAAAATATCATTATAATTTGCAGTAATTGTAAAATCGATATCGGTAGGATTGGAAAAATCTGCGTTTGCGGAATAAGACAATATCCTGCCTTCGTTAATAAAACTGCCTTCATTCAGAACAAAAAACTGATCCGTGCCGGAGAGGGAAAAAATACTGCGCGGGCCGTTTTCTCTTGTCTCGAATGCAATTATAAAATTCGGAGTATTATACATAACATTTTTGAAATCCGTTGTAAAAAAGATCTCGGTTGTTACAGAAGCATTACGCAAATAAGACATTGCATAAGCAGGCATGACTGATTTTCGCACAAATGGCTGTAAAAAATTAACCATATCCGCAGGAGAAAAAGAATCTATTGACAGGCGGGCTTCCAGCCGCTGCGGTTCATGAGCCATAAAAGCTTCCAAACTTATTGTTCCCTGTGTTTCCCTGCCGTATACAGTATTCCAAAAACGTGAAATATTAACAGAAAAGCCCAGTTCTTCTTCTCCGGTTACGACGGAAATATTCATAATGTCCATTGTCATCTTTCCCAAAATGACATCCTCGCCGGATATTTTAATTTCACCATCCCGGGTGCTTACTTTAAATTCGGCTGTAATATTTTCCCGTCCCGTAAGGCTGAAACCATCGAAATTGAATACTCCGTCAGGCGCAACAGGATTGTGTGCGATACTTCCGTCGAATCCTAAACTTCCGGTAAACAATCTTTCTTCATTTTCCACACCTTGTCGGGTGGCAGGTACAGAAGAGAAACGAAACTCATCAATAACCGTAATGTTTTCATCACCGCTGACACGAATTTCAAATGAATCTCCAGAGCCGCCCGGCCCCCTGCCCGCAATATCAATGTTATAACTCATTACACCGCCGTTGCGCGAAAACGCGGCGCTGCCGGCTACCCTCTGGTTCAGATGCCGGTTACCCGCCTTCCATCTTCCGGAAAGACTGAACAAGTCAGCCGGCACCATATTAAGGCATTCAAAGCCGGCATCCATATTTCCGTTAATAAAACTATAGTTCAGATAACAGTCAAGAGGCGATTCTTCGCGTAACATTCGGATGGCAAGACTCTCTTTGTTCAGAAACAGGCCCAGGGAAACGGGATTTAGCCTTATAAGGGACTCCTGCTCTGTGCCGGACTGTGTAGAAATATTAATCGTTGCACTGCCCTCTTCCAGATCAGGTGTAAAGAGACCGCTTAAACTTACATCAGTACCGGCGCTGATTGGCCTTCTTAACGGGCTCGCCAGTAACAGATCGGTTTTCAGTCTGCTGTTAACTGTAATTCTTCTGTCATCGGAATGAAGCTCCAAATTAGCGCCGCTTATTTGATACAGAAATATCGAGTCCTGAATATTGAAAGAACCATTAATAATCTGAAAATCCATGCGTGCGGGTAAATGACTTTTTATTTCCTGGAATAGCTTACTATCTGCATCCGGGCTTTCTTCCCGAACCGGAGAAAAAAGCTCAATAATGTCCCTGTCTTTTTTTGAATCGAGATTGATCAGGGGACGATCAAGCTGAACCCCCCTTACCGCCGTATTTTTTCTTAAAACAAGATCCAGCAGGGAAAAAGAAATTCGCATCCTGTATACAGACAGGGTTGGCTGATTTTCATCGTTTGGCTCCTTCTCCAAAATACGCACATTCCGTATGTCGAAAGAGCCGAAGAGAGAAGGCCGGATCGATGAATAGCGTATTTCCCTGCCGATAACGCTTTCCGCCCTGACAACAAGGCCGTCGCGAATGTGCGTCATTCCCCGATGAAGAGCCTGCTGAAGCGGCCTGAAGGCAAATACCGTCAGAAATACAAGCACGGTAAAAACCGCGATTTGTATAAAAACGGAGCGGGAAAATATCATTTTTCTGCTTTTTTCAGTAAAAAAAGACATCGACATTCCTTAATTGCACGACTACACCTATTATAACATAATTAAACGACAATGGTATCGGAAAAAGCCCATTAAGTTGAAATTATCGGCTATTTCGTGGTACCTTGTACGGGCCAATGAAGCTAATTCCAAATTTCGTAGTCCTTGAAGGGGGCGATGGAAGCGGTACAACAAGCCAAATATCGCTTCTGAAAGACCATTTTGAAAAAATCCCCAATCCGGCTTTTTTCCCGACGTTTGAGCCAACCGATGGGCAAATAGGCAGGTTAATACGCGCCGCCCTAAAAAAAGAGATATTCCTGAAGCCGGATACAATGGCCATGCTTTTTACCGCTGATCGCAATGAACACCTATACAGCCAAAACGGCATAATAGAGCGCTGTACAAGGGGCGAATTAGTGGTTTGCGACCGTTATGTACTGTCTTCCCTTGTGTATCAGGGCATTGAATGCGGCGACGAAGTCCCTCTGGCTTTAAACAGCCGCTTCCCCGCTCCAGAATTGCTCCTTTATTTCGACCTGGAGCCCGCAATAGCCTTCGAGAGGCTAAAAAGCCGCCAATCCCATGAAATCTATGAATACCCGGAATTTCAGGCAAAAGTCCGAGAAAAATACCTGGCGCTTTTGGGAATTTATCGGGAATCCGGTGCCAGGATCGAAGTCATTGATGCTTCTAAAACACAGCAGGAGGTCTTTTCCCGGGTGTGGAGCGCATTGAGCAAAATGCCGATATTCAAACAATGAGGAAATTTGTCTCTTTTACGGCGCTTCTGGCTTTTTTAGCGGCAGCCGCGCCTGTAAGTGCCTATTTTGTTACCTATAAGGAACAGTATTACAGACTCTTTCACCTTCACTATATTCAATACCCCGACGATACCATGGAAAATATTTACTGGCTCGAAAAGGCCATGCAGGCCGATTTCTGCAACCCTCTTTATGCACTGGCATTGATTGAGAATGAAATCCAGTATGAAAAATACCGTTATCTTTTCAACATGCACATCAATCTGAAAATGATTGAACAGTACCTTTTTTTGGGAAACAAATGGAACAAGCGCAATGCGTATTTCTATAACGCTCCCTGGAGAGAACAAAACCTGGAAAGCCTTGAAACCGCTGAAACCTGTTTCCGCACCGCCCTTTTTTATTGGGAAGAAGCAAAATCCTGGGCAGAAAAAGCCCGGGTCGGCCGGTTTCGTTGGATAAATTTACAGAAAATTCAGTTCTGGGAAGATGAGGCTTTCAGAATGGAAAATGGTTCCCTGGACTACGGTAAAACCATAAACCGTGAGCTTAATCTGCTTGAAAAAGTCAGGGAAAGATTTCAGGCAATGGGCGGGGAGAATTAGCACTGGACAAAGTGTCGTTTAAAGATTAGTATATTCAGTAATAAGGAGAGATTATGCCTAAATCCATTCAATCACCAGGAAGCGTTTTAAATTTATTTTTACGCGGTTATAGCCTGAATCCAACAAGCCTTTCAAAACAGATAAAATTAAGTCAGGCGACTGTAAGGTTAATAGCTCTTGATAAAACAAGAATTTCTGTATCTGTAGCCATGAGGCTCGCAAAGTTTTTTAAAATGAAACCGGAGTATTGGCTGAATTTACAAACCCAGTATGATTTATATCTTGCCGATTCCAACGCTAAACTGAAAAAGTTGATTAAGTCCATACCGACAGCTAAAAAGCCAAAAGCGCTTTCGCACCGTTAAAACCTGTTTAGGCAAGCGGCAAAAAAATAACTTAAAATAATTCTCCCTGTTCCCATTCCTGCCGTTCTTTCTTTTCGGTTTTTTGTAGCATTGCAAGGAATTCTTCCTCGTCAATAATACGGACGCCCAGGCTTTTGGCTTTTTTGTTTTTTGCGGAGCCTGAGCCCGGGTCATTTGTTACAAGGTAGGAAAGCTCTTTTACAACAGCGGATTTTGCCAACGCTCCGAGCGCTTTTATTTTTTCTTCGGCTTCGCCGCGTTTCATTGATTTCAGCTCACCTGTAAAACAAAATGATAATCCGCGCAAGGGCGCCGCTTCCGCTGGTGGAGAAAGCCTTATGCTTATTATTCCGGTTTTAAGGACATTATCCATCTGTGCTGTTGTTTCCCTTAGTCCCTCGATAATAACAGAAGCCGTGATCTTTCCCAAACCGTGAACAGAAGCTATTTCTTCTGCAGTTGAGGCACGGAGTTTTTCCAGCGTGTCAAAACCGGCTGAAACAACTTTTTCCATGGTTGTTTCGGCAATGCCCTCCAGATCAAAGCCTGCAATAAAAGCCGCAAGTGATAGCTCACGTTTAGTATTTATATGGCGTATAACCTTGGAAGCAGAAAGAGTTCCCATTCTCTCAAACTCCGCGAGCTCCTCTGTAGTAAGGGTATATAATTCATGAATATACCTTACCCGTTTTTTTTCAAAAAGCTGTAAAATCAGTTTTTCACCAAGTTCACGAATATCCAGCACGGAAACCCATTTTTCCAGCCTGTGCAATAAACGCTTGGGGCAGTTCTGGTTCGGACAATAGAGCCTGGTTCCTGCATCCAGTAACAAAGTTTCGCACGCCGAGCAAATTTTCGGATAGACTATATCATTTAGTTTTTCCGGTATTTTTTGCGGCGGTAAAGCTCCTTCAGGAGCCAAACCTTCGATTTTGGGGATTATTTCCCCGCGTTTTACAACAGATACAACAGAGCCGATTTTCAATTCCATGGCGCGAATTAAATCGGGATTGTTAAGGTTTGCGCGCTGTACAGTTGTCCCCGCTATGCGCACAGGATCAATGATACCTATTGGGGTGTATGTCGCCCCTGATTCGCT
Source organism: Treponema sp. (assembly GCA_009777535.1). GTDB lineage: Bacteria > Spirochaetota > Spirochaetia > Treponematales > Breznakiellaceae > WQXQ01. Next base: position 126,314 of record WRLP01000002.1, read on the forward strand.
CCACTTTACCTCGCGCAGAATACTGAAAGCTGTTTCCAGTTCGAACTTGAAGGCGATTTGTTTTTCCGGCTTTGCCCGCCGCATATCCGCCGCATCAATTTCAATATCTTTTACGACAAGACCGTCAATATCAAAAGGTAAAGTTTCTCTTTTTTTTGATACTTCGTCTCTATACGCAACTATTTCACCGGCGGCGTAAAAAACCCTCGTCTCGGTTATCATGAACCCCCTGTCTCTTAACCACTCGATTTTTTTTAATTCATTCTTAAAATAAACATCACCTTCTGTTCCGGCGGCATCATAAACAACAAGCTGAAGGTCCTCGCAGCCAATGGAATCCTTGCGTCTCATAATTCCATTCGCAGCATTTCGGCAGTTTGCCTTATCAGTATATTTTTCCTGCCAAACTTCACGAAAAAGTATTACTTCGCCCCTGACGCCGCCGGAAAAAGGAATGTCCAGTTTCGGTAGAACACCAGCCATGGCAAGGGCATTGGCCGTTATATCGTCTCCAATAATTCCATCGCCCCTTGTTACAGCCTTTGTTAAATGCCCGCTTTTATACTGTAATTCCAGACTGGCGCCGTCCAGTTTGTACTGCGCTAAAAACCTTTTGGTTAACCGGGTTCTATTATTAGTTAACGAATATTTCGTTTCCTCTATATCGGTATTTTTTTGGGTATCAAGCCCCATTTTTTGCGCCCAAACCATAAATTCTTCATGGTTTGCGGCCTTTTCCTGACTACCCATTGGAATAATATGCCTTGCCTTTGGGAATCCATCCACTCCCCTGCCTGTTCCAACCTTCCTTAAAACGTGGTTGTCAGGGGCAATCTGCTTTAGTTCGTCCCATAGCAGATCAAACTCGCTGTCAGAAATTTCAGCTTCTCCATCATAGTAAGAGCCCTGATATTTTTGTATGAGCCGTTCAAGTTCGGCTGCCCGTTCTCCACTGTTATTCATACGGCCATTATAGCTATTTTTAGTATCATTGACTTCTGCCTTCAGGGCATTTATTATTGAACAATGAAACCAGTTATTTTTGTTATCCTGCTTGCATATTGTTTTTTATCGTGCTCAAAAGATGAAGAATACTCCCTGCAAGAACTTGAAATGCGTAACGCAGATGGGCTTTCGCAAATACTCGCAAATACGATCAGCAAGCCATGGAGAGGCGAAGATTTTGAGCCTGGTATACTGGCCGGAACCTGGCATTCGGTGGTAAATGATGATCCAAAAAGTTTTAATCTGCTCATATCCGAACAAGACTCCAGTACAAGTACAATTGTTGGAAGCATGCATGATTACCTTCTGGATTATAATGTGATTACCCGCAAATGGGTGCCTAATGCAGCATCACCACATATAATTGTTAACGAGGCAGCCGGCACTCTTAGAATAATTTACACCCTTAGAAACGATATTTACTGGAGTTATTATGACAACAGCCGGAAAATAAAAGTTACAAGCGATGATGTTATCTTTTGGTATGATGAAATAGTAGGCGATCCCGATTGTCAGAGTTCCGGTTATTACGGGCAATTCCTGACAATGCCGGACGGCAGCGAGGCGCACATTGATATAGAAAAAATAGACGATTTACGTTTTTCGTTTAATTTTCCCAGGATTGTAGCAGAGCCGGAACTTTCAACTAACATGACCTTTGGTCCGCGGCACATATTCGAACCGGCGAAAAGACAGGGCGGCGCAGAGGCCGTTAAAAACCTGTTCAGCGTGGCGGCCGATCCCAAAACGATTCCTTCAATGGGCGAATGGTTTCTAGTTGAATATACGTCAGGACAAAGGCTGGTATATAAAAGGAATCCTGATTACTGGCGCAGAGATGCCAATGGGCTGTCCATTCCTTATGTCGAAGAAAATATTGTGCGCATAATCCCAGAAGAAAATACACAGCTGCTTTTATTCAGAGACGGGCAGACAGAATCATACAGACTGCGGCCTGAAGACCTGGACGGTCTTGTAAACAGAAGCGACGGGACTTACACTGTTTTCAACTCTGAAGGAGCACTGGGCGCCGCTTTTTGGACATTTAATCAAAACCCGCAAAACAGCAAGAAGCCGCAGTACGAATGGTTCACACAAAAAGAATTCCGCCAGGCCATGAGCTGCCTTCTTAACCGCGACCGGATAAACGCACAAGTTTACCGCGGGCTCGCGGAGCCAAAAGTCAACATTTTTCCCGAACCCAATCCTTACTATAATCCTGATATAACCCTTCAATACCTTTATGATACCGCCCGTGCGGAAGAACTGCTTGCTTCTATTGGAATACGGCGCGGGCGCGGCGGCAAAATGCGTGATGAAAGAAACAGGGCTGTCGAATTCAACCTTACAATCCGCTCTGAAAGTTCTGTCTATAACGACATCGCTTCGATCATAAGAGATGAATTATCCAGGGTGGGAATAAGAGTTAATATCCGGGTTTTGGATTTTCAGAAACAGGTTGAACAGTTATTTTCAACATTTGACTGGGACTCTATGCTGATAGCCCTTTCCGGCTCCAACATTTTTCCAAGCCAGGGAAGCAATACCTGGCCTTCTTCCGGCAACCTGCACCTGTGGTACCCGAATCAGATCTCGCCTGCTACCGAATGGGAAGCCAGAGTCGATTATTTATATAACGAAGGTAAATTTACAATCGACCATGAAAAATCAAAGGAAATATGGGATGAATTCCAGTCGATTATTCTTGAACAGTGTCCCATGATTCACCTGATGAGATCACGGGGTTTCTGGGCATTACGCAACCGCTGGGATTTTACCAATGTATATTATGATAATATAAATTCAGCGTTAATAACCCATGTTTTTCTGTCTGGGGAATAGGGGATTGAAATTATGCTTCACTTGCTATATGCTTTTTATCAATAAGAAATAATTACCTGCCGCCTTAGCTCACTTGGTAGAGCACTTGACTTGTAATCATGAGGTACCCGGTTCAATTCCGGGAGGCGGCTTTTTTTCTATTCTTTTTGGAATCGCGCAGTTTTTTTCTCGCCAGTTCGGTAATTCTAAAAATACTGTAAAGCTGCCGCCTGTACGGAAAATCCCAGCTTCCCGGCCTGTGAATGATTCTGCCGCCGAAGCCTGTCTTAAAGCGATACAGGCCGGCCATGGGGTGATTTGGATTATCATCGGGTGGTATGCCGAAAAGATCGTATACTTCGCAGCCGCTTTCTTTTGCATCCCTGATTGCCTGCCACTGAAGGGCGTACGGAGCCATCAAATTCCGGTATTGATTCGAAGACGCGCCATAAAGATACGTTGCCTGCTTCCCGCGGAAAAGCACTACAATTGCAGCCAGGGGCTCTCCGCCGAAGACGGCGGTATACACCGTCAAGGAACCGCCCGCTTCTCTTTCGCCGCTGTTATAAATTTCAATCAGGGTCTTATAATACTGAAAACTGTGAATTGCGATATTATCCCTTTTTGCCGTCTCTTTTAACAGACTGTAAAAAACATCCAGCCCCTGTGCTCCCGCCCGGTTTACCTGCACTCCCTTTTTTTCCGCAAGGCCGACATTGTACCGCCATTTTGGTTTCATGTTCGCGAGAATATCGCTTTCGCTGGCTGTTAAATCGATAAGCACCGTATCCGGCGGCTGTATGTCTGCGGCAGCTCTTATGAACGGCAGGGACAGCGGCTGCGGAGTTTCGCCGTCTTCGGCGTACCAGGGCGGGTCAATGCGCAAAAAGGCGGTGTTCCGCGGCAGGAATTGACGCAGTGCAGGGGCAAGGGCGGCTGCAGCCTTGCCTTTTTGTTCGTTATCTGCAAAGCCGGCGGCCTGCGGCCCCCAGGGAATGTACGCGAAGGAAATACCCGGCGCAAGGGGCCGTGAAAGTACCAATAGCGGTTCTTCGCCGGCTTCTTTCCAATCGATCAAAAAGGCAAGGCTGCTCCAGCCGAAACGGGATTTGAATTCCCCCCACTCTGGAGACTGTAAAAAAGAGGCGGTTTTTTTGCATGCATCAATATCAGCGATTGTTATCTTTTTGATAAAACCCGTGTTTTCCACCGGTTTAATGAACCCCGCCTTCGGGAATTATACTTGTGCGAACTGGCTTTCCTTCAAGGCATAAATTTTTACCGTCAAATTGAACGGCATAATCCTTTACGGTTATTGCCATTGACAGAAATTTATCAATGTCGATTTCGGCTGGGGCTTCGGCGGCTTCTTCGCCTTCGACAAGGAGCCTTGTTCCCGTTGGACAGTCTACTGCATCGAGTACTTCGCAGCGTTCGGCGTGGCCGCCGTCGGCGCCAATGCCGTTCTTGTCGCCTGCCGCAAGGAGCATTCCCCTGGATTCAACTCCGCGCAGTTTGGCCGGTTTAAGATTATATGCGACAATAATCTTTTTCCCCAATAATTCTTCTTCTTTGTAAAAGTCGACAAGGCCGGAAACAATCGTCCGCTCTTCACTGATACCGGTAGTCCCCTCGGCGGTTTCCAGAGAGATGATATAGAGTTTATCCGCTTTGGGGTGTCTTTCAACCTTTTCGATTTTTGCGGCCCTTAAATCCATAACAGAGGCAAAAGCCGGTTTTTGTTCGGGTGCAGTGCTTGTGTCCGCCCTTTCTTTCTGGCTGCCAGAATAACGCTCACGCAATGTTTCGATTAAATCATCTTCAAGTTTTGCAAAAAGAACCTCAGCCTTTATTTCGGTGCCCTGTGCAATCTGATTTTCAGGGCCGATATTTTCCCAGCAAAATTCATTTCCAAGTTTAAGGCCGAAGAATGACGCAATCTTTGCCGCCGCCTGGGGCATGTAAGGCTCAATCAGCACGGCAAGGTCGCGAACGACATGCGCCAGATCGCGGATTACAGCCGCTGCCTTTTCAGGGTCATCATTTCGCAGGCGCCACGGCTCTGAATCCTGAAAATATTTATTTGCATAAGATGATAATTCAAAAACTTCCCTGAACGCGTCCCTAAGTTCCGCCCTTTGTAGTTTTTCATTGATCGATTTCTCATGTTTTTGCACTGTTTCCCATAATGCTGGGTCGTTTGTTCCCGCCGGAATCCTGCCGTCGTAATAGCGCATAACGAAAGATAGTGTACGGTTTACCAAATTGCCGAAATTACCGATTAACTCTCCGTTTACCTTTTCTTGGAAATCTTTCCATGTAAAAAGAGAATCCGATTTTTCCGGTCTGTTGTAGAAAATATAAAAACGCCAAACATCCGCCGGAATTCCGGTTTTCATTACATCTGTCCCGAAAACACCAATCCCGCGTGATTTTGAAAATTTTCCGCTTTCATAGTTAAGGTACTCGGTGCTGGACATATGGTGAAGCATCGTCCAGTTGTCGCCGCTGCCCAAAAGACTGGAAGGAAAAATTACGGTATGAAATGGTATATTGTCCTTGCCAATAAACTGAAATAACTCAACCTCATCGGGGCTCTTCCACCAGTAATTTACAAAATCGCGCCAGTGGGAAAACGCGGTGTTTTTTGAACTTTTTATTATTTCTTCGCCAAGGTTTCCGGTAATGGAAATATAACCGATTGGGGCGTCGAACCACACATAAAAAACCTTTTGCTCATAGCCGGCACGCGGCACGGGTATTCCCCATTTTAAGTCCCTTGTTATCGCCCTTTCTTTTAAGCCGTCGCGAATCCAGGCGTGAGACATCTGAATTGCGTTATTTGCCCAAAACCCCTTTTCTGAGGCGGGTTTTATCCATTTTTCCAGTATATTTTTAATTTTTGGAAGATCGATATAAAGATGCTTTGTCTCTTTTACAGCCGGCGTACAGGAACAGGCGGAACATCTTGGATCTTTTAAATCCGTCGGATCCAGCAGCTTGCCGCACGCTTCGCATTGATCTCCCCTTGCATCATTGTATCCGCAGTGCGGGCATATACCCCTGACATATCTATCCGCCAGAAAGCGGCTGCACTGCGCGCAGTGGAGCTGTTCTATTGATTTTTCCGTTATATAGCCGGCTTTGTTCAGTTTCAGGTAAATATCCTGAGTAACTTCAGTATGTACCGGCGTACATGTGCGACCGAATAAATCGAAGGCAATATTAAACCAGTTGTAAATGCCTGTATGAATGGCATAGTACCGGTCGCACAACTGCCGAGGCGTAATTCCTTCTTCAGCGGCGCGGGTTTCGGTGGCAGTACCGTATTCATCTGTACCGCAGACATAAAGCGTTTCACAGCCGGCAAGCCTGCAAAATCTTGCAAAGGCATCTGCCGAAAGAACCTGTATCAGGTTTCCAAGATGGGGTTCGTTGTTCACATAGGGAAGCGCGGAAGTAATTAATCGTCGTTTCATAATTAAATAGTACCTGTTTTAATGGGAAAATTTCAAGTTGATTTCACTGTTCCAGGTTTGTGAATTTTCAAGAGAAATATTAAACTGTGGTATAATTCGTGTGGAAATATATTCATTTCCTTTTCGTATTTGGGAAAGAAAACAGTTAAAGGGTTTTGCTGAACCAAGTATTATCTGCACTTCATTTTTTAAATCTAAAAATTCAATGTTTTCAACATTGGGTAACGCCTCATCAGCGATTTTTTCTTTTTTCCCGTCCTTAATAGCCTGGAAACGAACAAATTCTTCCCCCTCCCCGGCGAAGGAAAGATTTATTTCCGGAATAAAAGAAAATATCATTGGCTGCTTGCCCGTATTTTTAACCAGATATTCAACGGTTAATATATCTTTTTTAAGTGAAAAACGCTTTTCAATCTCAATATCCCCATATAGTCCTCCTCCGCCCGCTTTTAGACAGAAATAAGCCTTTCCTTTTGCTGTGTTTACGGCTTCATAACGCTCATTAAAACAATTACGCGCTCCTTTATGAAAATCATTTGATATTTTTTTTATATTTATTCCTTCGGGCATAACACAGTCATTGAAAGCAGCCTGTCTTTTACCTGTTGAATTTATTCCGCAGGCAAGATAATTCCAGGCTTTGGGAATATAATCAAGTTCAAATATACCCGCGCCCATTGTCTGAATATAACAGTTAATTCTCGCGTCCTGAAACAGGTATTCTCCGATGCCGTCAAGATCAAAATCATACTGAATCAGAGATGGAGCATATTTTCCCTTTTCTCTTGTAAGCCGCTCAGCGCATAACAGAGACTGATACGCGGATTTGCTCAATATAACGTTTTTTATATGGCTGCTGGGGGTAAAAAGAGATGAATCCTGAGCTTTCCATAGTTCCTCTCTGGCATTTTGCTTCCTGGATTTATCGCCCCTAAGCTGGCTAATAAGAACATTGGTAAAAATCATTTTTGAGTAAATTCCGTTTGCCTGCGGATTTTCGATTATAAAGCTGCGCGGTAAATATCTTTCGTCATATCCGGCTGAATTGGGGAAGCTGCCTTTTTTGAAACCGCTGAAATTTTTTAGAAGTTTTCCCGGCAAGGAAGTTTCTACCATTTTTTCAGAAAGGGAAAGTTCCTCAAAAAAAAGATTCCAGTTATATTCAACGGTTTTATCATTGCCGGTCAATCCGTAATTTTCAGGAAATATTGTCAATATTTTTTCTTTTTTTTCGCCGGAAGACGCGTTCTGCTCATAAGTAATCTGCCTGAATATTTTAATTATATTTTTATTATTCAGCGCCTCTCCCATAAAATTAGAAACAGGAAATACTGTTATGATCTTTCCCTGATCTTCGCTTATGCAGGGAAATAATAAATCGTTTCCGGTAAATCCGGCTTTTATAAATTGATTTTCTGTCAAAAAAGTATAATTCATTCCGCTGACAGCTAAAGTGCTTGCAAGATGCTGTTCCCATGCAAAAGCCGGAATCCAGCAGCCCTGCGGGCGCTTGCCGAAATTCTTTCGCAGATATGTTGTCATAAATTCTATCTGCCCAATCCTGTCCTGCAAAGGAATTAGCGGCAGCATCGGCTCATAAAAACCTCCGCCAAGAATTTCAACCTGCCTTCTGTTTATCATGTCTTCTATGAGCATAAAAAACTCAGGATGATTTCTTTCGATCCAGTGAAGCAGCACTCCCGAATAATGAAGGACAGCCTGAATTTTGGGATTTTTATATAATCCGCACACAAAAGGCCTTAGTTTTTTTTCATATATTGTTTTAAACTCGGTTTCCGGAGCGCCGGACGGAACATGTGCATGTGAACCGAGTATCAGGAAAATTTTTTCTTCTGTCATTTACGCACCCAGCATTTTGAAAAAGATAAGCGCCGAGGCGGTAAAAACAAGAGACAGCAGCCCCATAGAAATAAGCAACAGCGGACTGCCCCTTAAAAAACGGGGAACAGCTTCCAGTGCCGCTCTTCTCCTGATTTCACGAATAATCATTATAGACAGGAAAATTCCAAGAATAAAACCAAGAGTAAGCGCCGCCGCCTCTACAATATTTTTAGCGATGTTAAGACTTATAAAAAGTACAGCTGCACAAATACCGCCGCAAAAACTTATACCGCTGTTATTTTCATCTTCTTTTCTGATAATAAAGCGAAATGCAAGAAATATAAATCCATCATAAACAACAGAACTTAACGGAAAAAGGATTATATATATCAATAACTCCGAAGAAAATAAGTAATTTATTTTTTCCAAAATGAACCAAAGCAACATTACAGTTATATAAATAACCAATAGTTTTATCAGTACATTGTCAATTTTGTATCCAATATTTGATGTATCACCCCTTATACCAAGAGCGCATTGCAGTATCAAATTCATCGCAAAACCGGAAAAAGTCAGCAAAATTGCAAGATAAACTGTGTTCATATTTTTTCTTCCATGGGATAATAAACGCTTCTGCAATAATGATATAATCCGGCAATATAACCCAGCAGTAAGAGTGAACCGCCTGAACTTGCAAATATCCTGATAGGAAAAAACAGCCCTTCGTTAAATGTAAATATGGTTATAATACCCTGATAGGAACCTGGCAGGGTCAGGGAACAGTAAGATATCGGTTCCCTGATAATTGAAATGATAATAAGCAGAACGGCCAGAACCGCTGCTTCCGCAGCCGCATTGAAAACCGCGTCGCCAGGATCAGGGGAGTTATCTTCTCCGGCCGGAATTACACGCTGGAAAACACCTGAGCCAACGCAGTAAAGCGGAACCAGGGAAAGAAGAAAAAATATTTCCAGAGCAGCCAGCGGACACAATAAAAAAAATAACAGAATAAAAAGAGCTGAAAAGAAACAGGCAATGCAGGTGTATACAGTTGTTTCGCCTTCCCGTGAGACAATTTTTTTGAAAGTGTTAGAAGCCAGAAAAACAGAGACAAGTACAGAAAGGGTATATACCCATAACAGTGAGGCGGCTATAATCATCGCCCACGCAAGACGGCCGGAACCCATAATTAATAGTCCAATGCCAGAAAGCCCGCTTAAAGGAGATATTGAACCCCAAAAGGGGTGTTGCCCGGTTTTCATCTTGGCTGCACTCCTGCTTCTATACGTTGTTTATATATCCGAATAAAACTTTCCGGAATATTTTCATGAACCTGCCTTGCATGAAAACTTAAAGGCATTATTTCCATAACTTCCCCGGTAACAGAAATTCTTGCCCCATACGGAATAAGTATTCCATCATTAAATACTGTAAATACAAACATTGTATCACTCGAATCTACAATCGAATACCAATATCCCAAAAGGTTAAAATTTCCTTTTGGTTTATCAAGGGGTGAGGCAAGCCTGCCGGAATACTCTGAGGCGATTAAATTTCTGTTTATGGTTCTCATTAAATACTGTGTCTGTAAAGGCCTGGAAAAAATCCATATTAGGCATATCAATATCAACAACCCTACTATAAGGCCCGTAAGTATCAATCTGTTTTTTATCATGCAGGCCCCTTGCCCAAACCGCTTTTCCGGGAATAAATAAGCCTGCTTTCCGATAACCTGATAAGCGTTGTTAAACAGTTAACCAGTGCGAGTGCGATAAAACTACCGCAGTATTCAAAACCCCTGTAACGGAAGAGCCATGAAAGAACAGAGCCCAAAACCACGGCTGTAAACACACCGCCCCTCGATTTGGCTCCCGAAGCGGGTTCAGCAGCCAGAATAAAGGCTGCCGCAATCGTGCCGCCGGAAAAAATGCCGAAAAACAGATCGCCGGCCCAGTATTGGCCCCCATGCGAAATATCTCCCAAAAATTTAACAAGGAAACCATAAACAGCCAGAAAAACAGCCGGAACAAAGCAGCGGCTTACCCTGAATGCAATCAAAACAATTGTGCAAACTAACAAGGCAAAAAGTCCGCGATCGGCAATTAAACCTGTGCCCTTGTAAAATAATAGATCGATATAACCGAAAGGCAGTTCAGTACCAAGAAGCGAAAAAATTGTTTCATTAAGAAATGTAGTAATATTTGAATCCAGTAAACTAATGGGATTGGTTGCGGCCAGAAATAATGGAGGGTCCCCCAAAGCATCAACTATGGAATGGGGCCAGGAAAGGCGGATAATAATCCATCCTCCCAGGGCCGGGTTTAGCCAGTTTGAGCCAAGGCCGCCGAAACTATTCTTTACTACAACAATCGCAAAAAATGCGCCTACAGCGGCATACAAAGGGTGTATTTGATTTGGCAGAAGAATGGAAAACACCATAGATGCGGCCGCTGCGCTGCCGTCCCTTATTTTATTGAAGCCATGTTTTCGCCATGTTAATAATAATTCCGCCAGTATTGAAGTAATCAGGGCAACCAGCGCTATTACCATGGACGAGCCGCCGTCGCTCAATGCCGATTGAAGAACACACATAAAGGCAGAGAAAAAAACCAGCCACATCCTTCCCGACGTCGAAAAGGATATATTTATCTGCGGCCTTTGAAGAAAAAAATGTTCCCCGTCAGGCATATTTTACTCCAAGTTTTTCTCTTTGAATCAGCTCCGATAACGGCAAGGCAGAAGGACAAACTACCTTACAGCATCCGCATCCATGACATTCGCTTTCGAAAGCATCTTTATTACTCCGCGTTTTTATCTGTTTATACAATTCTTCGGGATCAAGCCCCAGCGGACACACTGCCCGGCATTCACCGCAATTTATGCAACTCCGTTCAGCATGAACCCTTGAATCCGCCTTCAGCATTGCAAAAACAGCAAAACAAGTTTTATCAACCGGCTCATCAAGGCTTACAACGGCCCTTCCCGAAAGCGGGGAGCCCTTGGCAATGAGCGCCGGCACATTAATAAAACCGCCGCATTGTTCAAATAGTTCGCCGATTCTGGTTCCAATCCTGACCTTCATAACCTTTGGTTGACTCACCGCTGAGCCGCCTACCGCCACATAACGATCAAGAACAGGTTTTTTTAATTTTACCGCATCGTAGACAGCCGCCATTGTAGCAGGCCCCATTATCAGAAAAGCTCCCATCTCCATACTTTCTTTTTTTTCGTATGCGCGTAATGCAAGCTCCATTTCTCTTCCGTTTCGCTGAGGGTAACGGGAACCCATTAAAACAACGGCAGAGGGAATATTGTAGCGTCCGGCTTCAGCAAGGAGCTGTTTTCCCAATTCAGCTTCTTTATGGGAAACTGCGAATAATACACGCGTCACTTTTACACAGGCATGGGCTGTTATGAAGCTTCCCTCGACCAACTCGGCAATCCTTTCCCTGCAAAGTGTATAATCTGCTGCCAGCCATGGATCGTCAAATACACAGCGGACGACTAGTGTTATCCTGTCGTTGGATCTTCTGTAAGTTGAAATCATTTCAGATAAAGACTGTCCCCTGTTTTCCATTTCTACAATACCGTAGTCGGATATGATCCTCTGAATGTCATAACTGCTCATTCCGGTCCAGGGAAACAGTTCTTCCCTCTTGCCCAGTTTTTCAAAAGCTCCTTCAAGACGGATTACCAGAGCCTGGCAGTTATTCCCCTCGCTGTCAGTCCACGATACCTTGCGGAGAATTCTGCCGGACACTGTCGCGTGAACATTCACTGACCCAGGGCCTGAGGCTTTACCGATAAGCATACCTTCACGGACAAGATCGCCGGGAGAAACAAGAGGATATACTCTTCCAAAACCCTGATATCCCATAGGCACCACGGATATAGCCGGCAGAAAGGCTAAAACCGAGGAGCCTTTTTGCGGAGCAGTCGGGTCATCAAATGAAAGCCCGCCGTGTAAAAACGAATAAATCCTCATTTATCTTTTATGTTTCCTTATCAATTAACCGGAAATATCTTTTATTAATAAATGATAATATTTTTTTTGCTTTTTGTCGCCCCATTGTATATTAATAAAAATCAGGATAGTTAATACAACAAGCAGGCTTCCTATAAGGGCGGCAATGCTGCTGCCTTTTTTATATGTATAAATGTTTCTATTACCATAAGTGTCCATAAAAACCATCAAATCTTTTAATGGAAAAGGCGGAATATCCATTGGCATAAATAGTTCATCGGATGCTGCCTTTTGTACCGGGCTGATAAGACCATCTGAATCCTGTACATAGGAAGCATAAACTGCCCCGTTCCGGTCCAGAGAATTCCCTGAAAATGAAGTTTGAAACGCTATATGAGCGTAGTACTCCCTTTCATCTATAATCCGGCTGTCAAATGAATAATTACCGTACAATGCTCCGGTATTTGATCCATGGCGCATTGGCTCAAAAATAACAGGCAGGAAGGCAGTTATCGCAAATGGCAGCATATAAACCGTAAATACAAAATCGGGAATACGTCTTTTTATTATTGTTAGCGGAGAAAAACGCTTTTTGGCCTGTAAAGAATTTACCCATAGTGAACAGAAATAAAGCGCGAAATAAAGAAAAATAACTATAATGGCAAACCATGGAACAATGCGGGCATAAAAAATAATAAAAGTAATAACTAAAAAGAAAAAGGGAATCAAGTAAAAATAATATTTATATGGTTCATATATATATTTTTGAATGTTACTTTTTCTCCTGGCGACGAGTACCGGAAACAACTGAACAAGAGGTTCCCACATCAGGGCGGAAAGTCCCACAATAACTGCAGACAGCACCAGAGCTGATCTTCCGAAAATCGAAAGAGAAACCAGAACGGGCAAACAGGGTAAAATGCCTTTTGTAAAACTATGCGGTTTTTTCATTAATACAGCGATAACTATAATTATCAACAATGATATGCCAAAAAGCAATAAGAAAAATAAACTTGATCTTCCAAAAGTAAAATAATCAATAGAATATGGTATTACGCCCAAAACCCCTGAAATTTTTTTTTCCAGTGCTCCGCCCGAAAAATTACCCGCTTCCGCAGTGATAAAAACATAACGCTTTCCATTGAATATAAAAAAATCTTTAAGCCTTTGCGCGTAACCGTCATTGCGGGGGTCAATAACCATAACCCTTTTCTGATATTCGTCGAGAGGAACTTTTGTCAGGGTACCAAATTCATCAAGCATCACCCATTGAGAAGATTCGGAAATAATCTGCTGTGGTAAAAAACCCGATTCGACGGTTAAAAGTTCTCTTAATTCCCTGTCCTGCAACGCCTCATCAAAACCGAGAACAGCGTATCCCGCGCCATGTTCATCCGGTTTTATTGCCATACCAATCAACAAAACAGCCGCTGTAGATAACAGAGAGAGCATGCACAAAAAAAACAGCGCACGGTTAAAATTCATTTTTTTTGCCTAAATCAGCGCAAAACTAACCGCTATAAAGATGCCTAAAAAAGCTCCTACCAATACTTCCAGCGGAGTATGTCCCTGGATTTCCTTTACCGCGTTATATTCCACGCCCGATGTATCAGAGAATTTTTTACCCAGACTATTGAGCGCCTTGGCGAGCAGGCCAGCCGATCGCCTTACTCCCAGCGCATCTCTTAGGACTATCAGGGAGAACCATATACAAAAAATAAACAAATTTGAGGCAATACCCTCGGTAAAAGCCACTGAAGTGGTCAGTGAACATACAACCGCCGAATGGCTGGAAGGCATGCCCCCGGTACGCCAAATAGCCGTTTCTATTGCCTCCCAAAATTTTTTTCCCCTGTTGGTTAATAAAAAAAGCAGCATCTTGACAATTTGCGCAGTACAAAGGCTTACGGCAGTGGCAAGAAAAATATTGTTTTCCAGCAGGGATTTTAGCGACGCAACAGGTGCCATTCCATGATGATCACTGAATACGCCGGTTTTGTCAAGACGGGCGGCAGCGCCGGTTTATGAAACCACGATATTTTATGCCAAGTCCAGTAATTTAATAAACCCTGTCATTTCAAATACTTCCCTGATTGATTCGTTCATGTTTTTTATGATCATTTTTTTGTTCTTTTCCATAAATGTTTTATGGGCATGAAGCAGAACACGCAGCCCCATACTGGATATATAACCCAGGTCAAGAAAATCAAGCGTAATTTCATTCTTTTTATCTCCCCATTGCTTAAGCTTCCTTTCAAGCAGCGGAGAATTTGCCGTATCTAAACGCCCCGAAAGAAAAAATATTACGCCTGTCTTTCCATTTTGTTCTGTTTTAATGGTCATAATCCCCTCTTGCACTTCACCATGATTTTTTTATTAATAGGCGATTCACGCCTTCATCGTATTCATAGCTGATGGTATCCATAGTACGTTTAACCATCAATACGCCAAGCCCCCCTATTTCCCGTTGCTCAATCGGCACGCTGAGATCAGGGTCCTGATGTTCAAGAGGATTAAAAGGCTCTCCGTGATCGGCAAATGTCACTGTAAAAACTGTTTTTTCCTCAATCCGCTGGATACCGCTGCCGATTTTTATTTCTCCGGCGTAACTCTGATAAGCGTAATTAATAATATTTACAAAAACCTCTTCCGCTGCCAGTTCTATAAGGCAGCGGACTTTTTGCGGACAACTGCCTTCGTTAAGGTCATGTCCGAGAAAATCCATTAACTTGTCTATCTCGCGCTGGTCAGCGGCCAGTGTTATGTAGCGCATGTGTTTTTCACGGTCAAGACGCAGCATCAGCATTGTAATATCGTCATACTGCTCAACGCCGCTGGAATATTCATGAATATCGGCCAGCAGGGCCGGAATTATTTTTTTGCATGAAAGACCGGTATTTCCGTTCATGAAATCCAGCAGCCTTTTGACCCCATAGAAATTTCCCTGACTGTCCGCAGCTTCAACAATCCCGTCAGTGTAAAGAAAAACAACATCCCCGTCATCAAGAAAAGTTTCACGGCAGTGGTACAGGGTGTTATCCAAACCCGCCAGCACCAGATCCGGCGGGCTTTCCATCAGCTTAAATTCACCTGATGAACGCCTCATAAGCGGGGGATTGTGCCCCGCGTTTATATAGCTGAATTTACCGCTGGAAATTTCCAGAATTCCAAACCATAGGGTTACAAACATATAGGCGGTGTTGGCATTACACAACTGCCGGTTAATATTATCCATGGCCAAATCGGGCCTTCCTTCGCTTTTCAAGTTGTTCTTTATCATGGTTTTTACAACCGCCATAAAAATGGCGGCCGGGATTCCCTTGCCGGATACATCGGCGATTATAATCGCAAAATGATCGTCATCAATAAAAAAGAAATCGTAAAAATCGCCGCCCACCTCCTTGGCGGGAAAAACTGCGGCGCATAAATCAAAATCATTTCTTCTGGCGGAAAACGGCGGAAAATGGCTTGGCAGCATACTTGATTGAATTCTTGCCGCGGCGTCAAGCTCGCTGTTTAATTTTTCTTTTTCGGCATTTGCCATCGCGATTTTTTCTATTTGCTCCCTTATACGGCCCGTCATTATGTTAAAAGAAGTTGCAAGCTCCTCAAGTTCATCTCCTGTTTTTATTATGACCTCACGCTCAAGGTTGCCGCCGCTTACCTCATGTACACCGTCGTTCAATGCCAAAATGGGCCTGACAACACCTGATGTAAACTTTATCGAAAAAACCGAGATTGCTATAAAACCAATGAATAATGTAATGGAAATTATCCATGCGTAAGTATATATTTGCCTGTCTATGCTTGTAATAGCTTCCACGGTCAGGCTGTGTATTTGCTTTTCTATCAATGAGGCGTCTGACATATGCCCTTCCAGGGCATATACGCTGATATCGGCGGCGCTGTCGCCCAGTTCCCCCGAAATGGTTAAAACCGAATTCCTGATTCCTGTCGTCGTATGGAAAAACATAATGCTAATAAGCATCATAAAAATTATTGAAGCGGAAAGAGTTTGCAGTAGAATCCTGTATTTTAGATTCATACTTTAATTGTATGCAATAAGTTAAACATTGAAAGCCCCAAATATTGGATATATAATCCAAAAGGCATGGAACTTAAAACCGGCGAAAATGACTCGCAAAGAAGGCTGGACCGCATTCTGCGCAAAGCACTGCGAAACTGCCCCCTATCCCTGATTCACCGGCTATTAAGACAGGGCCTTGTTTTTGTTGACGGCATGTCTGCCGAAGCCGGCGACTGCATTAAGGCCGGCTCCATTATCAGCATCCCCTCGCTGAATGAAGAGTACCCCGCCCCGCGTAACGATCCTGCCGAACATACACCGGATATCCTCTGGCAGGGACTTGGGCTTATAGCCGTCAACAAGCCCTGCGGCCTTCCCGTCCACGGACAGGCCAGCCTGGATACCATTGTACGCTCTTATTTGTCGGATAAGCTGCCGCCTTCGCTTTCTTTTGTACCCGGACCGCTCCACCGGCTTGATAAACCCACAAGCGGCATTGTAGTTTTTTCGACAAGTATTGACGGTGCACGGTTTTTCAGTTCGCTCATGCGGGAGCGATCAGTAAAAAAAACCTACCTTGCCCTGGTGGAAGGGTATGTTGAAAAAGAGGAAATCTGGCAGGACGACCTTGTCCGCAATAAAAAAATAAAAAAAACATTCGTAGAAAAACAATCACGCATGAATAAAAAAACAGGGGCAAAATCCGCGATTACCAGGGTTTCACCGATAGCACATAACGGCCGCAGCAGCCTGGTTGTCGCGGAAATATCCACCGGCAGAACCCATCAAATTCGCGCCCAGGCAGCCGCTCACAGGCATCCCCTTGCAGGAGATATAAAATACGGCGGAAAGAGCGATTACAATGGATTTTTTCTGCATGCCCGGAAGCTGGAATTTAAGGGAATATCAATCGAAGCGCCCCTGCCGCCCGCTTTTGAAAATATAATATCCAAATTATTCGGCACAGTGGTTATTGGGTAGCTTCATACCCAACCAGCGCCAGCATTCTTGTATAGTTTTCGGCGCCCTCCCTGCGGAATGAGCCAAGACGCTCATCGGTGAATGTACAGCAATCGCAGACGGCAATGTTTCTGACGCCCGCTTCTGTCAAAAGACGGGTATTGGCGGATTTCAAATCCAGATAGAAATCCTCACCTGATTTCCTGACGCTTTCAGGTCCGTATTCATTTTCAAAAATTTTTGCCCTCTGTTCATCAACATTGTAACAGCAGGAATCAATACAGGGGCCCAGTATCGCAGCAACCGCTTCCGGCCTGGATACCCATTGCTCCCGCATTAGACGCAGCGCTTCCAGCACAATGCCTGTCCCCTTCCAGCCGGAATGCACAAGGCCGAAAGCTCCGGAGTCCGTATCAAGAAGGAATACCGGCAGGCAGTCAGCCACAGTAACAGAAAGGACGGCTTCCCGGTCCTTTGTAACCATGCCGTCGGCGCTTTCCAATGGAGGATTATTGCGATCCACCTTAAGCACCGAGCGGGAGTGAATCTGGCTCAAGCCATAGACACAACCAAGGCCAAGTTTATCGAACAGGGTAAGGCGTGCAGGATTAATTTGCGAGTACTTCATATCCCCTGCGAAACGGGAAGAAATACCACAGAATATTTCCGATAATGGCGCGCCGTCGAAAATAAAGGGAAAACGGGCAAAAAACGGTAGACCACCTATGTCGGGCTTAAAATCCAGGCTAAAGTGATAAAGTCCGGTCATTGTTCAAATTTGCGAATAATATCATACACATCCTGTGCGTTTTTTTGAGATTGTATCTCCCTGTAAAATTGTGCGTTTTCAAGAAGATCGGAAAGCCGTTTTAGAATTCTTAGTTGTTTCTCGGAATCACCCATGGGAGCTATTAGCATAAATAACAAATAAACAGGCTCGCCGTCCAGGGAATCATAATCGACCCCCTTGCGGGAAATCCCCAGAACACCGCGTACGGTATCCACAGCATCGGTTTTTCCATGGGGGATCGCGATACCCTTGTGGATACCGGTGGACATCTTGGCCTCCCTTACAAGGAGCGCTTCCAGTATTTTGTCCCTGGTATTTGATCCTTCTTTAAGACAAAAAAAATCCACAAGTTCTTCAAAAACTTTATCTTTTTCCCCGGCCTCTATATCAACCTTGATAAATTCCGGCCGAAACACATCACTTAATAGCATAAAACACCTAAATTCAACCCAATACCGGGTTATTGATCAGAGTCGTTCTCCCCGGGGACTATAAATTCATAATAATCATCAAACGCAGAATCCTGAACAGGATTCAGTTCATCTTCCAGCCAATTACCGCCCGGAGCATCAGTTGAAAGACGCCTTGCTTCTTCCTCAACCCCGCTTCCGCCGGGAGTTCTGTTCAATAAAGCCAGTCCAAGGCTGATTATAAGGAATAACGCGCCCAATACAGTAGTGGTTCGGGTCAGAACATTGCCCGATCGGGAGCCGAAAGCGGAACCCGATCCACCGGCGAAAATGCCTCCCAGGCCGTCCCCTTCCTCATCTTGAACCAAAACCAGCAATATCAATAAAATCGCTGCGATAACGAAAAAAACCAGCAATACAATTCCAAGAATACCCATTTGACAACTCCAAATTCGTCTGTTTCATATCATTTTATCGAAGTAGATAATTTTATGCAATGCTTACTTAGGGTGCCGTTTATCCACATTTTCTTACTTTTATTTTTTTACTATGTGTATTATAATACTATAATTTTGATCAGCTTTTAGGAGGATTGCCGGATGATTATTTCTACAAGGGGACGCTATGCACTCAGAGCCATGCTTGCTTTGGTTAAACTGGGAGATGAAGGCAAACTGGTAACAATTAACAGAATATCGAAAGAAGAAAATTTATCTCCGATTTTTCTGGAACAGATTTTTTTCAATCTGAAAAAGGCAGGGCTGGTCAAATCAGTCAGGGGACCAGGCGGTGGTTTTATGATAATCCCTCCTCTGGATAAAGTTACCGTAAAAGAAGTTATTGAAGCCGCCGGAGAGGATATCGCACCCGGAAACTGCGATAAACACAGTCCTTACTGCGACAGGCAATTCGGCTGCAAGAGCCATAAGGTATGGATAAATTTCGGTGAGATGATATTTAATTATTTTAACAATATGACTCTGGCCAGCCTGCTGGAAGATGAAAACAAGGAAATGGTAAACTCGGTGAATGAAGCCTGTTGAAAATGGTAACGAGGCGTATAAAAAAATAGTCTTATTCTTAAAACGCAGAAGCAGGGGAGTTACCATTGCGGATTTGTGCGCCGGTACTGCCCTGCCCCTTTCTCTGGCGCGGGAACTCCTGCCGAAAGCCGCCGATGAATACAGGGGTGCTCTAGAAGTAACCGGATCCGGAGAAATACTGTATTCTTTCCCGCATGGCTTTACCAGCCGGTACCACGGCCCTGGCGCGATCTTTAAAAGATTCTCAAGCAGGTTAATTGAATACCTTGGTATTACAGGAGCTTTTCTTTTTAAGATATGGATTATGGTGATGCTGGTAGGATATTTCGTCCTGTTCCTGGCAATTGCCATCGGAAGTCTGTTTTTATCCATGGCTGCTCAGTCAAACAGTAAGGGCAATAACAGACGAGGCTCGGTACGTTTCACCGCCAGCCCCTTTTCGATGCTTTGGCGTCTTTGGTTTTATTCGGAACTAACCCGTCCATACAAGACTCATGTTAATCAAAAGCCACCCAAAAAGAACAGGCGCGCCATGCACAAAGCCATTTTTTCTTTTGTCTTTGGAGAACCGGATCCCAATAAAAACTGGAAGGAGCGCGAGCACAAAGCCGTTATCGCCTACATTCAGGGGAACCGCGGCACCATCTCCCTTGGCGAGTACATGGCATTCAGCGGAAAAAACAGCGCAGATGCCGAAGAAGATCTTCTCTCCTTTTGCGTACTTTTTCATGGCAGCCCCGAAGTAACGGCGGAGGGAACCATTGTCTATTATTTTGATGAACTGATGTTACGCGCCGATAAACAGAAATTCGCCGAGCTTTCACCCCCTGTTCAGAGGCTCAAGCAATTTTCCGGAAATCCAAAAACCATGAATGTATGGTTTATTATTATAAACGCGGTAAATCTGATCTTCGGTTCGTATTTTATTTATCATTCCCTTGCGACAGGCTTGCTTGTTTTGGAAGAACAATTTCAATCCGCCTCCTACCTTTATGCGTATACACAATTACTGCTTTATCAAATAACCGCCAATCCCCTGCCGGTTATCACAATGGGACTGGGATTGATACCGCTTTTATTTTCGATTCTTTTCTGGATTATTCCCGCCCTGCGCCATTTTCTTGAAGCCAGGGAAAATGAAAAGATATTGACAAAAAACTTTAAGCGGCTGGGTTTCAGCAGAATATGGGCTAATCCGCTTAATTTCGGAACGGACAGATTGGATTTTAAAATTGCCGAATGCCGCCCAAAAAACACAGACGCTGCCGGAGACAGGGTAATCAAGGAAATGGGTGCACACTCTACTCCCGAAGTTACAATCAGCCCTGAGGGAAAAACGCTTTTTTCCTTTGTTGAGCTTGAAAGAGAAAAGAAAGCCCTGCAGCAATACAGGCAGGAAATAGATTCTTCCCGCTGGCAGCTGGGGGAAACGGTATTCGACAGCAGGCAAGCTTTGCCTTGACACCCCTGCCCCTTCAGGTTAAGGTAAAATTGCCGCGATCGAGAGACTAGCTCATCTGGATAGAGCGTCACCCTCCGGAGGTGAAGGTGGTGGGTTCGAGTCCCGCGTCTCTCAATAAGTTTTTAATTAGAGGAAAACGTTTCGATTTTTTTTATTGTTTTAATAACTCATTGATTACGGGACTCGAAGGGCGCCAGACATAGCGCCCGAAATCATGAGGGCGTTATTTCAGTAATGTCACATGGCGTGGCGCTCAGAAAAAGTTACCAAGACAAATAATGGACGACAGCTTTAGCTGGAGTGCAGCGCCCGGCATCGGCGCGCCGACCGGCAGGGAGGGAAGGCGCCATGGATGGCGCCGCCAGCGCCGAACCCCGGCCTGGAAGCCCGATGCATGGATGCTGAGGGCTGGAAGGCGAGTCCCGCGTCTCTCAGAGAGAAAAATAATTTTCCAAAAACTCCCGTGTTGCGGGACTCGAAGGGCGCAAGACATAGCGCCCGGCATCGGCGCTTCCCTACAGCGCTATCTCCCCGAAGGGCGGGGCTTTTTCCATAACTTCGGCGATAATGCGGTTGTCTTTCAGCAGAAGGTCGGGATCGTTTTCCAGAATATCAAAGGCATCGGTACGGGCGCGGACAAGCTCCTCCAGGTCGCGCAGGGGGTTTGCCAATCCCAGAACAAAGTAACCTGACTGCTCTGTTCCGGTAATAATGCCCGGGCCGCGCATTTTAAGATCTTCTTCGGCGATAATAAAGCCGTCGGAATTTTCAAGCATGATTTTCAGCCTTGCCTTTCCTTCATCAGTCAGCTCCTCGGAATAGACCAAAAAACAGTAAGATTGTTCCCTGCCGCGCCCAACACGGCCGCGAAGCTGATGCAGGGCGGAAAGGCCGAAGCGTTCACAGTGTTCAATTACCATGCATGTGGCGTTAGGCACATCTACGCCAACCTCCACCACGCTGGTTGCGGCAAGTATTTTTATTTTTCCATCGCGGAAGCCTTCCATTGCTTTTAGTTTTTCTTCTTCATCAAGTTTTGAGTGAACAAGAGCGACGGAAAATTGCGGAAAAACTTCCTTTGAAAGCCTGCTGGCCATAGAAACCGCGTCTTTAATTTCATCTCCATCTTCAATAAGCGGATATACAAAGTAAGCCTGACGTCCAAGAGCGAGTTGTTTCCGGACAAAATCGTATACCTTGCCTTCGTTCGATTCTTTGGCAACATGTGTTTTTACAGGAAGTCTTCCGGCCGGCATATCCCTTATAACCGAAACGTCCATGTCGCCGAATACTGTCAGCGCCAGAGACCTGGGAATTGGAGTGGCACTCATCATCAAAAGGGCGGGCGTATCCCCCTTTGCCATGATCAGCGATCTTTGCGTTACGCCAAACCGGTGCTGCTCATCTATTACCACAAACCTTAAATTTTTATACTGTACATCTTTTGAAAAAAGAGCGTGGGTTCCTACAACAATATCAATTTCCCCGGATAAGAGGTTGGCCAGCAGCTCCTTCCTGCCGGCGGTTTTTATATTGCCGGTAAGAAATGCGATGCGGACACCAAGGGGTTCCAGCAGCCTGGCGGCATTTTCCGCATGCTGGCGCGCGAGAAGCTCCGTCGGCGCCATGATTGCAGCCTGGCCGCCGTTTTCAACTGCCGCAAGCGCCGCCAAAAAAGAAACAAGGGTTTTTCCCGAGCCGACATCTCCCTGTAAAAGACGCGCCATCGAAGATCCGGCATCCATCATATCGCAGTTGATCTCTGCTATGGCATTTTGCTGCCCCGCTGTCAGCGCGAACGGCAGCCTTTCAATCAGCCTTTTTTGCAATGGGGAAAAACCGGGTTGTCTATGTGTTCTTTTCCTCCCCCTCCTTTCAATCGCCCTTTTTCCCACCATTATTTCAAGATAAAAAAGCTCTTCGTATATTAAGGTTTTTTTCGCTAATTCCAGTTCGCGCTCTGATGAGGGAAAATGTATTGTATTAATTGCCGCGCTTTTTGAAAGCAGGTTATCCCGTTTTATGATCCGGTCCGGAAGCTCATTTTCCAGCTTACCTGCGAATTCTTTAAGAGCCTGTGAAACATAACGGCGCATCATATCCTGGGTAAGGCCGGCGCAAAGGGGGTAAACAGGCAGTATACTGCCAAAAAAACCGGAAGCGCTGTCTATAGACTCAAATTCAAAAGAACCGGACTGGATTTCACCGTACTTGTAATAAAAACGCCCCCACAGGCGGTAACGGCTGCCGGTTTTGAGATATTTTTCAAGCCAACTGCGGTTAAAACATAAAAGCGCCGCCCTGGAGCTTTCATCTTCCACATATATTTTGGGCGTCCTTGTTCTGCCAAAACCGATCCAGTCTTTTGCGATAACCGTAACTTCTGTATTAACCCTGCCGCTTTGATAGCCGCTTATCGGATTTTTTTTACATCGATCGTCCCAGTCCCTTGGATAGTGGGTCAAAAGGCCGGCAACACCGTGTATTCCAAGGCGTTCCAGCTTTTTTGCCGTTACAGAGCCGATACCATGAATATCGCCCGGATATCCGGCAATCGAACGCAGAAACATTTACAATGGCAGCCTAATCAGGATGCCTGCAAGTATTGGTATTCCAATCCTGCCGCCAATCATTATTGCAGCTAACACCCCGATTGCTACAAATATCCTGGTAAGGTAATTTACAATTTTGTCTCCAAAAATGGTACTGTTTATTTTATACAGCAGGGGCTGGGATATTGTATCTACTGTCCGCCAAAACGGGCTGTAAATATTCCTGTTGGAAACATAGGCGATAAGCCGCAGTATAATTATTAAAAGACAGAAGCCGAGGATAAAAGATAAAGCCGACCAGATTGCCGAAAGCGCAACCGCGAGAATAATACCAAGGCTTATTCTGCCGTGGCGCGCAAGAGTGGTTAATATGCTTTGAACCATCGAAAGAAATGTCATTGCAGCTATCGGCGTAAGATCCAGAAACCCTACCTTAAGATTCAATGCGTTACGCCACCAATTTAGATAGGGATCCGTTATTCGCGACAGCAGTTCCAGGGGCTTTCCGTGCTGTATACCAACGAACCAGGTAAAAATGATTCTTATAACGATAAGAAGCGAGTACAGTCCGACAGCGCCTGCCAGAAACATCAATATTGATACCATTATTCCCTCCATGCCTCGGCAACACCAAAGCATCTCTTAAAATCCTCGGTCGATTTGATGCCGCTTGCCGTTTTTATTATTTTATCTCCGCCGTTAAGCGGAATATGAATGAAGACCGTATTTGTCCCCGGATTCCCTGTAATAAAATCCCGCAGCGGAACCAGTGTTTCATCGCAGTCAGCCGCACCCCATGCCAGCTTTATATGTATAATGCTGTTTGCTTCCGCAGCCTTCCCTTTAATAAAACCCGGCGGCTCCATTCCGGCGGCAGCCCTGCGTCCGGCGCTCCTTGTAAGCTGCGCCAGATCTGCGATGCTGGTAACCTTAAAATCCGGCTTTTCCGGATTACGGCTGTTTTCCGGGTCTATGCTTCCCTTTAAGGCGGCTACTTCATCGACTTTTAACAGGTTACGGCATTCATTCCAAACCCTGGAAAAAAAGACAATATCAATGTCTCCCTCATAATCCGATAAAGTGCCAAATGCCATATCACCGCCGTTCCTGTCTTTGAAATCCCTCAAAGACTTAATGTAGCCCACTATCGTATAATTTCCCTTTTCAGCCTTCGCCAGTGATGAACTTTTTAAATCCGCTGTATGCAGCCAAACATCCCTAAATGCAGCCCACTTCCTTTCCTGAGCTTCCGCTTCCCTAATGACAGAATCAGCATCCTGCCTTGGTATCCATTCATCTGCCAGAAAACTGCGCTTTTCCCGGTTTTTTTGATACTCGATCTTTCCCCTCAGAATTGCAACCTTACCGGCCTCTATGTTGGAGTTATATTTATCCCAAACCTTTGTAAAGAATGTAACTTCGATTTCGCCGTTAAAATCCGAAATTGATGCAAAGGCCATTTTATTACCGTTGCTTGTAGTATGGATTTTGATATTTTTTATCATTCCAACGAGAATACAGCTTCCTGTTTTTAGTTCACCGGGATTACCAAGATCAACTTTTACCGCTTTTTGCCAGATTTCCCTGTACTCATCCATGGGGTGGCCGGAAATATAAAACCCCAGTAATTCATTTTCCTTGTTGAATTTATCAGCCGGATTCATCGCCGGAAATTCCTCGAATTCAAATTCCGCAGTACCGGATTCGGAAGTATCTTCAAAAAGATTCGTCTGGCCAAGCAGCCTGTCTTCCTTCATTTTTTCCGCATAAGCAAACGTTCGGTCAAGATTTCCGTGCAGGGTTTCACGCGGTACACCCAGGCTGTCGAAAGCTCCGGCCAAAACCAGAAGCTCTATCATCTTCTTGCCGACAGCCCTTATATCCAGCCGATCGAGAAAGTCCATAAAACTTTTATATGGACCATCATTCCTGCCGCGTACAATTATTTCCGCTGTCGATTCTCCCAGTCCTTTTATTCCCAAAAAGCCGTAAACAATTCTTCCGCCGGCAACAGTAAAAAGTTTTTCCGAACGGTTTATATCCGGTGGATCGATGGCGATACCCATCTTTTTTAATTCATCTATGCACTCGGAAAGTTTTTCCTTTTTTTGGGAATGTATCTCGTTCGTTAAATTTGCCGCCATAAATTCGGCGGGAAAATTGGCTTTAAGGTAGGCGGTTTGATAAGCCACAACCGAATAGGCTGCGGCATGGCTCTTATTAAAGCCGTAACCGGCGAACGGCACCAGCATATCATATATCGCACCCGCTTTTTCCGGTGAATATCCCTGTTTTGCGGCGCCTTCCAGAAATGATTTTTTTTCCTTGTCCAGAATTTCCTTTTTCTTTTTTCCCATTGCGCGCCGCAAAAGATCTGCCTGCGCCATTGTGTAACCGGCGATGATTCTGGCGACCTCCATCACCTGCTCCTGATAAACGATTACTCCGTAAGTTTCTTTAAGCACTTTTTCGAGGCGCGGATCGGGGTAAGTAATCGCCTTTTTGCCGTTTTTAGAATCAATAAATCTGGGAATATTTTCCATCGGACCCGGACGGTAAAGAGAATTAAGGGCTATTAAGTCTTCTATGGAACCCGGTTTTGCCTGTTTCAGGATATTAATCATTCCGTCCGATTCAAACTGGAAGACCTCAAAACTTTTTCCTTCGCATAACATTTTGAAAACAGACTTATCGTCTTCCGGAATGTTTTTTACGCTGAAATTTCCGTATTCCTTTCCGCGCGATCGAATCAACTCCTCCGTATCCTTTATTACATCAAGTGTTTTAAGCCCCAAAAGGTCCATTTTTACAAGGCCGCAGGGTTCCAGGTAATTCATGCTGTACTGCGTTGCGATGCTTCCGCTCCTGCCGGTTTTGGGATCATCACGCTCCTGGTACAGGGGGATAAGATCAATTAAGGGCCTCTTTCCAATAACAATCCCTGCGGCATGAATACTTTCATGTCTGTTAAGGCCTTCCAGCTTTCTTGCCAGCTTAAAAAGTTCCGTATACTGCGGATCCTGCTCCAGTTCACGCAGTTTGGGCTCGCCGGCGGCTGCGGCTTCCAGTGTTATTTTTGGATCGCGCGGAATTAAATTTGATATCATCTCCGATTCTGGTATTGAAATGCCCAAAACACGTGCTACATCCTTAATAACCGCTTTTGCCCCCAGAGTTCCAAAAGTAATTATCTGCCCTACCCTTTCCTTTCCGTATTTTGACGTAACATATTCGATTACATCATCACGGCCGTCGTTGGCGAAATCAATGTCAAAATCTGGCATGGAAATACGTTCCGGATTCAGGAAACGCTCGAACAAAAGATTGTATTTAAGCGGATCGATGTCTGTTATTCCCAAAGCATAAGCGACAATGGAGCCAGCGCCAGAGCCGCGGCCTGGCCCAACGGGAATATTCCGCCGCTTTGCCCAATTTACGAAATCGGCGACTATCAGGAAGTAGCCGGTAAACCCCATACCGGTAATCGTATCAAGTTCATATTCCGATCGCTTCTTGATTTCTTCCCACTGGCTGCCCGCCTCTTCCGTTTCTTTGGCATAACGGCCGGCAAGCCCCTCTGATGCAATGTGGCGCAGGTATGAATCGGCGCTGTCAAAACCGCCGGGAATATCAAAGTCCGGGAGGTACTTCTTTACTTCCACATCGGCGACTACCGGTACATCAGCCTCGCAGCGCTGCGCTATGCGAACGGTATTGGCAATGGCTTCGCCGTATTCTGAGAACAGCGCTGCCATTTCATCGCCGCTTTTAAAATAAAACTGATCTCCGTAATATCTCTTTTTTCTGTTTTCGTCCGAACGGCGCATTTTTGAGCCGATACAGAGCATAATATCATGGGCTACATAATCATCCTGGTTAAGATAATGCACGTCATTGGTGGCAACAAGAGGAATGCCGGTTTTTTTTGAAATGGCGGCGAGGCTTTCGTTTATTTCTTTTTGGGAAAGATTTGCACCGCGCAGTTCTCCGGCGGGGATACCATGCTCCTGCAGCTCCAGATAAAAGTCGGGATTTCCCTGCTCGTCTTTACCAAAAAGATCACGGTAAAAAACGGCTTTTTTTTCCGCTTCCGGGATTTTTCCGGCCTGAATTAAACGGGGAATTTCACCCGAAGCGCATGAAGAAAGGGCGATAAGGCCGCCATGATACTTTGATAACAATTCATCATCTACCCTTGGGCGGGAATAAAAACCCTCGGTATAGGCAAGGGAGCTCAATCTAATTAAATTAAGATAACCCTCGCGGTTCTTTGCCAGTAAAACAAGGTGAAAGTATTTTTTTTCATTTTCACTGCCCTGTTTTACAAAACGGGAGCCGGGTGCGACATAGACCTCGCAGCCGATGATGGGCTTTATGGGGCGCTGCCGCCTCTCGTGTGTTCCGTCTGAATTAACTGTTTCCCTGCATGCGGCAAGAAACTCCATAATTCCGAACATATTGCCGTGGTCCGTCAGCGCCAGGTGGGTCATTCCAAGTTCCTCCGCCCGGTCGGCAAGAGACATTACCGAAACGGCGGCGTCTCTCAGCGAGTAGTCGGAATGAACATGGAGATGAACAAATTCTGTCATGCGGGAGCTGCCAATGCTATAACCGCAAAATATAAACAGGGGATAAACATCGCGGGTATCAGATTCGCCACCTTGATTTCTTTTACTCCAAGAAAGTTAAAACCGATGCCGGCAATAATAAGACTGCCTACAGAGGACATTTCGCGTATCATCTGCGGGCTTAATAAATCCCGAATAGCCATGGAAAACAGCACGATACCGCCTTCATAGAGCAGCACGGGAATAGCGGAAAAGGCGACGCCAATGCCGAAGGATGCGCCAAAAACAACAGAGATGGTTCCGTCGAGGATTGACTTTATAAAAAGTGTCTGATGATTTCCCTCAAGCCCGCTTTGAAGAGAGCCCACAATTACCATGGAGCCGGTGCAAAATAGAATTGTAGCGGATACAAACCCTTTGGAAAAACTGCGCTTTCCATCAGCTTCTTCCTTTATGTTTAATTTTTTTTCAGCCCACTGCCCCAGCCTGTTAATCCATTTATCAATATTAATAAATTCACCGATAACAGATCCGGCTACCATGCTCATTATCAGCAAAAGCATGTTTTCGTTTTCAAGCGCACCGCGAATACCCACATAAACAATTGAAAGCCCTATAGCTTTTTTTATTATGTCTTCGATGCGATCCGGAATTCCCTTTACCAGGAATGTTCCTATTACGGAAAAAATAATTATCGTAAGAGCATTAACAACAGGTCCTAACATGATATTTCCATTGTATATGTTGGCGGCGCCCATGACAAGATACGCCGTTTTACTGTAAAATAAAGCAGATGTACATAAAAAACAGTGTTTACAGCGAAAATCCGGCTTACGCCATTATTAAGACATTCTCCGTATCTTCCCTGCGTTCGGCATTTCTGGGCTGTGTTTCATCAATCTTTTTTAATTTTTTCTTTCGGCAGTACAGGGCGGTTTTATTGAAAGGCAGAGTTCCCGTCAGCAGCGTGGATCACCCGCTTGATGAAAAAATTCCGTTTGTGCCGGCATGGATAACAATTTATCTTGATTTTGTAGCCTATTGGGTAAGACTTGTTTCATTTCTTCTTCGCAACTGGCGGCACCGCTCTTACAATATAGTAAATGAATTTGTTGCTTCAATCGGGAAACTATATGCGTTTGCCGCGCAAACCTACAGGAAAAATTTTTCCACAACCAAAAGGCCTTTTTATATCGCCCGCCCGCGCTTTTTTTTAATTCATCTTGTCGACCCTCACCTGATGTGCATTCCCAGCCTTCACATAATGGTTGTTATTCACACCTATACCATGTTCAGCCACATCGCCCGTATGTTAGGTGAAGAAGAAATATTATCGAAGCAGCTTGTTGAAATGAAACAGGGGGCGATGGCAATAAGCCAGGCAATTCTTTATGTAAAACAGCACAGTGTTAACTGCGTGGCCGCCGGTATGTATGCCATGACATGCTTTGACCCGGTTCGTTTTTCAGCGGCGGAAGCCGAAAACTTTATCTCGCTGCTTTTTGGAAAAGCCCCCGCCGCTAATGAAAACCTAAAAATTCCACGAGGCAGCAGGGTACACCCTTCCGCCTCGCCTTCTACCATGCTGCCTGCCGATGTCCAGGCTGAGATAAGGTCGCATATTTTGACACTGTACCGGCGCTTTCTATCCGAAAAAAGAGAAGATAGGCACTGGAGCGAACCCCTGCTTAATTTTATGTTTCCATTGAGAAAGTAAGCTTTCCAAACAGTTATATGCACCTTACACCAAAATATTTACAAATTTATTACCACTAACCTCACGAACCATCACGAACTTATTGTTGGGGTTGGTGATGTTAGTGTGGTTCGTGGTTAAAAAAACCGAACCGATATAATGGACTTTAATTCACCACCCGGCAGGTTTCAAGGGAGCGCAGGCGCCCCTGATCCAGTTTTATGTGCAAATTTTTTTCCTGTGTCGGAATTACCAGCCCTTTGGGGCCGTCCTTTGCGCGGCGCAGGTACTTTACATGCGTGTAAAAAAGGTCGCCTTCGCCGCTGTTTCTGCCCTTTGAATAAAAAATGGCAAGGTTTCCGGCATCGAGCATTATTTCCAGCGGGAAAGTTTTGCCTGAACGCTGCTTTATGAAGACATAGGAGCCGTGAAAATCCCTGGCGTGAAGCCACAGATCGTTTCCCTTTACATGACGGCGGAGCAGCTCGTCATTTTCCTGCGCGTCCCTTCCGACAATTATCAGCCAGTCCCCTCGCCTGAAAGAAATGCCCGGTCTTTTTTTCTCCTTTACGGCGGTTGGAATAAGCCTTGTAGATTTAAGAAGCTTTGCCAGTATCAGCGGATTGGTTTCGGCAAGTAGTTTTTGATAACGGCTCTCAAGATCTGCCATCTCTTTTTCGCCAGAGGTAATTTCGCTGCGGATATCGGCAAGCCCGCTTTTTGCCTTCCTGTACTGCTCATAATAAAGCCCCGCCTGGGCGGACGGGCTCTTTAGAGGATCAAGTTTTATCCGCATTTTTTCCTGAGTTTCTAACCAAAGATCGCCTTTTTTAATTAAACTTAAATTTGAAAGGATTACGTCCCCGTATTCTTTAAGCTTGTCCGCATCAGAAAACTCAGCTTCCTTGTCCTTGAGCCTTTCCAGCGCTGCGCTTATTCTGGCCAGGCTCCCTTCATAATTGCGCCTAGCCTGTTCCCGCAGCGCTTCCAGCGAAAGAGCGCCGCCCTGCGAAGAATAAAAATCATCAATTTTTTTGTTAAATGATCCTTCGCCGGGAATATCCCGCACTTCATAATTTCGTGCGGTTGTATTTTCATTCTCCCGGCTCTCCGGCGCATAAACACCCCCGGTAATTTCGCTCTTTTTGGGCAGGCGACGCATCGCGTCGAGAATATAGGCGTTTTCATCGGTAACGATAAAGTTCGCAGCATTTGACCAGAGCCTTAAATAAAGCCTGAACTGCCTGCCCCCGCGGCGTACCAAAAGCCGTACAATGCGGTCGTCTCCAAGCTGCCGCGCTTCTTCGATCCAGCCATTCACGATTTTTGAATTCAAAAACTCTGCGAAACGCAGGGGCTTGCCGCTTTTTGGAAAAGCTTTGAATGTTTCATGAAGACGGCATGCACCGCCTGTTAGGGAGACAAGAAGCTGCCTTGTTACTCCCTTTTTGTGCAGCCTTAAAATAACGACATCGTATGCGCTTTGCACGGCATTTTGGATTTGAGATCCTTCCAGCCCCAGTTCTTCGAGAACAAGATTTATTTCTTTCCAGTTTAGAGACATGGGAATAGAATACCACTATGAAGTATACTGATTCCATGTGCAGGCGACGCCCATTTTTACCATTGTTGTTTATACTGCTTTCCGCGGGCAATGCGAGCGTGAACAATGATACCGCCACCGAAATTCCGCAAGCCGCTCCTGCCCCGCAGATCGATACGGAAGAAATTTTTGCCCGGCACATTGTTTCCTCCATGGACGACCGTCTGCTTGCTGCCCAGGTGTTAATATGCGGCGTTAACGGAAGGGGAACCCTTTCTGATAACATGAAAATATTGCTCTCCGAGTGTCCTGCGGGGACGCTGATTTTTTTTCGTTATAATCTTGATACAGAAACTGATGAAATACGCAGTTTTCTTGCAGAAAGTACGCTGTTTATCGTGGAAAAATCGGGTGTCCCACCCTTTCTAGCCGTTGATCATGAAGGCGGTAACGTTAACCGTTTCCCGCGTACGGTTAACAGGCTGCCTGCCGCCCTTTCCTACTGGGAACTGTCCAAAAGTACAGGCTGGAGCAGGGCTATCGAAAAAATCGAAAACGATGCCTTTGATTCAAGCAGAGAAATCAGCGCTCTTGGTTTTAACCTGAATTTTGCTCCTGTGGCGGAATACCAAAATGATAACAACCGCGTTTTTCTTGGCAGCCGTTCATACGGGCCCGATCCGGTTTTTGCCGCCCTTGCATCTGCCGCCTTTATCAGGGGAATGGAAAGGGCGGGCATACTCTGCGCGGCAAAACATTTCCCCTCCAGCGCCGGCGCCGATCCGCATTACCACCCTTCGATATTAAAAGGGGACAGAGCTGATTTGGACAGACTTGCCTACCCCTTTGCCCTGCTCACCGGCGCCGGCGCCAGAGCGATAATGGTTTCACATTCGGTTGTTCCGGAAATAGACGGCGAAATTGCAAGCCTTTCAGAAAAAGTTATGGGCGGCTGGCTAAGGCGGGATTTGGGCTTCCGGGGCATTATTATAAGCGATGATTTTTCCATGGCTGCCGGCCGTACCAATACAGTAACCGGTGAAGTCCTAAGTCCGGCCGCCGCGGCAATTCGCTCCTTGAATGCAGGCTCGGATATGATATTTGTCTGGCCTTATGATATTAGAAATACCCACAGAATGCTTGTTTCCGCTCTGGAAGACGGAAGGCTTTCGCGCCAAAGAGTTCAGGAGGCGGCGACCAGGATACTTACAGAGAAAATCCGTATGGGTTTGATTGAGCCGATCAATGATTAGCTGTTCCCCGCTTGCGCAAAAACAGTTTCCCCATGATTGCCGCAATACTTTGCTGCAACATAACGCTTAAAAGCGTGGGCAGAACCGCCGCTTCCGGGAAAAAAGCGACCGCAATCGTCATTACTGCGCTGTTGTTCCTCAGGCCACCTGCAATAATCATGGTTATATCTTTCGGATAACGGCATTTTCCCAGAACAGTGGTAAATTTTATCACCAAAAAACCGGTAATAGTCAACACAAAGGTAAGCACCGCCGTTTTCCAGATAATGGGATTTGCAAAATTAATCCCCGGCGCGATAATCGAGGCGTTAGTTGCAATAACACTTAACATGCACAGTTTCGCAGCTGGGTCAAGGTACGGGCAGATTATTTCGGGCGCTTTTCTGCGGCTTGCTTCGTTAATGGTTACTCCGGCAATTGTGGGAATTACAATCATAAATAAAAGTGATATAGCTATACCGCTCATATTCATTGTAACTTTCGCGCCCATTAAAATTGAAATACTCAGCGGAACGACTACGGGCGCCAGAAGGGTATCAAGCAATATCAGGGTAAGGCACAGAGCCATGTCCCCCTTGAAGATCGAAGCCCAAATAAAACCGGTAACCGCGGTAGGGCCGGCGAACAGTAAAACAAAACCGGAAACAACATCAGGATTTTTAATGAAAAGGGAAGATGCGAGCATTGCCACAACCGGCATAAGTATATGCGCTGAAACAAAAAACAGCAGAATTGGCAGCGGACTGCGTACCGCCGCGCCCAATTGGCCGGCAGTTAGTTTTAACGCGCCGGAAAATGTCATTATGCCAAAAAGCCATGGAATATAGGGGCGCAGATTTATAAATACCGAAGGCAGAAGAAAACCCAGCACAATACTCATGGGTACTATCACAGGCAAAAAAAGCTCGAGAATATGGTTTATACTACGCGGAATGTCCGTACTTTTTTGTGTATGAGGCATAACAATCCTCCCGCCTGTTTTCCGGACAACCCTATTAAAAAAGGCTGCCCCTTGGGACAGCCCTTTTTAATTTTTAATCAACCACTAGAACACGTATGCCCTTACGCCCATGATAACATGGGGAATGACCGTCGTAATACCATAATCTTTAGCAGACACATCGGTCGGTACAAACCAGAGCTGACCTTCCGTAAACAGGCTGAATGTCCTGAAGTGTTTCCGCTTGGGTATGGTTACCCTTGGGAATTCCAACTGGAGCAGAAGCGCACTCATCCAGGTCGACTCGCCGCTCTGGGTATAGCCTTCCTGCGCCAAGTCAAACAGTGAGAAGTTCGCGCCCAGGGCAACCGTGGCGCTGAGCCATTCCCAGTCCGGTCCAAGGAAGGAGCCGAACGGCAGCCTGTATACATTAGCCAGAAGTTTAAAAGCCATAACATGGCCGCCGTAACGGACAAGGTCATTTCCGCCAAGGCTCTCATAAAGATCCTGGGTCATCATTCCGTACTGCATCTGGATTTTTACGTTATCGTCAAAGAAACTAAGACCAAATCCAAAATCCATATAAGTCGCGCCGCCGGCGAATATTACAGGAGCATCATTTGCAATTTGTTTAACAAACGGCGGTATAACCATATCGAAGTAAAGGCCCTGGATAAATCCTGGTACTTCGTAGAACGCCTTGTCTCCTATCCGCAGATGGTAGGACAGGGTCGACAGCTCAACATCGTCTGATGCAAGGGCTGTGTACTCGATACTTGTATTGTAGCGGCCCCCGGCATTTGGAGAAATGAGCCTGACCACTGGCGGGGTTTTATCAACCTGCACAAGGGTTCGCGTAACGGCGGTTTCGCCGTTTTTCATGTTCGCCCGGACAAGCAGATAATGGTAACCTTCGACCATGTCCCCTGTTTCAAGCCGGTAGCGCCAGTCGGTTTCCCTGTCAATAGTTCTTTGAGTCCTTCTAAAAGTCCTTCCGCCGTCGAAACTAATCTCGACAAAATTCAGGGCTTGCGACTGAACTCTGGATCTTTCAGCTTTATCCGCTTTTTTATCTTCCAGGATAATTACATCTTCCCAGTTGAGTTCATAGCCTGCGCGCCCGGTGAGCCAGGGGCGCTCAAAGGCGAAATCGCCCATGGCAAGACTGTCGATTGTTACCCAGGCTCCGTCGCTCTTGTAGTTTATATTACGTACAGGAGACTGCACTACTTCAAGGCCGCCAAACATGCTGTGAACCACTATTTCATTTTGGCCGTCGCTGATAAATTCGCTGGTTACGGCAAAACGGAAGAAGCCGGCGGGAGTAACTTCTTCTATCATCATATCGCGTCCGTTTATGCGCAGATTAACATGCCTGGCATCGTCCATGCCGCCAACATAACCATAAAGATTAAAGCTGCCCTGCACATTCTCGTTATCGAGCGGATACAGGATATCCACAAAGTTTCTCATTGTTTCATGAGCCAATTCTACATTCCGCGATATACGTGTAACATTTTCTGCCTTATCCACCGCCCATATCTCTATATTGTAAAGACCGTTTGGAAGAGGGGAAAGATCCAGGGTTTCCTTTATGATGGAAGCCGGCAGAAGTGTCCGTGTTCTAAGATCATCCGATATATTGTGCCCGTCCAAAGATCGCAGTTCAATCGCAATTTCCGCAAGATTTTCGTCAATCGCCCTGCCCATAACATGAACAGTACCGGTAGTAACGGCTCCGTCAGACGGAGAGTCCAAAGCGATTTCCGGCGATGTATTATCGATATTGATAAGATTTGCGTAAATGGCGGAAATCCCGTATTTATCCGTAGCGCGGACAAAGACCACGTTTGGTCCATCCTGTAAAATCTTTGTATTAAACTCATAGTACCACTCGTCGGATCCATAAGCGTTATTATAGGTATTACCGTTATCCAGAGAAACCTGAACCATCTCTATGTCGTTTTCGTCAAAGGAAACTCCCTGTATACGCACCGTTTCCTTTACAATGGTTTCAAAGTCCGGGAAAGTGATTTCGGCAGTCGGTTCGGCGAGAGAAACACGGAAGTTTCTGGTAACAGGTCTGGACCTGACGCCGTAGATATCCTCGGCAGCCACGGTTACCGTATGCTCATTGTCGGTCAGGCCATCAAGCGCCAGGAAAATGGAGAAGCCGTTATCCGCCTCCAGTAACTGTTCGGCGCCGTCATCAATGCTCCAGTATATATGGCTGATTGCATCATCGTCGTACATAACCCCGGATACTTCAAAATCCGTGGTTACCACTTCGTTTTCCAGCGGCAGAATTATGTGCACTATGGGAATATCCATTTCGTTGTCAATAACAAAATGCCAGGAACTGAATGTTGAGATGTTACCGGCCATATCCTCAAAAATAAAGTTCATTCTTCTGTCCAGCGGCATGTGGTTTGCGTCAAGAATGACATCCATAAATGTCGGAGGATACGGGTATCCCAAACCGGGATATATTTCCCCGGTTATTTCGGGAATTTGAACTCCACCATCGTCGATAGCCGGCCTGTGGTAGGCCACTCTTTTAAGAAGGCCCACTTCCTCAACAGCAAAACCCATGCGAATTGTTCCATTTACCCTTGCGTCTGCAACCGGTGTTATAAGGGAAACATTCGGAGGCACTGTATCTTTGTGTACGGCAAATGTGTTGATTGTGGTACGGTTTGCCTCATCAACAACACGAATATTTATGTTAATCGATCCGTCCTGTAAAAACGAAACGTCCAATATTTTTTCATGGGGTCCGGCAAGCGTAATTTCGTCTGCCCTTAACAGAGGCTGCCACGAAGAACCTAAATCAACTGAATATTCTACCGAGTTGATCCTGTTGCTGTCGCTTACGCTGAATTGTACGGGAATGGCCCTCTGAAACCATTTGCCGTCGGGGTTGTCAATTATGTTGATTGAAGGGGGAGAAAAATCCGCAAGAACATTAAAGGGAGAACTGCTGATACTCTGACCGCCCCTCGTCCTTCCCTCAATTGTCAGAGGGCCGAAACTGCCTTCGCGGCCTGCTATCAGGCTAAGACGCCCGAAATCGTCTACACTTACACTGAAGTTATCGGCACCGCTGCCTGTTATTTGAGCGCTGGAGAGCAGACCGCCCCCAAGCCCTATCAGCGGTTCGTAATTATTGGGAATTAAAATGCGGCCGTCGCCAATACTAAGATCGGGACGTACCCACTGAAAACCTGTGCCGCTCCCTGAACCAAAGTAAACATAATCTTCCCATACCGCCTCGCGGCCGAACCTGTCCGTTACGCTTAATTCGATTTTTGTAAGGCCGTATCCAGGATCCGGGGGAAGCTGAGTTTCAGCGGTATGAAGCCCTTCCCTTCCAGCTCTGACTCTCAGGGCAACTGGGGGATTACTCCCGACCGTAACATACCCTGAGGAAATAGCCGAGTCGGATTGTATCGTAAACCCAAGAGTCATTCTCTGGTCGGGCATTATCTCCATTCCGGTATAGAATTCAGACACGATAAGGTTTCTGCCCATTCCGGAAGAAATTGTCGCAATCCTCGGCTCCGGCAGGGAACCCGGAACAACAATGTTTTTTACCTGAACCTTAGGCCCGGTTACATCGTTAATATCCTTTGCCCAGACTTCCAGGCTGTGGGTTCCGGCGGAAACACCCGGAATCGTTAGATGGAAATATCCTGAACAGGGAATTTCTGTGGAATCCTGGCCGTCTATGGAATAAAATATCGAAGCAATGCCCTTATCGTTGCTTGCATAACCCTTGATTGTAAGATCGTTCCCTTCCAGCACTCCTCCGGCAACCGGCTCTTCCAGCTCTATCTTTGGCATACCGGCATTTTGATCGATCCTCAGCCTGCGCTTCTCGACAGTTACGTTACCGGAAAGATCCTCTACGCGGATTTCCAGATCTGCACTTGTGAGCCTTTGCCCCCTGATATCGAATTGCTGCGCCCACCAGTCATTACCGATCACTAGCGGAATTTCACCCGTTTCCCTGCCAAGTTTCCATGTAATGGACTTAATACCCACGGGGTGCATGGCATATCCGGCAACGGTAAACAGTCCGTTAACATAAGCATCCGGCTCGGGATATATAATCCCGACATCGGGAGCGGTATTGTTAACAAAAAGCAAATGGGCGGCGGTACCGCTGGTACCCATTCCGTCCTGCGCCTGAAACCAGATAACGGCAGGCCCTTCATCAAATCTCCTGGTATCTATATTTATCGTGTAGTTGTAAATATTGCTTCTTCTGTCAAAACTTAATGGAACAGAAGTGTAATTTTCGCCTTCGTCCGTTGAATACCTTAGGGACTTTATTCCATTACCGTCAAAGACTGTTCCCCTTAGGTTTATCCTGCCCGCAACAAGAGCCCCAACATCATGGCTGGTTACCCTGGTTTCCGGCTTTCTGCGATCCAGATTCCATGCAACATTATGAATTTTCCACTGCCTCGGCCTGAATTCCTCGGAAATTCCGGAAAGGCCGTTAATATCCACGGCCCAGGCGGAAATGGTATATACCCCGTCCGGCCAGACCAGTTCATTGGAAGTATCGAGAAAATATGACCAGAATTCGGCCCCTTCGGCACGGGTTCTAAGCAATTCCTCTCCCCTGCCGTCGGCTCCCCGTGAAATGACAATTTCGACATGGCTTACACCGTCGTCATCCACACTAATACCCACAACATTCAGATTCCCCTGAACATGCATGTTCTGCCTTGGATTGATAACTGTGGCAATCGGAAGGTCAGATTCCGGATCTATGTAGATATTTTCGGGACCGGCAATCCTGGAATTTCCGGCCTTGTCCAGAGCTTCCAGGTAGAAGTTATACTTCCCCGGCTTTTTTTCCGAAGTGTCGATTGTGCTGGTAAACCCTGAAGGATCATCAGCATAATGAGCCTCATTTGCCTGTCTGCCGCCAGCCCAAACAGTCATAGCACAGAATATCCACAAAATACCTGTGGCAACCATCTTCTTGTTCATACAATTCCCCTATTAAATAATTTCGCACGCAAAT
This sequence comes from Treponema sp., assembly GCA_009777535.1. Classification (GTDB taxonomy): domain Bacteria; phylum Spirochaetota; class Spirochaetia; order Treponematales; family Breznakiellaceae; genus WQXQ01. The sequence goes on from WRLP01000002.1 coordinate 164,707, forward strand.
TAACATCATTATCGGCACAAAGCTACAAAAGCAGATAAACAACGATAACAGAAGTTACACTTGAACAACAGTTATCACCTTTACATAAAAAAGTCAAGTACATTTTTAATTAAAAGATTCAAAGTGTTGACAGGTTTCATTTGAATGTGATACAATGACGAAGTTGGGTAAAACTAAAAATACTGAAATTGGAAATTGCTTTATTACGAGCATGGAAATTTCCGATTGACAGAGGAGAAAGAGTATGATATTATTGTGTAAGACGTTCTCCGTTCTCCGTTCTCCGTTCTCCGTTCTCCGTTCTCCGTTCTCCGTTCTCCGTTCTCCGTTCTCCGTTCTCCGTTCTCCGTTCTCCGTTCTCCGTTCTCCGTTCTCCGTTCACC
>WRLP01000003.1 GCA_009777535.1 Treponema sp.
TACGGCGGTGTTTCTGATTCTTTTAGGTCTTACAGCGGTCGCCATTGTAATTTTGCAGACCTTTGTCGGCATCGTTATGGTCATCGCCATGCTCACCCTACCGGCCGGCTGTGCCGGAGTTTTTTCCAAAAGCCTCGGCCGCATGATGCTGGCAAGCTGTGTTTTCTGCGCATTTTTTTCAATGGCCGGGCTCGCCGCCGGATGGTTTTTTGACCTGCCCGTGGGCGCCGTAACAGTCATCATCGCCGGCATTGTTTTCCTGGGCTTTTCAATTTTCAAGGCATTACGAAAAAAATAAAAGCCCCATTAAAGCACCACACATCTGCGCGCCATTAATAGGGCGGAGGATGTATGAAAAAGATTTTTGTTTTTGCGCTGTTTGCGCTTGTCCTGCTGGGCTGCGCTGCCCTTGGTTCCATCAGAGAAAACAGGGCAATTACCGACGGCGTTTATGAAGGAACAGGCAGGGGTTACCGAGGCCTGATTCAGGTGCAGGTTCTTGTAGAGGGAGGCGTCATTGCCGGCATCGAAATTATTTCTTCGGACGAAGACCCGTCTGTCGGCGGCGCGGCCATGGAAGATCTGCTCGATCTTGTCCTGGAATACAATACCGTGAATGTCGATGTTATTTCCGGTGCCACCGAATCGAGCAAGGGCTTTCTCGATGCAGTCGAAAATGCTATATTAAGGAATGAGTGACTGTATTTTTTGCAAAATTATCGCCGGTGAAATTCCTGCCAAAAAGCTCTGCGAAGATGATGAGATGATTGCTTTTCACGATATAAACCCCGTAGCTCCCGTGCATTTTCTTGTCATTCCGAAAAAGCACATCAAAAACCTGCTGGAACTGGAAGCTGATGATACGCCGCTTGTTGGCCGGCTTTTTAATAAGGCCCGGGAACTATTAAAAGAGCAGGGCTGCGAAGAAAACGGAGGCCGCTTTGTCATCAATGCAAAAAAACACGGCCTGCAAACCGTGGATCATCTGCATATCCATGTAATGGGCGGCCGTCCAATGGGCTGGCCCCCGGGCTGATGTCTTGAAAATTGCACTGGTTCACTATCACCTTAGGCGCGGCGGGGTTACTTCGGTAATAATGAATCAGGCGCGCGCCCTGACCGGGGCGGGTGTGGAACTGCTTATTATTGCCGGCGAGGCTGCCGATACTGTCTTTCCTTTTGCCCTGGTGGAAGGTCTTGATTATGACCCGCCGGGCGCCGTTTATTCGCACGCCGAAAGAGAGGAGCGCGCGCGGCAGCTTTCGCAGGGCATTCTACGCGCCATGGACGAACGCTGGGGAGGGCCGGCAGATGTCGTTCATGTGCACAACCCCCTTATTCAAAAAAATTCCCTGCTGCTTCCGGCGCTTGAAGTTTTGGGCGGCAGCGGCGTAAGGCTTCTTTTGCAGAACCACGATCTTGCCGAAGATTATAGGCCGGACGTTTACAATGCCGGTATTGAGTATCCCCAAAACTGCCATTACGCGGTGATTAATTCCAGGGATTACAATTATCTGCTGCGTGCCGGTCTTAAAAGCGACGGATTGCACCTAATACCCAATGAAGTGGCCGCCCAAACTTCAAGCGCCGGACTGGAGCGAAGCCGTTATCTGTATCCGGTGCGGGCTATTAGGCGCAAGAACATAGGCGAGGCGCTTCTGCTCTCGCTTTTTATTCCCAAGAACTGCACGGTTGCAGTTACCCTGCCGGCCTCTGACAGGGACAATAAAAGATATTCCCGCTGGACGGAGTTTGCCCGTTCCCTGAATGCGCCCGTCGAATTCGGCGCCGGAATTAATTCCAGCCTGGCCGATCTTTTTGGCAGCACGGTATGCGCCATAAGCACGTCGATAAAAGAGGGGTTTGGCTTTTCCTTTCTTGAACCGTGGACAGCCGGCTGCGCTCTTGCCGGGCGGCGCATTGATTATGTATGCTCGGACTTTGAGCAGGCAGGCGTTCATTTTGACAGATTGTATTCAAGCCTTAATATACCTAAAAAATATATTACAGCAGGCGATCCGCGCGAAAAAATGGAAGATGCCATACGGCGGATTTATGAATCGTTCTCACTGGCGGCGCCGGAACATGTTATGCGAACTCTGAAGGACGATCTGGACGGAAGTGAAAACATCGACTTTGGCCGCCTGGATGAAGAAATGCAGGAATCCGTTATACGGACGTTATGCGAAGATGCACAGGCAAAACGGCGCATTGCCGAGATGAATCCAATGCTGGAAAAGCTGGGCGAAAAGCAGAATGCCGATCTTGTCGAAGCCAACAGAGGAATAATTCAAAAATATTACGGCAGGGAACAGATAACGGAAAAGCTGCTAAAAATGTACACATCTGTTATGGGCAAATCTGTCCGTCATAAAATCTCAAAATTGGCCCTTCTCGATCTGTACCTTGACCCGCGCCGCCTGTACCTTGTTGGAATAAGCGATGGATAGGGCGGAGCGCGGGCGGCTTGTCGGCCTTATAAAAAATTCTTCGCCTCCGCTTCTTCCCCAGCCGCCGCGCCTGCCGCCAGAATGGGAAAGGCCGAAGTTTTCACGGCCGCTTACGGGTATTAAGGCCGTGCTTTTCGATGTATACGGAACCCTGTTCTGTTCCGCCGCCGGCGACATTGGTTCAACAGTTAAAGCGGCCTGTGAAAACGCCGCGCTGGAAGCCCTTGCACGGGAATACGGTCTTACAGGAAAAGAGATGACCTTGTATTTTCGTGAGCAGGCCGCCTTAATTCACGGCTCCATGCCTGTACAGTACCCTGAAATCCGCGCCGAGGAAATATGGACTGACTTTTTGCGGCGGCGGGAGATGGCGGGCGGGGCTCTCTGCGGCGAAAAAGGCAGGGAGCTTGCCCTGCGCTTTGAGCTTGCGGTAAATCCCGTTTATCCCATGCCCGGAGCGCTGGAAGCCATTTCCACCCTGCGGGATGCAGGCGTTGTTTTGGGCATCATCTCCAATGCGCAATTTTATACACCTCTGCTCTTTGAGGCGTTTTTTAATGCGCCGCCGAAAAAACTGGGCTTTTCGGAGAGCCTCATCATCTATTCGTTTGAAATGGGCGAGGCAAAACCGTCGCCGCGGCTTTTCGAGACTGCCGCCAGCCGCCTTGAAGAGCTTGACATAAAAGCGGCGGAATGTGCCTTTGCGGGGAATGATATGCTTTCGGACATATACGGCGCCGTGAATGCAGGATTTAAGGGCGTCCTTTTCGCCGGAGACAGCCGCTCCCTCAGGCTTAGGGAAGGCGATAAAAGGCTGAAAAATCATCAACCTTCCCTGATAATACAAAACCTGATAGATCTGAAATTGAAGCTGGGGCTGTAAAAAACCGATATTATTGATATGTTTACAGGCGGAATAATGAGTCTGCTGATACAAGTTATCACATCATGGCAGGTAATCGCCATTACCGTGGGGTTGATTATGTATATGACCCTTGTTTTCTATGTGGCGCGCATATACCACCGTCCGAGGTCATCTTCGAGAACAAAAATAAGAAGGAGAAAATCGCCGGCTTCAGTAATTTCTGAAGATGCAGACTCCCTGGAACCCGACGTAGACGATCTGGGACTGGGAGACTAGGGGAAAGGGAAAAGGTAAAAGAAACATATATACTTAGTATGTATTATATGATAGTATAATAAAGCGATTTGGGAGATTCATCATGATAGGAAAAGCAATCATTCTCTTTCTGCTCGTCCTGGTTTTGGTCTTTGGCGGCATTGTATGGTTCGATTTTCTTAATGTTATTGACGCAAAAACAATCCTGGCGCCAATTTACCGGTTTATTCCATTTATAGGCGGAGAAGGACGCAGTCAGCCCAGAACTGTTTCTCCGGAATTCATCAACCTTGATGCAGAAAGGCTTGCGGTGCGGCTTGAAGCCATGGAATTGCGAAGTATGGAAATGGATACATTTCAGCGTGATTTGGATTCCCGTTTCGGCGAAATTGAGCAAATGGCCCAGGAACTTGAAGATCGCCAAAAATCTCTTGATGAACGGGAAAATTCACTCAGAGCCCAGGCTTTAGATGCCGAAAATAAGGACAGAAATGTCGATCAGAACGCCAGGTATCTGAACGGAATGCCGCCGGAACGGGCGGTGGGCATTATTGCCGCCATGGATGACCAGGACGCTATCGACGTTATCCGGAAGACCGAGGAAATTGCCAGCGCAGAAGGGAGAACATCAATTGTCTCCTACTGGTTTTCCCTGATGGATCCGACAAGGGCAGCTGAATTACAGCGAAAAATGGCCGGAAGGCCGCCCGGTTTTTAGATCCAGGGATAATTCATCGAAACCTCCGGAGCATCCATTGTTTTAGGAGGTTAGGTGGTGTTTACCTTATCCACCTGTACAGATCCGTCGCAGCTTGTCACGCTTCTTCCGGTATCATCAGCAAACCCAGGACAAATTACCGAAATCTTAAATGATGACGGAACCGGCGGATTTGCGAAACTTCTTGACCAAATGCTGAATGAAGGGCAGCCGGCAGCAGAGATTGCTGAAGATGTTGTTGAAAATGAAGATGCCGCCGCGGCCGGTAAAAATCCCCTGCCCGTAAAAATCGAAGGAAAAAAATCAGAAAATTCCGTAAAAACTGATATTGTTGCAGATAACGGCAGCCGGAAACCTGAAAATAAAGTACCTGCGTACGAGGCTTCGGAGGAAGATTACATTGCTGTTTTAAGCGCCGAAATGTTTTTGAGCCTTCCGGATGAACAAATTATTCAGAATTCAGACGGCATTGCGGAAGAAGAATTTCTTGATGTAGATGCCGCAGCTTCTGTTTTTGAAAATGAATACATTGGTGCCGCCAGCTTTGACGCACTGCCTGTTTCGGCGGCGGAATCTTTTGACGAGGCTGCCGGCTTTGAAGAATTTTCCGAAAAGACCGCCCTTCACGCCGTGACGGAGCAAAAGCCGCTCTGGGAAGAATCCGCAGCTAAAATAAGTTTAGATAAACCTGCGAATGATGCCGCTCTTGCGCCTGTTTGGCCGGAAACCGCAAACCTTAGAAATGAAGAGCTCGCCGGCGCCGGTAAGAAAATCCCCGAAAAAGAGGGCAAAAGCCGCCTTGATGATGTTCGCCGCCGAGACCGGCTTTCGGTCGATGTGCGGGATTTCCGTTCCGGCCAAACAGGCGCGGAAAACAAATTCCTGGCCAATTCCAGTGTCCGCCAGGGCGGCGAAAATATCCGTGAAATAACCCTGGAACTAAGGCTGCCCCATCAGGGGCAAAATACAGCCCAGACAGAAACCCTCTGGGAAGCCAAGGCGAACAGGGCGGGAGTCGCTTTCGACGATTTGCTTGCCAGGGAGCTTCACCAGAACTTTAACGGCGATATTGTCCGCCATGCTTCGATGGCGCTGCGTGACGGGGGACAGAGCACAATACGGCTTGCCCTTAAACCGGAAGCCCTGGGAAATGTAAAGATACGCCTGGAAATGACCGAAAACAAGATTACGGGGCATATTGTTGTCGAAACCGAAGATGCTCTGAATGCTTTCAGGCGGGAAATTCAGTCCCTGGAGCAGGCTTTCAGGGATTCTGGTTTCGATAATGCAGATTTGAACCTGTCTCTTGCCGCAGACGGCAGGGAAGCGGAGCAGGCCTGGCAGGAGCCGGGAGACTTTGCATCAAGGGCTGCAGCATTAAGCTACGAGGCAGCGTTTGAACAGGTAACCCCGGCAGAGACCGCCTTTTATGGGCGTGAGTTAAGTTCGATTAACGTACTGGCATAGGAGAGATTATGGAAGTATTTAGACCAACCATGAGCGCGGAAGAAAGGGTACAGCTTGACCAGTTCGTTCATGATTTTAACAGGGACTTAAATCCGACGCGCCAACCCTCACAAAACCTTGGGAAAGATGATTTTCTTAAAATCCTGATCACCCAGTTGTCTTACCAGGATCCAATGGCGCCCATGGAAGACAAGGAATTTATCGCGCAGATGGCGCAGTTTTCCACGCTGGAGCAGATGACCAGCATGGCCAAGGACTTTGCCAAACTTACTTCGATGATTACAGGAAGCGAGGCAACCTCGGCGCTTGGAAAAAACGTGGAACTGGCTGAAGGGGAGCGCACGATTCAGGGATCGGTTCAGGCAGTATCAAGGGGAGAGGTTCCCCAGGTACTGGTAAACGGCAGCTACTACGACTGGGATCAGGTAGTGAAGGTATTTTCAGAGTAACTATGGCGTTATGCGCTTTACAAGAGATATAAGGAGAGCTTTTTTATGATGCGATCATTGTTTTCGGGTGTTTCCGGACTTCAGAATCATCAGACCAGAATGGATGTTATCGGCAATAACATTGCCAACATCAACACCACCGGCTTTAAACGCAACCGGGTTAATTTTCAGGATATTCTTTACCAGCAGTTGGCCGGCGCTGCCCGTCCGACGGAAGACCTGGGCGGCGTAAACCCCAAGGAAGTCGGTCTTGGAATGTCGATTGCCTCGATTGACACGATTCACATTCAGGGCAGTTTGCAGACCACTGGTGTACAGACCGACCTTGCCATTTCGGGAACTGGCTTTTTCATTCTCGATGACATGGGCAAGCAGCTGTATACAAGGGACGGCGCATTCTCACTCGATCAGGAAGGCGTAATGGTTAACCCCGCCAATGGCATGAGGGTGCAGGGCTGGATGGCCCAGGAAATCGAGGGCTTTAACATACTGGATATTTCCCGTCCTGTAGAGCAGATGGTTATTCCGGTGGGCGGCAAGGATCCGGCAAAAGCCACCACTGCGGTAAACTTTGCCTGTAACCTGGACAAGAGAATCCCCGAATTGCCGGAGAATCCCACGGGTGATCAGATACTCAGATCAACCTGGTCTACTACACTCGATCTGTACGATTCGTTCGGCGACAAGCATATTTTGCAGGTAGAGTTCACAAGGGTGCCTGGCACCGTGAATAGCTGGAATACCTCTGTAAGCGTAGACCCCCAGAATGAAATTCCCACAAATGCGACAATTGGTTTCGGCGAGGAAGCGCCGGCTGTCGGCGGCCCCACAACCTTTATCGTGAACTTTTCAAATAACGGAACCCTGCTTTCTGCCGAAGACGGGGCAGGCAATATTTCCGGCGCATCCGGCCAGGTTCAGATGTTTGTCGCATACGATGTGCAGACGGCTACCCCGGAGGAAGACGGCACTCTTGTAAGGCAGGAGTTTGTTCTTAACCTTGGCACGGTCGGCGGTTTTACCAATTCGATAACCCAGTATGCGGAAGCAAGCTCTACCAAAATGGTCGAGCAGGACGGCCGTACCATGGGTTACCTTGAAAACTTCAAAATTGATTCATCGGGAATTATTACCGGGATATATTCCAACGGCAGCACAAGAACGCTTGCCCAGGTGGCAATGGCCAGTTTCCCAAATCAGGGAGGCCTTGAAAAAACCGGCGACAATACTTTCAGAATGTCGAATAACTCAGGCCTGGCCAATATCGGCCCGTCCGGAATCGCCGGAAAGGGCAAGATAATCGCCGGAACCCTGGAAATGTCCAATGTGGATATGGCCGATCAGTTTGTTGACATGATTGTTACTCAGCGCGGTTTCCAGGCCAATTCCAGGACCATACAAACAGCGGATCAGCTTTTACAGGAATTGCTGACCCTCAAGAGATAAAGGAGAATTAGGGAATAGGGATTAGGGTAAGTCTCCAGTCCCCAATCCCTGCACAGTTATGATAAAAGTTACGCGATTGAACGGGACGCAGTATTTTTTAAATCCTCATCAAATTGAGTATATCGAAATAAACCCCGACACAACCCTTGCGATGCAATCAGGGAAAAACTATATTGTTCGGGAAAGTGTGGATGATGTGCTGGAAAAAATTAAAGAGTACCGCCGGCGATTAAGCCCGCTAGTAGTCCAGGAGTGAATATATGGATATATCAACAATTATTGGCATAGCCGGCACTTTTGGTTTGATAGTTTTTTCCTCCATTATTGGCGGAGGATCTCTTGCATCCCTTATTGATCTGCCTTCATTCCTAATGGTAGCCGGCGGCTCTTATTTTGCCCTCTTAACAGCTTTTCCATTGAATGAGGGCCTGAGTACTTTCAGCGTTATTGGCCGTACATTCAGCGTACCTACATTTAACGAGCAGAGTATAATTCAGAAGATGATGGCATTCTCTGAAAAAGCCCGCCGCGAAGGTCTGCTGGCCCTGGAAGATGAGCTGGAAGATCTGGAAGATGAATTTATGAAAAAGGGCCTGCGCCTGGTCGTGGACGGTACCGATGCGACGATTATTCGTGATTTAATGGAACTGGAGTTAAGCCAGATACAGAGCCGTCATGCCAGCAAGATCAGTTTGATCAATATGTGGGCTACACTGGGCCCTGGCCTGGGAATGTTGGGAACCGTTATCGGTCTTATTGGTATGTTATCGAATCTGGAAGATAAAGCCTCCATCGGCCCCAACATGGCCCTCGCTCTTGTAACAACCCTTTACGGCTCGATGATTGCCAACCTGGCGATGATACCCTGGGCCAATAAACTAAAGGGGCACGATGCCGGTGAAACCCTGGTCAAGGAAATGATCATCGAGGGAGTACTCTCGATTCAGGCCGGTGATAATACCAGAATTCTGGCCCTGAAACTTTTAGCCTATCTTAACCCCGTAACCCGCAGAGTTCTGGAAGCGGAACTGATAAAGGATTAACAATGGCCCGGAGGAAAAAGACAGACTCAGGTGAAGCAGGGGCAGGGTGGCTGACTACCTATGCCGACATGGTTACCCTGATGCTCTGCTTCTTTGCCATCCTTTTTAACCCCGACGAGACTACCCAGGCCCAGATGGAGCAAATCGCCACTTCCATGAGAACAGGCGGAATCGGCGCACTGGCCGGCGGCCTTACCCTTTCTTCCGGCCGCAGCGCGGATCTTGGAAATACAATCATGGCCCTGCCTTCGATGGAACGGGGCAGAAACCTTGGAACAGCCCTTCGCAGGGCGGTGAGTGTCTTTTCGCCTGAAATCCGCTCAAACAAGGTACGTGTAACGCACGACGAGCGCGGCCTTGTTATAACCCTTGCCTCCGACGCTTTTTTTAACCCGGCAAGCGCCAGGATCAATATCGAGGCGACCAGGGATATACTCCTGCGTCTGGGAACATATATGGCCTCGGAAGAACTGCGCGGCAGAAGGTTCAGGATAGAAGGCCACACCGATGCTGTCGATGTTGATCCGGACGGCCCCTGGGAAGATAACTGGCAGCTTTCTACCGAGCGTTCCAGGTCGGTGCTTCGCTATCTTTCGGAAATCGGCATTGATGAGCGGCGTTTCCAAATTGCCGGTTTTGCCGATACAATGCCCATTTCAACTAACGAAACCCCCGAAGGCCGCGCCAACAACCGCCGTGTGGATATAATTATTATTGACGACGGGCACCTGTAGGGCTCTTCCACGGCTACTGTAATTCCAAAATGCATTTGTAAATATTCTTGGGGGTCCTGTCCGGTGAACTCGCGTCCCTCGTTCGAGGGCCCGCAGTTCACCGGACACCCCGTGTTATATTTTCTGATGCATTTTGGAATTGCTAAAGCAGTGGAACGCTAACGTAGGGGAAGTCACGCCGTAAGCGCGTGCCGTGTTACATTTTCTTATTGACGAACGGAGTATACCCTTTATGCATTTTAGCATTGCAATAGCAGTGAAATACTGATGTAATAAAAGCAAAAGGAGGAGTAAATGAAAATAAAAGACAGGCGCGGCGCCTTGGTAAGGGGTAAAATAATAATACTTATCGTTATGTTTGTGTTAATCTTCCTGGCTTCCTGCCGGGAAAGAGAAATGGTAACCCTGCCGGTTTTGGCGGACTATGAATCGGCCGCTAATGGAACTGTGAGAAAAAATCTTAAAATAGGCCTTTCTCCGGGGCCGTACGGAGATATGTACCTGGATCTTATACAACCGCTGCTGGCGCCGCTGGGCTATACCGCCGAATTGATTTATTACAACGATTTTATCCGTCCCAATCTTGCCCTGGCGGAAGGGGGAGTGGATTTGAATATGTTCCAGCATTACCGCTACTTGAATAATTTTAAAATGGAGCATGATCTTTCTTTGACAGCCATAACGGAAATTCCGACAGCTTCAATGGGAATATTTTCCAGGCGGTTCCGTACCATCGGCGCTTTAAGAAACGGCGCTGTCGCAACCATTCCCGATGACAGCACAAATCGTTCCCGTGCGCTGCGGGTGCTGGACGCCGCAAAGATTATTACGTTGAATCCGTCCATTGATATGGCCAGAGCAGATATGGGCGATATTATCAGTAATCCTCTTAATATCAGATTTGTCCAATTGGAAGCCCAGCGTCTTGTTGAATCTCTGGGTACTAATGATTTTTCCGTTATAAATGGAAATTTTGCCATAAGCGGCGGGTTGAATTTTTCTGATGCGCTTTATGTTGAGGCTTTAGCAGAAAGTTATTACAACGTAATAGCTGTTAGAACAGAAGATTTAACCGAACAATTTGTAAGAGATATAATTGCAGCCGTGCGCTCGGAAAGATATGTCAGTATGGTTACCGAACCAGGCGGGAAATATGCCGGCTTTCCAAGGCCGCGTTATTTTCTGGGCATGACAAGGTAAGAAGGGGGCAAAAATGAAAGTTTCCGGAAAGTTATTAATCGGTTTTTCAATAGTTATTTCGCTGGCTGTAATCGTGGGCCTTATCGGTATAACCGGAATGAATATACTCAGAGCCAACGGACTTTCCATGTATGAAAATCAGGTTCTCAGTCTGGAGAATATCGGCAAAGCGGACAGCCTTTTCAAAAAAATGCGTCTTGATGCACAGCAGGCGGTTATAAGCTGCTTTTATGACGATCAGAAAGGCGTTGCAGATATTCAGGAACAATTCGTAAAAGACGCAGCGGAATTTGAACACTGGTTAGGTATAACCAATGAACTTGCACATACCGGTGAGCTTTTGGAATTCTATAGTAAAATTATTGATTTATTCAAAAACTCGTTTCTGCCCGATGTTATAAATCTTGTTGAAGAAAGCATACGTGATATACCCGATCACAACAATAAGCTGTTTATTAATGTAATGTCAGCATACATCGATGAAATTGCCGACAGAATAGACATGCTGCTTGCCGGCCTGATAGCGTATAACTCGGCGCTGGCTAAACAAACAAGCGGAAGCAATGACCGCCTTACGCTGTTGTTTATTACCATCCTGGTACTGATGCTTGTTTTTGCGATTATTGCCGCAGTTATTGTGGCGACTATTATTATTAAAAGCGTAACAGCGCCCATAAACCAATCGGTAAACGTATTGAAAGAACTTTCCAAGGGAGATTTTACGCGATATGTTCAGGGTAATTACCAGGGAGAATTTGCATTAATTAAAAATTCGGTAAACGACACGGTAGATAATATAAAGAGTATGATACTCAATATCAGAAAAGAAGCTAATGCCCTTTCTGATATTGGCATCGATCTTTCCGACAAAATGAACGGGACAGCGGCGGCAATCAGGGAGATTGTTGCGAATATCCGGAATGTCAGGGCTCAGGTCATCAATCAAAGCGCCAGTGTTACGGAAACCAATGCTACCATGGCGGGAATAACCACCAATATCAATAACCTGAACAAGCATGTGGAAGATCAGAGCGCCAGCGTTACGCAGTCGTCTTCTTCTATTGAACAGATGCTTGCCAATATCAAATCGGTTGCCGATACCCTGAATAAAAACAGCGATAATGTAATCACCTTAAAGGAAGCTTCGGAGATAGGCCGTACCGGACTGTCTGCGGTAGTTTCCGATATTCAGGAGATATCCCGTGAGTCCGAAGGCCTTATGGAAATAAATTCGGTGATGAACAACATAGCAAGCCAGACCAATTTATTGTCGATGAATGCCGCTATCGAAGCGGCTCACGCAGGCGAGGCGGGCAGGGGGTTTGCCGTTGTTGCCGATGAAATTCGAAAACTGGCAGAAAATTCCGGCAAGCAGTCCAAGACCATCTCCACGGTATTAAAGAAAATGAAAAGCTCAATAGATAAGATTTCCCAGTCTACCGATAATGTTCTGAAAAAATTCGAGGCAATTGATTCGAGTGTTCAAACAGTATCACAACAGGAAGAAAATATTACCCGTGCCATGGAAGAACAAAGCCAGGGAAGCAAGCAGGTTCTTCAGGCAATCGGCTACCTAAACGATACTACCGGACATGTAAGGAACGGTTCCAATGAAATGCTAGTCGGGGCAAAGGAAGTTATCCGGGAAAGCGAGAATTTGGAAAAAGTGACCCAGCAGATTACCAATGGAATTAATGAAATGGCCGGCGGTGCAGACGAAATCAATTCGGCGGTGAGCCATATCAACGAGTTAAGCAGCAAAAACAGAAATTCCATCGATCTTTTAATGCAGGAAGTTTCGCGATTTAAGGTGGAATGACGGTTTCTAGGCGGCGATGTTAAAAAGTGCGCCCGAGACCGGAGCAATGGTAAAGCTGGGTGTTGCGGCAGCGGCTGCCTGAATCTGTCTTTGGTACTGTTCTATCAGAGCATCGGCGCGCCTTTCTTCGCTGGCCGCCTGTTCCCCTTCGTACCGGGAGGGCTGCTTTTTCATTCTGACAAGCTGCTCGATAAGGGTGTCGAGAATTTTCAGCTTGGAGATATTGACGCCCTGAATGCCATCGGGAGCGGGGACGCCGGAAACATGCTTAAAGTGGGAATAAATATAGTTTGAAGGCGAAACCGGCAGGGACATTCTTCCGCTTGCGGCCGCGCTAATGGCGTATCCAATGCTGGGAAATGTGTGGTATGGAACGGCTCCGATATTCACTTTATTCTCCTGCTTTGAGTATCGGAATGGCGGGGCCTATTATTAAGGGTTTTAACGCTCTATCCGCGTCCAGTCGGCGATGCGTCTTTCCAGAGGGTAAACGGCATCCGCACTTTCGCTGCGGGAGCGGTCGTGAAGATAGGGAAGAATCAATCTTTCTTTTATAACAGTCCAGTTACCCGGAAGGTTGTCGGCGGGGAATAGAAATTCGGCCGGGGGCATGCGCCCCAAAAGGCCGGTGTAAAAACGCGGGAATATTTGCTCTGTTACGGGACGCAGGGCAGAGAAACCGCCGCAGATACCAAACACAGTTTCGTCCATGCGGTTTGCCCTTGAGCTTTCCAGAAGCTGCTGCTGGGTTTCTGTCTGAAAAAACCAGTTAATAAATGCGGCCGCCGCCCTGGGAGATTTGCCTTTCCTGGGTATGCCAAGGTAAACAGTATCGTCGGTCAGCGGAATCCTGTTCTGTTCCGAAACCCAGCGGTAGTCCAGGCTGCCGCGGCTGTCTTCGCTAAGTGTGAAAAATGAGCTGCTTTCCATATAGCTGAAAAGTATACGGCCCGATTGAACAAGCTTGGCGGGAGGATCAAAAAAGTATTTGAAAGTAAAATCTTCTACCGATTGACTGCTGGTATTTATTTCATAATTCCAGTTATATACAAAGCGCATGGAGCGATCCAGGGCTGCGGTATCCCAGGCTATCGGAGATGCTTCCCTGAATGATGTGTTAAAAAGGACGACGGCAGCATAAAGAAAATCATTATTCCAGATAGGGGAAAAACCCATTTGCGTGTAAGCGCCGTTATTTTCAGTATTATAACCCCTGCCCATCATTTTTAATTCTTCGAATCCTATTGTGAAAGGATTTGAAATACCTTCAGCCTTTTCCCTGGTAAATATGACAGCCGGGGCATTAAAAGATACCGGCAGCAGGTATTGCCTCCTTCCTATTTTTCCCACGGACAAAAGCCGGGGATAAAAAATGCTGTCCGACAGTTTATTGGCTCCGAAATAATTATTCATGGACTTGAAATATGTCCCGGTTTGGGAATTTTTAAGCCAGCTTCCGACTATGATGTCGGGGCGGATATTTGAGTTTTTTAGTTCTGCGGCGGGAAAATCAAAATATCTTATTTCAACCTTGTATTGCCCCTGGGCTGTATTAAAATATTCGCCATAAAACGCCAATTCGGGGCGATCTGTCCAGATTAATGCCGTCGTATTTCCATTACAGGAAAGCAATGCCGCCGCAGCGGTTAAAAATACCCAAAAAAACGAAAAGCGCATGGAAGAATCCTATTTTGCTCTGTATCAGCTTGTCAAGGCCGCTTATAAAGTTGTATGATTGTAGAACGGAGGATATTTTTGGATCGGGTAAGAGATGCCCAGGTTGTCAGGCTGATCGAGCAGATTGGCGAACATTACCGGGCAAATATTTCAAATCGCTTTCTCAGACCTGCCTTGCTTCAGCTTCCTCTGGATAAAATGGCCTGGGATCAGATTGAAATTCTAACAGAAAAAATTGAACAATTCCGGTATCAGGGTTTTGATCTTGATGAGCTTTACAAGCAGGTAGCCGCCGCTGCCCGCTTTGTCTATATCGCCAGGAATGAGTTGCTTCCAACCCTTAGGGGCCGGCTTGCCACGAGCATGGGAGGGCCGGACAAGGTGCTGAGGGATATGGCGGTAAATAATTTTGCTTCCAATTTACAGCTTTTTGCTGATCTCCTTAATGAATTATACGTAAATTTAGTAAATTTAGATAAAAATCTTTCTAAAGGACGCAAACCGCTTTATTTGCAAATGCCGGAACTGAATGATATCGGCCGCCAGCTTGTTGGTATGTAGGGGCTTTTCCACGGCTATGGCAGCTGCAAAAATATATGCCTAAAACATAATATAAAGCGGTACGCAAAGCCCTTTCTCGGGCTGACGGTCTGATAGACATCTTTTTTTTCTGTAAAACTAGATAAACTGTTATCGAGATTCTTTATTGTGTAGTTCACTTTTTTATAACCACGCCGATGCCCTCGGCAGGGCTTTGCGTACCGCTTGCATTGTATTTTTTGGGCATATATTTTTGAAACAGCTATAGTAGTGAAACACCTGCGTAGGGGGTGATACAAACTACTCCTTAAAAAGGAATTTTTTCACCCCCCACCGGCGTTTAATTGCAGAAAATGGTGCCTGGCACCGCTCCCTACTTCGGCGGGTGGATTTCATCCATTTTTTGCTGTGCTCTAGGTGTAGCATATCGGATATCAGCGTTATTAAAACAAGGAAAAACACGATCCTCACCAATATTGACCAAAACAACACCCTCTTTTTCCGGATCCAACCCTTCCGGGTCATAGTCATGGTATTTATCTCCTCCACGTTCATACCAGGATTCAGTTAGCCCACCTATAAATGCCCTCCAAACCTGAGTAGCATGACTTCCAATCTGTCCGTTACTACATGCCGCAGCACTGCAACGTTTACCACTTTCAGCACCCAAGCCGGCGGCGCTGTAATACTTTTTCCTTATATTGCGGCTACAATCCCCGACTAAATCACATTCGGGGTCGGGGTGGAGAGAGTCAAGGAACCTTGTTGTTACAGTTTCGGCCTTTTGGCGGTCGGCATCGCTTATACAAGGATACACTTCGTTGCCGTCATATGTCGTAGTATATGCGGGGTCCTGGGCAGTTTCAAGTGTTTCATGGAATGCACTGTTGTTGCGGCCATACCATGAACTCCAAATATTGGCATCATACAATGTTTCGGCAGTGGCAACATGTGCTGTCGGATGCAGGCATTCCTCGTCTTCACAGATGTACTGGGAGTGCTCAAGCATTTTGACCCTGCTTAGTTTGGTTTTTTCAATACAATCCTCGTCCAAGCATGGAACATTCAATGCCGGTTTGATGGGGACTTCCCTGTCAATGTATTCGATTATGGTTTTAGGCTCAGCTTCACATTGGGTAAAAAGGGCAAAGCATAAAAGAGCGGAAAAGATTAGAGCTAATACAGAACATTTGGGAGGCGAAGCGCCGGTAAAATTTTTCGGGCTTTTCCTGGAACCCCCTCGCCCGCCCACAGGGCCGACATAGCCGTGAGTGCAATTACCCGAAGTTTTGATATTTCTAATCTTACTCATTTATTTCTCCTTTTATAGTGCCAGGCACCGTTTTTCCCCGCATATAAAAGCGGAGAATGTTAAGAATGCTGGGTACGCTATGCGTAGCGTGTTATTTGCTAAATACGACCAAACTACGCTAGATATGGGGGGGGGGTAGAACTACAATTTCGTATAACACTTTGCCGCCGCTTGCATCAATGCATAAGGCCGGGGAAAACAGGCTGTGGGCGGGTAAATTGCCTACCATTGGAAAATAATACCAGCTTTTGAATGAAAGCGCAAGTAAAAAATGGTGCCTGGCACCGAACGGCGGTGAAAAATACACTTGCGCCGGAACACTCCGCCGAGGCACGACAGTGCCGAGGTTCCCCAGCCGAGGGCATGCCCTATGTCAGCGTTCCACTGCTGCGGCAGTTTCAAAAATATATGCCCAAAAAATACAATGTAAGCGGTACGCCGCGGCGCGCACGCAAGCCTAAAGGCTTGCTGCCGTTTTTACTGTGAAAAATTCACTTGCGCCGGAACGTTTAGAATTTACTCAGCCACACTCTGCGAGTGCAATTATTTGTTCCCCTGCCGAGGGTATGCCTCCCTTTGGTCGGCGATCGTAAGGAAATTTATTAAATCGCCGCTAGCGCGGCGTGCGATTACGGCGTGGTTGTAAAAAAGTGAACTACACAATAAAGAATCTCGATAACAGTTTATCTAGTTTTACAGAAAAAAAAGATGTCTATCAGACCGTCAGCCCGAGAAAGGGCTTTGCGTACCGCTTTATATTAAGTTTTAGGCATATATTTCTGCAGCTGCCATAGCCGTGGAAAAGCATAATTGACACTTGCCGCGCAGAAGGCTAAAATAATCCTGTGGGGAAACGAGTACTAATTGTAACCGATGGGACGCAATCAATTCAGGTTATTGCGCAGTCAATTACCGCTGCTTTAACCGGCTGTAAGGTCAAGGTCTGTACAGCGGAAACCTTCGATACTACCGAACTTCTGCCGGTTGATGTGTTCTTCCTGGGCTGCGAAAATCCTAATCCAGCCTCTTTCAGCTATCTTTCCCAGTTGCTCCAGCACATCAACCTTGCGCTGAAAAGCTGCGGTATCTTTTCCACAAGCGGTAAAGCCCTTAAATACCTTGACACGCTTGTAAAAAGCTGCGAAGCGGCGGTGGGGGATGGCCTGCTTGTCGATGGCGCTGTAAAACTAGCTGTATTGAAAAAGTGGCTCAAGGGCGTAATGCAGTGAGCGGCCTTAATCTTGATGATTACATAAGAAAAGTTCACGACTTCCCCAAAAAGGGGATTCTTTATTATGACATCACCAGTATATTGGCCGCGCCTGAAGCATTTTTATACTGTATCGATCGAATGGTAGAAATCTACAAAGACAAAAAAATTGATGCTGTCGCGGCCATTGAGGCCAGAGGCTTTTTATTTGCCACCCCCTTTGCGCTGCGCATGAAAATCCCGATTATTCCAATCCGCAAGAAGGGCAAACTTCCCGGCATTACACTGTCAAAAAAATACGACCTTGAATATGCCCAGGCGGAAATTGAAGTTCATCACGCGGATATCCCCAGGGGCAAGCGGGTTCTGCTAACTGATGATCTTATCGCCACTGGCGGCACGCTGAACGCCGCCCGCTCGCTGCTTGTTACGGGAGGCGCCGAAGTCCCGGAAATTTTCGGTGTGGTGGGGCTTCCGTTTCTCAATTATAAAAAAACACTCGACCCCACACCGGTAACCACGCTGATAGATTATCATTCAGAATAACTTATAGCCCCTAGGAGAATCGAAGCTTCCAGTCGGCGGCGTCCTGCCGCCTCCTTTCAGCCCGCCCTCAAGCCCTTTCGGCGCCATCCATGGCGCCTCTTCCTCCCACCTGGTCGGCGGGCTTTCGGGAGTTCGATTCTCGATTTATTATTATGATAATTTAATTCGCTTATATTAATAATTTTTGGATATGAATAACTCTATAGCCCCTAGGAGAATCGAACTCCTCTTTTAAGATTGAGAATCTCATGTCCTAACCGATAGACGAAGGGGCCAGGGAAAACCCAAGTTTGCTACCAATATATCAATGCCTTTTGTGGGTGTCAATCAGCCTTCCAGGTGTTTTCTTATCATGGAAACAACGGAATTCTCGCCTGTTTTTACAATGGCGCTTTCACGCTCGTAACTTTCGCGGGAGTCCGATGCATGTGCGGTGTTAATCATGATGCTGCTGCCGAATTCACGGCGCACAGTTCCCTCCGGGGCTTTTAGCGGATCGGTGGGGCCAAGCACATCGCGAATTTTTTTAATTGCGTTCTCTCCTTCGTAGACCAGGATCATACATTTAACATCGCCGGGTTTTGTCATTTCTTCGGGCGAATAATTTCCGGGTTTTATGCCGGACATAAATTCAACAATGTTATTAAATTGATTTTTTGCACACTCGGTCCCAAAGCTGGTTATTAGTAAATCGGTTATTTCCGGGCACAGGTTAAAGCCAAATTCCTTCTCCAGAAGGTTCTGCGCCTGTTTGCCGAAACTGATGGACAGTTTTTCCTTTAATGCGGCTTCCACCGGGCCGTAAAAATCCAGGGCCTGCGCCAGTGAAAAGCGGTGAACCTTGATACCGATAATGCGCAATCCGGTGCGTGAAAACATGTCGATAATTGTCCCGGGACGGGAAGAATTGAATGTCCAGTTATCAGGTTTTATAATAACAAGAGTTCTCTCAATTTTCTCCGGTTCGGGGTATATTACATTATTGACGATATTTTCCCTGCCTTCAAGAAAATCGGCAATCAGGGCAAGGTCTCCGTTTGCCTCCTGCTGCGATCTTGGAGTTAATACCGCCGGCTCGAAATATTTAACTTCATCCGGGTTTTCATGGGAGAATATCAAGTCCGAATAAGTATCACGAATTGTTTCGCCGGAAATAACATCTACTTCCACATGCTGGGTGTAAATGTGCCCGCAGATATTTATCAGTTTTTCGCAGGGGTTTTCGCCTCTGAACAGAAGGAGCAATGAGCGGTGCGCCCTGCCCCCGGACGGCCCTACATTGTTCTCCACATAATCTGCAAGCAGTACAAGCTGGTCTTTTGGGGCTCTTTGCCTTAAGCTGCCGGCATATCTTTTTGCGAAATCCCCGTCCGGCGTTAATATTTGGGCGCCTGCCAACTCCAGGTCTGTCCGCGACAGCAGCCGGGAAAGGACTCCTCCGGTTCTGCTCTTTGCGATTGTATAGGGTGTTACAAACACATAGGAAAGGTCTTTGTTCATTATGTAAGTATAACTGCCATTTAATATTTTTCAAGCCGCCGCATTGAATTTTTTTCATATTTAAAATAAATTTGATAAGGATGCTGCAGACTATGAGGAATATCGGCATTATGGCCCACATAGATGCCGGAAAGACTACTACTACCGAAAGGATTCTCTTTTATACCGGAAAAAGCCACCGTATCGGCGAAGTTGATGACGGCGAAGCAATCATGGACTGGATGGAGCAGGAGCAGCAGCGGGGAATTACAATTCAAAGCGCCGCTACTACTACTTACTGGAAGGAACATCAGATAAATATTATTGATACGCCCGGACATGTTGATTTCACCGCCGAGGTGGAGCGTTCCCTGCGGGTACTGGACGGGGCGATTGCCATTTTTGACGCCGTGCATGGAGTGGAGCCGCAGACAGAAACCGTGTGGCGCCAGGCGCGGCGGTATCATGTACCTTGTTTGGGTTATGTGAATAAAATGGACCGACTTGGCGCGGATTTTTATTTGGCTCTTGATGATATAAAAAGGAAACTTGGTGTAAATGCTGTGGCCGTACAAATTCCCATTGGAAAAGAAGGGACGTTTGAAGGCGTAATCGATCTTGTCGAAATGCAGGAGATACGCTGGGATACCCAAAGCGACGGCGAAAAAATGGATACTGCTCCTGTTGCCGCTGAACGGCAGGAGGAAGCGCGAAAATGGCGGGAAATACTGATAGATTCGCTGTCCAGTGTTTCTGACGCTGTTACAGAAAAATATCTTGCCGGAATGGAGCTGGATGCGGCTTTAATTCGCAGGGAGCTGCGCAAGGCAGTGCTGAACCGTGCAATTCTTCCGGTGTTTGCCGGCGCTTCACGGCGCAATATCGGCGTTCAGCCGCTGATTGACGGCATTGTGGATTTTCTTCCTGCACCAAACGATATCGCGCCGGAGGTGGGGCATCATCTTAAAAAAGAAGAAGATATTAAAATAGCCTGCGATCCTGCAGCCCAGCCGCTGGGGCTTGTGTTCAAGATACAAAACGATCGCGAAGCGGGGAGCCTCTGTTATGTAAGAATGTACTCAGGCTGCATTAAACCCGGCAGTGCAATCTTTAATGTGGGAAAGAAAAAACGCGAACGGGTGAACCGTATTTTAAGAATGCATTCCAATAAATCGCAGGCTGTCGACAGCCTGGCTGCCGGCGACATTGGCGTCGTCATCGGAATGAAGCTGGCCCAGACCGGCGACACTGTCGGCAGTGAAGGGTGGCCGGTGCTGCTTGAAAAAATGCAGTTTCCGGAGCCTGTAATATCAATTTCCATCGAGCCAAAGACAACTTCCGACATGGATAAATTAAAGGATATAATCGACATACTTTCCAGGGAAGACCCGACTTTTACCATGAAGGAAAATGATGAAACCGGCCAGATAATTATATCCGGCATGGGCGAGCTGCATCTTGATGTGCTTGTTACGCGCATGTTAAAAGAGTTTAAACTGGGAGCCAAGGTCGGCAACCCACAGGTAACATACAGGGAATCCATCAGCGCCGCGAATGAATACAGGGGAGTTTTTTCCAGGGTTATTGCCGGCAAGGAAAATGCCGCCGCCGTTACTTTGCGTGTGGAGCCGGCTGGCCGCGGATCCGGGAACAGTTATATATGCGCCTTTAAGGGCGGCTCCGGCAGGAATGAAATACCCGAAGATATTTTCAATGCGGTACAAAGGGGCATAAGCGGGGCGTTTGCGTCCGGCATTGTTATGGGCTATCCATGCATGGACATAAGGGTTACGGTTACCGAGCTGCAGTATTCGGAGCTTACCGGAACGGAGTTTGCCTTCGAGGCGTGCGCCAGTATGGCTTTTGATGAAGCATGCCGCGGCGCTTCCCCGATTTTGCTGGAGCCGATTATGGCGGTGGACCTCACCACACCCGGAGAATTTGTCGGCGAAGTGATGAGCCTTGTTACCCAGCGCGGCGGCAGTGTACTCAGCATGGCTGTCAAGGGCGATACTAATGAGATAGAGGCGCAGGCGCCGATGGAAAAAATGTTCGGCTTTATGACTTCGCTGCGGAGCGTCAGCCAGGGGCGCGCCAATTTTTCACTGGAATTTTCACACTTCGAAAAAAAGGCTTAATAGGCCGTAAAAGCTAATTCTTTATATTTTACCACGAACCACACTAACCAACACGAACTTGTTGTCAGAAATTTCTAAATCCAAATTCCATGAATTTTAGAAGAATCATAAAGGTTTTTCAACAATATCGAACTAGTGGTTAGTGTTGTTCGTGAGGTTCGTGGTTAGATCCTTATAAAATTATTGTTTTTTGATGTTACAGGCTGCTAGTCTGCTATCTTGAACAGCTTTCGCAGGAGGCGCTTTATCGCGCTCCAGAGGCGGCGGAAAAACCCCGGGTTTTGAAGGCTGTAGATTTTTTTCGAGGCGTCGGCAACTTCCTCCATGCTGAATTCCCTTCGCTGTACATTTTCTTCGACTTCCAGCTCCAGCCTTTCAAGCTCGGTTGAACTTTCGGAAACTACCGCGTTTATTGTGCGCCAGCCGAGCAGTTTTGCCGCTTCCAGCCTTCTGCCGCCGGCGATAAGCTGGTTGTTTTTGCTGATAACAATGGGGGTAATCTGCCCAAAACGCTTCAGGCTTTCGGCAAGCGCCTCAATATCGCCCATGTCTTTGCGGATTCTTTTTTTTACCACAATGTCTTCGATGGGTATTTTCATTACTCTAATCCGCCAACAATGGGTTCCATGAAGGCAGCCCGTCGTTATCAATTAATTCATTGTCTTCGGTTATGTACTCAACAGGCTCCGGTTCGAAAACAACAACCGTATCCTGCAGCTCCGGCTCTGGTTCCGTATCTGTTTCAATCGTTATTTCTGCCGGCTCGGGTATTTGCACTGTATCCGGCGGCTGCGGATCAGGCATTGTTACACTGCCCGGCCCTACATTGTCGTCTAACAGGGGATTGACAAAGGTTGTGGGGGGGGGATTGTAACGGTTTTGACTTGTACTGTTACGGTTGTTTGTACGATTGGGGGTATTGCGATTGTTCTGAACCGGCGGCGGCTCGTCGCGTAACTCCGGCAGAATGTCAAAGGGCAGTGCAGGCATGGAAAGGGAATCCAGAAGATCGTCATTGTCAAATGCCCCGAATTGATAACTGCTTACAGGGATCCTTGTAGAAAGAGATGCGGAATTTCCGTGAACACTGCAGTATTGCGCCGGCTGGGTTCCTTCCAGGAAGGGAAGGGTTACCTCCCCCTCATTGCAGGCGCCTGTCCTTAACAGGCCCGATTTTGCGCAGACACTTACTTCGATTATTCCCGCAGCTGGACGGGAAAAGTCCCTGTAGGGAAGGCCCCTGTGTATTTCGCGAAGGTAGTCCCCCCACACGGGGCCTGCCAAAGTGGCGCCGGTAAGATCAACGCCCAGGGAGTTGCCGGGTTTGTCAAAGCCAAACCATATTGCCACCGTATAGTAGGGGCTGTAGCCGACTGCCCAGTTATCTGCCCAGTTCTGGGTGGTTCCTGTTTTGCCGGCAACAGGTATTCTGTACGATCTTCCGTTTTCGTCTCTGAATGTAAATTTAGAGCCCCATCCGGCTCCGCTTGACAGGGTTCCCTCTTCGACGGTTCTTTCGAGTATTTTGGTCATTACATAGGCATTCTGCGGGCTCACCACCTGAATGTTGTTTCCCATGCGGCGCTGCTGCAGTCTTATATCTCTTTCAACATCCAGCACCACGCGGCCGTTGCGATCTTCTACAGAACGAATTGATATTGGCGTAACGGAACGCCCCTGGTTTCCGAAAATCGAAAAAGCCCTGGCCATGCGCAGGGGAGATGTGGAGTTGATGCCCAGTCCAAGCGGATACACCCTTGGGAAAATTCGCCGTACCTGGGCCGGATCGGTATAATCCAGCAGCGCCGCGGCACGGTCGATTGCCGCGTCAAAGCCAATGGTTTCCAGCACCTTAAGGGACGGCACATTCATGGAGTGAGAGAGCGCGTCGTATAACAGTACGGAGCCCTTCCATTCGCCCCTGTAGTTAAGCGGAATGTAGGGAACGCCGTCTTCGTTGTAAAAAACAATCGGTACATCGTAGATTTGGGACGCGGCTGTTAGTTTGCGGCTGTCAATCGCGGCCGAGTAATACAGGGGCTTGAATGCCGAGCCCGGTTGAATATTTCCCTGGCTGGCGCGGATCAGCTGATTCGATTCATCGTATTTTGAACCGCCGATTATCGCGGTAATGTAGCCTGTCTCATTCTCTATTGAAACAAGGGCGCCTTCAACCACAGTCCGTTCGGTATTAACCCTGAGCTGGGCGAAGCCCATGTTGGTAATATCTTTAATCTCCGGAATGCCGAAAGCAAGAGCCGCCATATCTACAACCGGGTTTATGGTTCTGGTGTAACGCGATATGGCCTTTTGTTCATTCTGGTCGGCTGCTGTGGCGCTGATATCTGTAAGATCGAAAATAAGCGTCAGCATGTCTACAATGGGGATATATGTCCGCTCAGCCTGAATATTGCTTCTTCCCAGAGATCTGGTAAAATCGCGGTTTGCCTTTTCAAGCCCCTCTTCCATTAATTTCTGCGCTGCTTCCTGATGCCGTAAATCCAGGGTTGTAAGCACGGTATAGCCATCCCGGTAATAATCCATCGCACCGTACATAAGCCCTTCCAGTTCCCTGCGCACATATTCGCTGAACCAGGGCGCCCTGTCTTCCCTGTGAAAATATGCCGCAACCGAGGCCCGTGTGTAATCAAAACTGTCCCAATATTCCGTAAATGAAATATCAGCTTCCAGAGCGTCTGCATACCCGAATTCGATCATTCTGTCCAGAACAAAACGCTGTCTCCGCATGGCTTCATTGGGATTATCCAGCGGGTTGAAACGGGTAGGGCTGGAAAGCAGAACCGCAAGGAGCGCAGATTCCGCAAGAGTTGCTTCCCTGGCGCTGCGGTTGAAAAAATATTTGCTTGCCGCTTCGACTCCATAAGTTCCCGGCCCCATGTACATATAGTTAAGATAGATTTCCAGGATTTCATTCTTGGTGTAGCGCCTTTCTATCTGGAACGCCCACCATAGTTCTTTAATTTTTCTTTTGTAGGAGCGTTCCCTGCGATCCGTGTACAGAGTACCCGCTACCTGCTGGGTTATTGTAGAGCCGCCTCCGAGGTTTTTTCCTGTAAGCTGCCCAACAGCGGCGCGTGCAATGCCGCGAATACTGAAGCCCCGGTGATTATAAAAATCAGGATCTTCCCGTGCCAGTACCGCCTGTATTAAATGGCGCGGCAGCTCCTGTATCGAAACCAGCTCGCGTTTTTCTTCGGCTGAAAATTCAGTGATAAGTTCGCCGTTTATGTCCAGCACCTTGGTTGGCAGAGCCGGCGCGAATTCTATAAAGTTTTCGTTATTTTTTATATTTGTTGTTTCCGCCAGGGATAAGCCCAGACCAATCCCCACTACCACAGCCAGAATGATTGTAAGCGCTGCCAGAAACTTGACTATAATGCCCGGAACAAAGGAATTTCCGTTATTTGCTCCCATATAATGAGCCTATTGAATGACAGCATATACGTCAAGGGCATAATCGGCGTGGTTGCTGCTTACCTGCATTTTTATTAGTATTATTCCATGAAACAAAACCAGCCCGGCCGTTTTCCGGCGGCGGCAAGGGCTGTATTAAAACCTATATACATATTCAGGCGGCGCTTTCCCCTCCTCTCGTATATTATTAACCGGCTTTTAACAATGACCATAATGCTCTTTTTGCTGGGTCTGGCGGTGTTTGGTTTGATGGCACTCGCTCCCGGAGACATTGTGGATCAAATTATGATACAGCAGCTTTTCAGCGAGCACGGCAGGGCATCTCTTAATCTGCAGAGTTTAAGCATGGATCAGCTTGCGGCGCGCCGTGCGGAGCTTGGCCTGGATCAGCCTTTTTATGTTCAATATTTCCGCTGGCTGAACCGTGTTGTTCTGCATGGCGATTTGGGGGTAAGCCTGATCTCCCGAGCGCCGGTTTCGTTTCTTATTTCATCGCGCATCCTGAATTCCCTGCTGTTAAATATAATATCTTTAATACTGATAACCGTTTTTTCGTTTGTGCTGGGAGTTTATTTTTCCACAAAGGCTGGAACGCGCGGCGATCTTGCCATTACATTTTTTGCCCTTCTGCTGCATGCGTTTCCGGGGCTTTTGCTGCTTATACTGCTCCAGCTTCTCGCTTCGGTTACGGGGCTTTTTCCGGTTACCGCCTATCCGCCCTTTCCCTTTTCCAGTGCACCCGCGAAATTTGTATTTTCCTATGCGCATCACATTTTTCTGCCGCTGTTAGCCGCTTTTCTGGGCGGTGTCGGAGGCACCCTGCGCATGATCCGCGCCACCATGCTGGATCAGCTTGGCCAGCCATACATTACCAGCCTTCGCTCCCGCGGCATTGCCGAATGGCGCGTTTATTTTTCCCATGCATTCCGCAACACCCTTAATCCGTATATCACCGGCAGCGCAAACCTTCTTGCAGGATTGTTTTCCGGCTCGTTGATTCTGGAAATAATTTTCGCCTATCCGGGGATTGGCAGGCTGATGTACGAAGCGGTAATTCAGCAGGATATTAACCTTGTCCTGGCGAACATGATGTTCATTTCTTTTCTGGTTCTGGTCGGAATGGCGCTCGCTGATATTACCCTGGCATTTGTCGACCCGAGAATCAGGTACGGGAAGGAATGAGCGCGAATATGAAAAAGTTTTTTTCGTATCTTAAAATACGGCCGGTGGGCATAGCTTCTCTTGTATGCCTCGCTCTGCTTTATCTTGTCATGATATTCGCCGAGTTCTTTGCGCCATATTCGCCCAACACTTCATTTGCCGACAAAAGTTATCATCCGCCCAATGTCCGCCTTTACTCCGGCAGGCTCCAGGCTCAGGAATGGCGTGTAACAAATACCGTAACAATGAGATATGCCCGTGTAAGGGATTACTATGCCCCGCTGAAATTCTTCGGCAAGGGAGAGCCTTATTTATTGTGGGGAATAATTCCCGCCCAGCGGCATTTTTTCAGCCCATCGGGCGATTATCCGGTATTCCTGATGGGGGCTGACAACCTTGGCAGGGACCTTTTTTCCCGCATTGTTTTCGGTGCGCGCATTTCACTTACGATTGGCTTTGTGGCAACCGCAATTTCCCTTGTTCTTGCCGCCCTGGCCGGCGGTCTTTCCGGCTACTTCGGCGGCGCAACCGACTGGTCAATTATGCGGTTTGCCGAATTCCTTATGCTGATACCTACCCTGTATCTTATTTTATTCCTGCGCTCTCTTTTGGCGATGAACATGGATCCCGGTAAATCATACATGATGATAACGCTGATCCTTTCGCTTGTGGGCTGGCCGGGCTCTGCCCGTACGATACGCGGCCTGGTACACGCCATTAAGCGGGAAGAATTTATCCTGAATGCCAGACTGGAAATGATAAAAGCTCCTGTCATAATTTTCCGGCATATTATTCCGCAGATAGCCAGCCTTCTTATAGTGAGCGTAGCCCTGAGCATCCCCGGCTTTATTATGACCGAGACGGTTCTTTCATACCTTGGGCTTGGTATCACCGATCCTGCCGTAAGCTGGGGTTCTCTTATTAAGCGCGACCTTTCAACCCTGTCGAATTTAAGGGCTTTTCCCTGGCTACTAAATCCGGTTTGGTTCCTGTTAGGTGTAACTTTAGCCTTTAATTTTATCGGAGACGCATTACGCGATTATTTTGATCCAAACTATAACAAAGGGAAAAGTAAAAGAGAAAAGGGAAAAAGTAATAGGGAAAAAGTAAAAGGGAAAAGAGAAGAGAGTGGAGATAAAATAGAAAAGATAAAAGATAAGAGAGAGCTACTTTCCCAGTCCCCAGTCTCCAGTCCCTATTCCCCAACCCCCACACTACTTGTTGTTAGCAGCCTGGCTGTGGATTTTTCTGTTATGCGCGGAAGGGATATATTCTGTGTGCAGGCTGTGCGGGGATTATCGTTTTCTCTGCAAAAGGGTGAAGCGCTAGGTATCGTGGGCGAAAGCGGTTCGGGAAAAAGCGTAAGCACCCTGGCGATACCGGGTTTGCTGCCGCAAAACGCGAATGTGCGGGGCTCCATTCAATATGAGGAAACTGAATTAACATGTCTGGGAACAGCAGCCCTGCGTGAATACCGCGGTAAAAAAATCGGAATGATCTTTCAGGAGCCCGGCAGATCCTATGATCCGCTGCAAAACATGGAGAGTGTGTTTTTTGAAACATTCAGAAACAGCGACAACAAGATAAGCAGGGAGGAAGCCAAAAAACGGGCACTGGAGCTGCTTACAGAGACAGGTCTGGACAGGGGCAGTGAGAGGCTTTCCAATTTTCCGCACCAGTTCTCCGGCGGCCAGCTGCAGCGTATCGGCATTGCACTCGCGCTTGCCCAGGGCTGCGATTTGCTGATAGCCGACGAGCCGACTACGGCGCTGGATCTTACGATACAGAAGCAGATTATCGATTTATTAAAAACTTTGCGCCGCCGTAGAAATATTTCGATCATTTTTATCAGCCATGATATTGATCTGGTAGCTGAAATTTCAGATCGCATAATGGTAATGTACGGCGGCCTTGAAATGGAATCCGGCAGCGCAGCGGATATTACCGGCGATCCCCGGCACCCATACACACGCGCCCTGCTTGCGGCCTCGCCCCGCTTCGGCAGCCATTATTCGCAGAGCCGGCTGCTGACCATTCCCGGAAAAGTGTCAGATCCCGCGCGGCCGGAGAGCGGCTGTCCCTTTGCTCCAAGATGCGCCGAAGCAACAACACAGTGTACGCAGGCTGTTCCCCAGCTGGAAACATTTTTGACTCCCGGCGGGCAGCAACGGGAGATCAGATGCACGGTTAGGGGGACAACGCCTCTTTGAGCTGTTTTCCAAAGTCCGTTCAGCCGGCCTTGTATATATGCTGCAGTTAGGTAATATAATAATATGAGTATTTAAAATTATTTTTTGACAAATTTATAAAAATTCTGCATAAGAACACAGGAGAAAAAATGAAAAGAATTATTAAAATATTTGGGATAACAATATCGTCTGTTATTGGTGTTTTGCTGATTGGGTTGGTTGTTTTAGCAATAAACAGTCCTGGCAGGTTGAAGCAGCTAAAAGATAAAGAGGGAAATGTAATTGCCGACTCGCTTGCAGAAAAACAGTTCATTGAAATTAATGGAATACAGCAGGGATTTTTCTTACGCTCTGAAAATCCGGAAAACCCTGTTATTCTTTTCCTGCACGGCGGTCCTGGCAGTCCTGAATTAGCTATGTTTTATCAATACGAGACCAATGAACGCCTGGAAAAACACTTTACTGTTTGTTATTGGGATCAGCGTGGAGCAGGTATGAGTTTCAGCAATTCTATTGAAATAAACACGATGACGCTCGAACAAATGGTGGAAGACACACGCCAAATAACCGAATATCTAAAGCATCGTTTTAACAAGGAAAAAATATATCTGATGGGACATTCATGGGGTTCATTTCTGGGTATAAAAACCATTGAAAAATATCCCGGGAATTATATGGCTTACATTGGTATTGGGCAGGTAACCAATCAATTAGAGTCTGAAAAATTGGCTTATGATTATATGCTGCAACATGCAATGGAGATAGGCGACAAATCGGCCGTCAGAAATCTGGAAAAGGTTAATAAAAATGCTTTTGATTTTCCAACTTTGGAATATATTGGTAATGTTCGATCACCATTGATGAATAAATACGGGATCGGAGTCATAAGAGATAATTTTTCTATGGCCGGATTGGTTAAGGATATACTGTTTTTTAAAGGGTATACTTTTTCAGAAAAATTAAAATTTATTCGGGGAATGTCATTTTCATTAGAACATTTGTGGGATTATATTATAGAAAACAACCTGTTTGAACCATCAATTTTATTTCAAGTACCCGTTTATATTATTCACGGGAAATACGATTATCAGGTATCATACGCATTATCTCGTGGGTATTTTGAAATAATAGAAGCACCCGGTAAATCATTTTTTGCATTTGAAGAATCAGCACATTCTCCGAATGTTGAAGAACCTGAAAAGTTCGTTCAGGTTGTTTTAAATATTGCTTTACAATTAGAAAACAATTAAACGAATATATAAAAACAGGTTTTTCTCTTGCCCTTAAAGCTAATTTTTCTTACTTTTGTTTATATAGGCAGAAATAACACGCATAAGCCACAACGACAGAGTAGCGCACGGGCTTTTCTCATGTTAGTGACGCAAATCATTTTTGCTTTGTAAATGTGTGCCATGGAAATGTTATGAAAGCGGTGCGCACAAGCCCTGACGATGGCATCGGCGTGGTTATAAAAAGCGAATTATACAGTGATGGATTTCGGTATATGGTTAATCTGGTTTTATTAAAAAAAAGATGTCTATCAGACCGTCAGCCATCGGAAGGGCTTTGCGCAGCCGCTTTCAGTTTCAATTTCGGGCATACATTTATGAAATTAAATTGTTTTGAGGAGTTATCTCTTGCATGAAATTAAACCGATTCGCCTGTTTTGTTATCTCTTTGCTGCTTTTCTCGCCGGCGCTTTACTCACAGGATTTTTCATTTGTCGAAGAGGACCTGGAACAATTGGAGAACTTGATCACCGGTACGCTTTTGAACATGGAAGAGCAGCAGAAACTATTGGAAGACTTGCACAGGAACTTGAGCGAGAGCGGGAACTTAATCGAAACCTACGAGAACATAATCACAGAGCAGGAGAAATTACTGCAAGCCTTTCAAGTACGGCTGAACGAAATGTCCGAAACCTACAGGATGCAGTCGGCCTTATCGGCGAAATACGAAAAAACCTCAAAATTCTGGCGGAATTTTACACTGATAGCGATCCCGGTTACGGCGATTCTTAGCGGCGGCGCAGCCGTTCTTACGATGCGGTAATTGGGGGGAATCCTCTGGACACAAACCCGGCAAATTTGATAAAATGACCAATAATAACCGATCCTCCCCCGTTGGATCGGAAAGTATTAAGGAGGCCAGTTGGCGGATAAGGATTTAAGGATTAATGAGCAGATTCGGGTACAGGAAGTGCGTCTCATCAGGGATGAGGGAGAGCATCAGGGGATTATGCCGGTCGTGGAAGCGCTTGCGCTTGCCAGGGAAGCAGGTCTTGACCTTGTAGAGGTAGCGCCCCAGGCAGTGCCTCCGGTGGTAAAGATACTGAACTACGGCAAATTCAAGTTTGAAAATGAAAAAAAGGTCCGGGATTCCAAGAAAAAACAGAAACTATTAAAATTAAAAGAAATCCGGATGCAGCCGAAGATCGACGATCATGATCTGGATTTTAAGTCCAAACATATCAAAGGATTTTTGGGCGAGGGCAACAAGGTCAAAGTTACAATCCGGTTCAGAGGCCGTGAGCTTGCCCATACAGAACTTGGACTGGATGTGTTAAAGGATGTTCTTGCGCGAATCGAAGGGGATTATGTTATGGATAAACCGCCTGCAATGGAAGGCCGGTTTATGTCCATGGTTTTAAGTCCTAAATCCAAAAAATAGAAGCTTCCAATGTGAGGCTTAGTATATTCAGAGAGGTGGCAAATGCCTAAAATGAAAACCAAAAAGAGCGCGGCAAAACGCTTTTCCTTTACCGGCAGCGGAAAGGTTAAGTACAAAAAACAGAATCTGCGCCATATTTTAACAAAAAAGTCGACCAAGCGAAAACGGAAATTGCGCAGTGCGGGTATTCTGTCCAGCGATAATGTTCCGGTTATCAGAAAACAGCTTTTGCCTTACGGCTAAAGGTACAAGGGGATAATTATGCCAAGAGCAATAGACGGTTCCAAAAGAAAGAACCATCGTAAAAAGATACTTAAACAAGCCAAGGGCTTTTGGGGCCGCAGGAGTACGAACTACAAAACAGCCAAGGATGCCGTTACCAAGGCCATGTCCTATGCATACAGGGACAGGCGCGACCGGAAGGGGGAGTTTAGAAAACTGTGGATCATCAGGATAAATGCAGCATGTCGGGAAGAGGGCATTTCCTATTCACGGCTGATTGCCGGGCTGGGTAAGGCGGAAATTGCCATAGATCGCAAGGCATTGGCGTGGCTTGCCACAGAAGATGCGCCGGCTTTCAGGGCGATAGTCGGAAAAGCCAAAGCGGCGTTGGGAGCATAAACCATGGTCAGCCTTGAGCAGGTTAAACTGCTGGAGACAAAAGTTGCCAGGGCTATAGAGCATGTTGATCGTGTAAACGCGGAAAATGCCGCCCTGTTAAAAAAAGAATCGGAATGGCGTGTAAAGCTGGATGCCTATCAGAAGCGGGTTGATGAGCTTGAAGTGCTTGTTATGCGTTTTAAGGAAGATCAGAGCCGTATTGAGGACGGAATACTTTCTGCTTTGGACAGGCTGAGCCAGTTTGAAGATGCCATTGACAAGAGCCTGAAGGAAAAACAGACCGCCGCTAAGGGCGCGGCTAAATCACCTGCTGCAAAAACCCCTGCCAGGGAGCAGGAAGCACCGCCGCCGAAAGAAAGCCCTGCGGCAGCTAAACCTGTTACAAGCAAGCCTGCGGCGGCCAAACAGCCGGCGCCGGCGGAGATGTTCTTTGAGATTCCTGAGGGAGAAATCGAAAAAGATATTGCCGATCCCCTGGCCGGCGAGGATGATGATTCACGTTCTGCGGACGGTGAGCTGGATATTTTTTAGGAGTTTGCTGCGGTGAATGAGCTTTTGCTGGATATTCTGGGAACGAAATTCACCATAACTGTCGCGGAAGACGAAACATATTTACTGGAAGTCCTGGAACAATACAAGGCCGCGGTCGAAAACACTCAAAGTATTTCCGGCATTAAAGACGCCCTGAATGTGGCTATTCTGACAGGCTTTTTGTTATGCGACGAGATAAACAAAATGCGTCAGCGCGAAGGGGAAGCCGAGGCTAACAGGCAGGGCGAAGAACTGGAAGCGGAAAAACGGACATGGAACCTAATTGCCAGACTCGATCAGGCTTTGAAAAAGGTTCCCGATAATGAGTGAATCCGGGGGCTTTTACAAACTCCACAACAAAATAAGGCACTATGATTGGGGGTCTGTTGATGCGATCCCCTCTTTCCTCGGTCTTGAAAACAGGGAAGGCCTTCCCTGGGCCGAAATGTGGATGGGAACCCATCCGGGTGCGCCCTCCCTGGCGGAGGCGGCGGGCGGGAAAATAAGCCTTGCAGAACTAATCGCCGGAAACCCTGAATACTTCCTCGGAGAAAAAACAGCGCGGCAATACGGTGAGCTTCCTTTTCTGTTCAAACTGCTTGCCGCAGGAAAGCCCCTCTCCATCCAGGCCCACCCGAACATCAGCCAGGCGAGGGCAGGCTTTGAAAGGGAAAACAGTGCCGGCCTTGCCCTGGACGATCCAAAACGTAATTACAGGGATCCAAACCACAAGCCGGAGATCATCTGCGCCCTTACCCCCTTTACAATGATGTGCGGTTTTCGAGAGCCGGCAGAAATCCACGGCTTTCTTGAAGCGTTTTCTTCATTGCGCGGGATTATTGCGCCGTTAATTGCCGCCATTGGATCCGGCGAAAAGCCGCTGGAAAAATTTTTCACAGCCCTTTTTAATCTGCCGGGGGCGCAAATTGAGGAAATTGGAAACAGAATTTGCAGCGGGCTGTTAATGTCCGGCGATAACACAATTTCTACTGAACAGCGGGAACTGATGCTGTGTTTTGCCGAAATGTACCCCCGCGATCCGGCGATATTGAGCCCCCTATATCTGAACATTCTTACCCTGCAGCCCGGAGAGGCTGTTTTTACCGGCTCTGGAACAATGCACTCTTACATCAGCGGCTTTGGAGTGGAGTTGATGTCTAATTCGGACAATGTACTGCGCGGGGGGCTTACAACAAAAAATGTTGATATTCGGGAGCTGGTTAATATTCTCGATTTTGTTCCCTTTATACCGCAGATTTTCAAGGCGCCCCCCGCCGGCAAGCCCCTTCATTATCCGGCGCCCTGCGCTGAGTTTTACCTTTCGCTCCTGTGCGGAAAGATGCACTCTCCGGAGGGGCCGGCTGTCTGTATTGTTAACGGCGGAGAACTTGAAATTTCAGGCGGCGCAACATTCAAAAAGGGCGAATCGTTTTTTATCCCCGCAGGCGGAAAGGGATTGGATTTTTCCGGAGATTACACGCTCTATGCCGCCGCCGCCGGGGACTGCCTGGAAGGAAGCGGCCTCCAGGGAAGCTTATGAAAATTCTTGTGGACGCCGATTCCTGTCCAAAAGAGGCGAGGGAACTTACTCAGCGTAGGGCGGCGGCCCTTGGCATCAGGGCTGTGTTTGCAGCTAACCGCAGGCTACCGGGCATTGACGATGAGCTGATGGAAGTATGCCCCAACGGTGAAAACTCCGCCGATAACAGAATTGTTGAACTGGCGGAAGCAGGCGATATTGCGATAAGCCGTGATGTTCCCCTGGCCAAACGTCTTGTCGAAAGAAATGTTACGGTTATTGACGACCGCGGGCGTGTCTTTACCGGGGAAAATATAAACGAACTGCTTTCCCTGCGTAACTTTATGGTAGACCTTGCCGAAAGCGGACTGGGGATCGAGCGTAAAAAATCCTACGGGAGAAAAGAACTTAAAACTTATGCCGATAGCCTGGACAGGGTGTTAAACTCAAGGCGCCATTGCGCTAATAGCCGTACCCCGCGGTAGACTGTTTATAATTTCTGATAAGGCGCGCCAGATTGCCTCCGTCTGTAAGTGGGTTGGTCTGCGTATCTGCTCCCGCGCCGAAAGCAATTAAAACCCCTCCCATGGAAACAATGTCGTTAGTATGTGTCAAAAAATAGTCGGCACGGTTATCTTTATATCCCTGCTCATGCCCCTGAGTAAAAGGGTAAACTGCATCAATATTGGGAGAGCCTGAGTAGCCTACCGGAAGCTGCCACCAGACCAGCGGCTTTCCGATAATGGTTTTGAGTTCCGCCGCCCATTGGAAGTGCTGGGCAAAATTCGGCAAAGTGCTGTTGGTATTCCACCAGCGATTCTCTCCGCGCCTGAGCTGGTAATAATCAGCGTCTCTGTCCAGGGCTTCAACAGCCAGGAAATCCGCTTCGCCGGCGCCCAGTTCCAGCATAAAGTTCCCGACCAGAGCGGCATGCGCTTTTATGTTAAGCCCCGGGTTTCGGTTTATATTTATATCGCTGCCTGTTGCCCAGGCGGAGGCGTGCAGCCCGACAAGTGCATTAGGTGCATATTTTCTTGCCATGTATATAAGACATTTTGTAAATCCTGCAAATGTATTGTTGAATCCCGCTCCGTCTGCCGGGTTGGCATCGCGAACCCTGGCAGGAAGTTGTTCAGGAGATAAATCGTTATCGTTTCCTGTATTTTCCTTTATGCGATGTTGTGCATAGCCCCAAAGATCCGGCTCGATATGTATGATAGCCCTGCAGTTCCCTATCTGCTGAAGCATGAAGCGCCAGTCATTGAAATATCTTGTTAAAAATGAAACATCATTTGCGGGGGACACCTGCGATTCTCTGCCGGAAGTCTGTGCAAATGTATAATAGGTGATCATTGGTATCTGTCCGGCTTGTTCTGTTTTGTTCAAAAAGTCCCTCAGGTATTGACCCGGCGGCCGGCTGCGATCCTGCCACCACCCCCACCATCTTTCGTCTGCTGCATTGAATTGTGTTGGAACTGCAGGCCCTGTAAAAATGGCATCTGACAAATATAAATACCTTACATCCAGTAAATTCGGGTTTTGAGCAAAAAAGGGATCATTTGCCATTGCTCCGATCAGCAGACGGCCTTTGCCGAAGTGTTCCAGGAATTCTTTTTCAGAAGTGATTTCGCTTCCGGTGTGGCTGCCATTTTCTGTGTACCCGCCATTTTCGGAAGTTTCGCCGTTTACGGAAGATCCCCCGCATGTTGTGCATATCGCGGCGGCGGCAAACGTAAATAACATAATTTTAATGCGATATTGTTTCACTGCCGCCTCCTTTTTAATATTGTCGGCGTTACTATTCTTCCGGGTACAACTGCTGGGTTTGTTTTATGGCAGGAAGTATCTCGAAGAAAACATCAATCAGCTCAGGATCGAATTTTGAACCGGCGAGTTTACGCATTTCGGATAACACCTGGCTTTCTGACCACGGCTCCTTGTAAACCCGCTTTGAACACAGAGCGTCAAATACATCTGCAATGGCGACAATTCTGCCCCCAAGCGGTATTTCCTCTCCCTTCATTCCCAGAGGTTTTCCCGAACTGTCAAGTTTTAACGGGACTCTTGATACCGGATCGACATAGCCCGGATATCCTGTTCCGTCCCAGTTTTCATGATGTGAAAGGGCAATCTCCCTGGCAAGATGATCCGCCGGCGACTGGGCGTCATCGAAAAGAACCGCACCGTAAAGAGTATGGTTTTGCATAATGGCGTATTCTTCCGGTGTTAGGCGGGCCGGTTTTTTAAGAATGACATCGGAGATTGCCACTTTCCCGACATCGTGCAGCATGGAGCCGATTTTCAGAATATCCCTGAATTTATCCCGTTCTACCTGAGAGACACCGCGATGGTAAGCCCAACGGTCATATATTTCCGCAGAGTAACCGGCAACCCTGTTTACATGGGTTCCCGTTTCCTTGGGGTCCCTTAGTTCCGACATTTTTATCATCCGTAAAACCATCGCCCTTGTCATATAGGCGCGCTGCAGGGCTATGGTTGCGTTAGCTGCAAAATGGGTAATCAGTAGTTCATCGTCGGCGGAAAACGGTATTGTATGTCCTTTTTTATCTTTTGCGTTAATAACCTGGATTACGCCCATTAAAATACCGTGGGCTGTAACCAGCGGAACTGTAAGGGTTGATGTGGTCTTGTACCCGGAAATTTTGTCGAATGTTGAATTAAAGGAAAAAGGTGCGTTGGGCTCTATGTTATACATATCGGGAATGTTAATGGGCTTTTTGGTCAAGGCGCAGTAGCCGGATATTGACTTCTCGTCTATCGGCACCGAAAAGACAGAATATATCATCTTTTCTCCGGGGGGAAGCTGTTTTTTAATCGTATCGTTTTGGGAGTATTTTATCGAAAGTTTTTCGGCCTCTTTGGCAAGCTCTGATGTTACGACGTAAATGGAGCCGGCATCGGCGTTGACAACCTTGCGCGCTTCCAGAAGTATTCTTTCCAAAAGTACATCCAAATCCTGAATCTGATTCAACTCTGAATCCAGGCTCATAATGTACTTAAAATCCTTGTTTTTCCTTCTCATTTCCCTTTCTCAATCCCGGTGTCCAAACTTCTACAATAATCATTTTACACAAAAACGGACGGTTTAACAAGTTTTACAATATGAAAATTTCCATAAACCCCGGTAAAAGAAAAAACCCCGGAGAAAGGAGTAACTCCGGGGTAAAAAGATAGGAGGAACATGAAATGCTCTCTAGCTGCTGTCTATACAACCAATAAGGCGGGGGAAAGTTACAAAATTGTATGGCTTTTGCCCCTTTTCCACTCGGCTATAAAGTGCTCATAGGCCGCTATTGTAGCGGCCAGGATTATGTCCTGCACGTCGCCCCGGCCCCCCCAGTCGGCGCCGTTGTTTATATACAGGGCCTTAAGAATTCCCTCCAGATCCTCAACTTTACAGAGCGGATCGGCGAGCCTGCGGCGGCTTAGCCCCCTAAGCTCCTGTTCAAAGGTTTCCGTGTATTTTATTTTACGCCATTCTTCCAAAACACCCATTTGCCTGTCTTTTTACAGCCTTACCCTTGGCAGCAAGAAAAGTCCGACAGTAAGGGTCAGGGCTATGGGAAGCATCAGCATCTGGTCGGTAAGATTTTGCTGCCAAAACCAGGGAAGGATTTTTATAAGTATTGATGCAAGGGCACCCAGTGTTGTAACAAACCACAGGATAAGCAGGAGCCGGTATGTAACGGCAAGCTTCCACATATCATCGGTTAGCGCATAACGCAGGCCGAGGGGAATTGCCGCGAGCAGAAGCGGGCTTCCAAAGAGCATATTGGCGTTTGCATAGGTGTAGTCATGGTTGGTAAATAGGGCCAAAAAATAAAGGAGCAGGCCCGCGCCGCCGAATATCAGCCCTGCCAAAGCCTGGCTTATGCCGATCAGTATCTGTCCCGACCGGTATTTTTTTATGTGTAAAAAAAAGAACAGGACAAGAACGGCGGATACAGCCAGGCTGAATGCAAGTTCCCTCGGCCACTGTCTGCGGGGGGTGTCGAGTACAGCGGGGCGGTTCACGGCTTTATAGATGGTTTCAATTTTTGAGACCAGTTTTCGGCTATCGCCGTTATTATCGGTATAGTAAAATTCATCGATACGTTTTCCGACCTCGGAGGGCAGGAACATATCGTCCCAGACTGTTATGGGAACATCAATACCCTGTCCCATCCAGAAATTCAAAATCCAGTCGATAAAGGGATTAAACCAGGTGTGGCGGCGCACATGCTGGCGCAGTGTAAAGCGGCTTGGAGCCTCGCCGTATTGTTCCTTGAACCGTCCGTCTGTCGCAAGATCGATTATGTCCCGTATCCTGGTGGAGCAGTTATCTCTAAAGTGGTGATAAAAATAATCCCTGTTTTCGGGAAGGATATTGTTTTCGGCGAAAATGCGTACTTCCTCTCTCTTTTCCGGCGGCAAATCAAGAGTATAAAATACTACACTGCGGTTTGTTTCTATGTAGCCTTCGATATTGATAATCGAGGGGGAGGCGCCGCTTGAGTAGAGGAGCCTGCCCATTGCAAAATTTGTAAAAAAGTTTTCGTTCTCGAAAGAGAAAAGCCCGTAGTCGAAAAAGTTGCTTCTGCCTGTAGCGGAGTCTTCTACTACCAGAGCGATGTGCCCCCACCAAAAATAAAGTTCATTGCCCGGCCCCGCTACAGCGATCTTGATTGTAAGATTTTCGCCTCTTCTCTGGGCATAAAGGGCAGGCGCTGTAGCAAGATAAATAACGGCAATAATTAAAAGAATTCTTTTTATGTGCATTATGCGTTATCCGTAATCATTGTGCCAATTCCCTCATCGGTGAAAAGTTCTATTAAGAGGGCGTGTGGAAGGCGTCCGTCGATTATATGGGCTTTTTTTACGCCGCCGTCCAGCGCCAGAATGCAGCAATCCGCCTTGGGAATCATGCCCTTGCTAAGGACGCCTTCTTTTTTATACTTTTCCAGTTCTTTGCGGGTTGCGGATTTTATCAGGGAATCCGGCTGTTGAACGTCGCGAAGTATTCCCTGCACATCCGTCATTAGCACAAGCTTTTCCGCACCGAGGGCTGCGGCTATTTTGGCTGCTGCGGTATCCGCGTTGATGTTCAGGGCCTGTCCCTCTGTTTCGCCTGTTCCAAGAGCAACAGATGATACTACAGGGATAACTCCTGAATCCAAAACAGTGTTCAATATGGATATGTCTACCTCTGTTATTTCACCTACCAGTCCAAGCTCTCTGCCGTTTATCAGACGGGCCTTTAGCATGGAGCCGTCGATTCCGCTTAGGCCGACAGCCCTGCCTCCGTTACTTTCAATCAGGCCGGCTATCTCCTTGTTTATCCTGCCGCAAAGAACCATCTGGACAATTTCCATTGTTTCTTCGTCTGTATACCGCAGCCCGTCTACAAAGCGGCTTTCTTTGCCGGTTTTTTTTAGCATTGCGTCTATTTCCGGACCGCCTCCGTGTACCAGCACGGTGCGGATGCCGACACATGACATAAGAATAATATCCTGAATTACGGCCATTTTAAGCTGTTCGCTGATCATCGCGTTTCCGCCGTATTTAACCACTATTGTTTTGTTATAAAAACGTTTTATGTAGGGCAGGGCATGAATTAATATTTCTGCCCTGTCGCTGCTGTCGATTATTTTTTGATTCATCGGTTTTCCTCTATGAGCGGTAATCTCCGTTTATTTTAACATAATCGTAGGTAAGATCGCAGCCCCAGGCTGTTGACGTTCCCGGGCCGCCGCCAAGATCGGCGACGATTTCGATTTCTTCTTCGCTAAGAATACGTTTTGCGTTTTCTTCGGAGAACAGAACGGGCATGCCGTTCTTGAACAATTCTATTTCTCCGGCGCGGCTTTTGAAAACAACGCCGGTTTTTTCCAGGTTAAAATCGGGGCCGGCATACCCCAGTGCACATAACACACGGCCGTAGTTGGCATCCGCCCCGAAGCATGCGGCTTTGACCAGGCTGGAACCCGCTACCGTGCGCGCCATAACTTCGGCTGTCTTTTCGTCAGCGGCGCCTTTAACCGTAACGGTAAGGAGTTTTGTGGCGCCTTCGCCGTCGCGCGCCATTTGCCTGGCGAGGGCGATGCAGCATTTTTCCAGGGCGGCGGCAAATATTTCGCAGGCGGCGCTGCCGGCCGTGATTGGCGGATTCCCTGCCTCGCCGTTTGCCATGATGATTACAGTGTCGTTG
The DNA here is from genome assembly GCA_009777535.1 of Treponema sp. Taxonomy (GTDB): domain Bacteria; phylum Spirochaetota; class Spirochaetia; order Treponematales; family Breznakiellaceae; genus WQXQ01. The sequence goes on from WRLP01000003.1 coordinate 39,683, forward strand.
GTGGAAGTGTCGCCGTCTATGGTGATGCGGTGGAAGGAGCGCTGGACGGCCAGGCGAAGGCTTTTATCCAGGGCGTCCGGCGAAATGGCGGCATCGGTGGTAAGAAAACATAGCATTGTAGCCATATTGGGGTGCATCATCCCCGAGCCCTTGGTCATGCCGCCAATGGCAATCCGGCTGCCGCCGATTTCGATTTCTACCGCGATTTCCTTTTTGCGGATATCGGTCGTCATTATCGCTTCCAGAGCGGCGGCATGACCTTCTTCGCCGCTGTGCAGGCTGTTTACAAGGGGCTTAACGCCGCTTTCTATCGCGGCAATTGGCAGGGGAACGCCGATGACGCCGGTGGAAGCAACGGCAACTTCTTTTGGGTTTGTTTTCAATTCGGCGGCTGCAAGCTCCGCCATGCGCCTGGCTGCATCCAGCCCGGCCTGACCTGTGCAGGCATTGGCGTTGCCGGAATTGGCGATAATGGCGCGCAGTTTTCCGCCGGCAAGATGTTCCTGGCTTACCAGCACGCTGGCGGCCTTTACCCTGTTAGCTGTAAACATCGCCGCCGCATCAGAGCTTTTTTCCGAATATATAAGGGCTAAATCCCTTTTTTTTGAACCGGCCTTAATGCCACACCAGATGCCGCCGGCTTTAAATCCTTTTGGGGCGCAGACGCCTCCTGTAATTTCTTTCATTTTTATAACCTCTTTACTCATATTACACACTTTTCTTATTTTTTTACCACGAACCTCACAAACTATCACGAACTTGTTGTTTAGAGGACTTCCTTAACTTTCTTAACATATTATTTTTTCTAAATAATATGATTTTTTGATGGTAATCTGCAGAATTTAATACTAACGGTTCGTGTTGTTCGCGTGGTTTGTGGTTAGAATTCTTCATGTTTTAACTCCTTGCGTAAGGTGAGCTCTTAAAATAAAGCCGGAATTGCTTCCAGTCCGGTCTTTTCGTCAAAGCCAAAAATTATATTCATGTTTTGAACAGCCTGGCCTGCGGCGCCTTTTACCATATTGTCGATAGCTGTAACAATGATAAGTGTGCCGCCGCCCTGCTCCATGTGAACGGATATATCGCAGTAATTGGACTGCCGCACCCGGTTGGTCGAGGCTGTAAGGCCGGCTGGCAGTACTCTTACAAAGGGTTCGTCTTTGTAAAAATCCGCATATAGATCATGTATCTGCACTGTTTTTGCTTCGACTTCCTTCGACGGCAGCCTTATCCCGCCGGCTGTGTGCGGCGTTACGCGCCACTCAGGTGCAAGGGGGATGTAAATTGTGCTGAGGATGCCGCGGTTCATCGGCGCAAGGTGCGGAGTGAAGATCAGGGCTGGCACTGGATTGCCGCCGGCCATTGCCGCAAAGTTACGGGCAATCTCCGGTGTGTGCCTGTGCTGACCAACCTTGTATGGAGCGATGGAGTCGGCGCATTCCGGGTAATGGAAGGAGCGTGAGGGCTCCCTGCCGCCGCCTGTAATGCCCGAGGCTGAGTCCACAATGATTGTGCCGGCGGCAAGGCCCTTTGCCAGAGCAGGAAAAGCGCCCAACGATGCTCCCGTCGGATAACAGCCGGGGTTGCCGATAATTACCGCTGCCGATGCGGCAAGTTCCCTTATCCGGCGGCGGTTCAGTTCCGGCAGACCGTATACCGAGCGTTTGTGCAGTTCGCTGTGTTTGTAAGGCTTACCGTACCATGCGCTGAATGTCGCTTCATCATCGTCGAAGCGGAAGTCCGCGGAAAGATCAATATAATGAATTTTACGCTCCATGCAGGCATGGGCAAAAGACTCGCCCGTGCCGTGGGGCAGGGCGGCGAAGATGAAATCCGAGGCTGCGATCACTTCTTCGGCATTCAGTAATTTACCGGGGATTTTACCCAAAAAGTTGGGGTAAACTTCTTCGATGCTCTGTCCCTCAAAATTTACCGAACTTAAAAGCATTTTCTCGATTTTTGGATGACCGTAAAGCAGCCTGACCAGCTCCGCCCCTGTATAACCTGTGGCGCCGATTATGCCTGCAATCATGATGTTCTCCGCTTGTTCATGGTTTATTGTGCCTTCTTTTTACAACTATAGCAATGATAGAAATGTGTACCTAAAACATGCTATTTACCAAGGTGAATTTGGGCTGTATAATAAGGGAATGAACAAAAATCCTTTCAATTTACGTATTTTTATTGTTCCGGTGGTTCTTTTGTTTTTCTCCTGCGCTTCTACGGTAAATATCAGTTATGATCTTTCACCGGCGGAGCTGATCCAGCGCGCTCAGGAAGCATCCGATCGTAACCGCTACAAGACGGCCCTGGATTATTACGAGGCCCTGCTCGACAGGAACCGAAGCAGCATCGACCTTGTAATTACCGCCGAGTACGAAATTGCATTTATACATTACAAACAGAAAAAATACCAGCAGTCCCGTGCCGAGTTGAACAGTCTGCTTGAATACTACAATACACCGGACGAGGAATTGCTTCCGCCGCAATTCAAACGGCTGGCAATTATCGTTCTTGATCGCATAACGGAAAAGGAAGCGCCCAGAAAGCTGTTCGGCAGGAAGTGATCTGCCCGATGGCAGTCTCTTGATTAAATGGCCGAATTTGCGGTATTGTAGGGTAAACTTTATATTATTTGGAGGACAAGTTGAAAAGGATTGTTTTTGCATTGGTGTGCCTTCTGGTCATTGCCGGAATGGTTTTTGCCGGAGGCAGAAGAGACGGCGCAGGTGAAAAACTCATCTGTGGGGTTACTCTCTTTGAGCCCATGAATTACCTGGACAGCAACGGGAATTGGACGGGTTTTGATACGGAATTTGCCCAGGCTGTGGGCGCCAAGCTGGGGATGCAGGTGGAGTTTCAGCAGATTGAGTGGGGCAGGAAATTTATCGAGCTCCAGGCCGGTACCATCTCCTGTATCTGGAACGGAATGACGGCAAATGTTGTCGATTCGGTAACCGGAAGGCAGAGATACGAGGATGTCGATTTTACGTACAGCTATATGCTTAACCAGCAGGCAGTGGTAATCAGGACATCAAGAGCCGGAGACTTCCGCTCTTTGGCAAACCTGGTTGGTAAAACTGTAGCGGCGGAAGCCGGTTCAGCCGGTGAAAGCATCGCGAAGGAAGCCATCGGGGAAAGCGGCAGATTTATCGGTTCATCTGCGCAAATAGACACCTTTATCGAGGTTAAGTCCGGGGCTGTCGATTTTGCGATGGTCGATATTCTTCTCGCCGAGCAACTGGTCGGTGTAGGAGATAATGCCGACTTGATGATTGCACCCATCGAAATGGATGCTGAAGTTTATGCCATTGGTTTCTCCAAGGGCAGCCCCCTGGTCGCAAGGGTCAATCGGGCTATTCAGGAATTGTTTAACGATGGAACGATGAGCAGGCTGGCTCAAAAATACGGTTTGGAAAATACCCTTAAGCTGGATACAACCAGAATACAGGACATGTAAATTTAAAACCAATTTATGGGTTTTTTAGAAGTCACATTCAGGCTGTTGCTTGGTTTTCGTACCACGCTTCAGTTGTTCGCATTAACGCTTTTGTTCGCGCTTCCCCTGGGTCTAGTGATTTCATTTGGCTCCATGTCCAGGTTTTTTCCGCTTCGTTATCTTACAAAAATGATTGTCTGGATTATCAGGGGTACGCCTCTGATGCTCCAGGTATTGGTTATCTTTTATGTGCCGGGCATCATTTTTGGTACACCTTTTGCGACCCGGTTTAATGCGGCGGTTATTGCCTTCGTATTCAATTACGCCTGCTATTTCAGCGAAATTTACCGCGGCGGCATCGAAAGCATCTCCCGCAGTCAATACGAAGCGGGGCAGGTTCTGGGAATGACAAAATCCCAGATTTTCTTTCGTGTTGTACTTTTACAAGTCGTTAAACGAATTATGGCGCCCATGGCAAACGAGGTTATCACCCTGGTCAAAGACACTGCTCTGGCCCGTGTAATCGTAGTAATGGAAATAATAAAGGTTGCAGAAGATATTATGACTACCGGCCTGATTTGGCCGTTGTTTTATACCGGAGTTTACTACCTGCTGTTTGTGGGAATCCTGACTCTATTGTTTGGACATATAGAAAAAAGACTGGATTATTTTAAGGCTTAAGAGCCGGTTCGATAAGCCCGGGTAAGGATAAACATGGCTATTCTGGAAGTACAGAACATTGTAAAGCGGTTTGGCACTGCCGAGGTACTGAACGATATCAGTTTTTCGCTTGATGAAGGCAGGGTGCTTGCCATTATCGGTTCTTCGGGCAGCGGTAAAACAACGCTTTTACGCTGTTTAAATTTTCTGGAACGGCCCGATAGCGGGCGTATTGTTGTGCGCGGCGAAACCTTATATGATTCTGCGGAAAAGGGCCGGCTTGACGAGCAGAGCATAAGACAGAAACGGCTGCATTTCGGGCTTGTTTTTCAGGCCTTTAACCTTTTTCCGCAGTACACCGCCTTTGAGAATATTGTGCTGGCCCGCGAGCTGGCCGCAAAAAAGCTGCCCGATTATAAAAAAAACAAGAAGACTTTTTTGGCTGAAATACACCGCCAGGGCATGCTGCTGATGGAACAAACCGGTCTGTCCAGTAAAAGGGATTTTTATCCGTACCAGTTATCCGGCGGCCAGCAGCAGCGTGTTGCCATCGCCAGGGCACTGGCGCTAAAGCCCGATATTTTGTGTTTTGATGAACCAACCTCCGCCCTCGATCCCGAATTAACAGGCGAAGTATTAAAAGTAATCCGCGGCCTGGCGGATAAAAATACGACGATGATTATCGTAACCCACGAGATGCAGTTCGCCCGCCAGGTTGCCGATATCATTCTTTTTATCGACGAAGGCGTGGTAATCGAATACGGTTCGCCCGAAGTGCTTGATAACCCGTCAAGTGACCGGCTGAAACGTTTCCTGGAACGATATTCCTAGAGTATTTTTCCGCCTGCCAAGGGCAAATAGCTTCCCTTCAATTAACCTTTTTTTGTTGCCGCCAGACACAGGTTTTATTACATTTACATTAGAAAGTATGAATGCTTTTTTACGGCAGGCTTGGCCTTCCGCCTGGTCTGTCAATTAAAAATAACATGCCTCTGAATTTACTTTGCGTCTTTCATTCGCATCTGTAATAGTCATGTTTAATTTAATAATTTTATGGAGGATTTTATGAAAAATTTAAAAAGATTACTAATTTTGGGGATTCCCGCTGTTTTGCTATCCTGTTTTAACCCCATGAACTTCGATCCGGACAGCTTAAGTTTACACATTACAGGAGATATTAACGTCAGCGATGCAGATTCTTCTGTTCTTGTCATTTCAAACCGGTCAAAAACCGTGGATGTGAAAGAGGTTTCCATAACCCAGCCGGATTGGGTGGAAGATTCAAAAAACAAACTTCCGCACGAAACATCCTTTAGAAACAGGCCAAGAAGCCTGGAAAAAAAGGCTGTATATCTTAATCCAAGTGAGCACAATTATCTGGTAGAAATACAATACGAAGATTTCTTAAATGCCAATAATATTAAATCGGGCAGTAAATCCATTAGTGTTCCACTGCCGCTACCAAAGAATTTGGTAGAGCTTACTCTTTTCCGTAACCTGGACGGAGACATAGATATTGATATTGTTGAGATGGAAAACGGCGGAAACGGTTCCGGCGGCAACTACAATATTTCACTTGATGTGTTTGTAAACATTTCTGATTCGAAAGATACAGGCACTCCGGCGCCTGACCCGCTGCCTGGAGAAGGCTCAATCCCCGCTGTCATTCTGCCGGAAAACAGGACGAAAATGGCAACCTTTGTTGTTGTAAACAGAACAAACAGCCAGGTTATCGACAGCGTTCATTTCTCCATGGCCGGCTCTCATTATACAATGGGAAGGGTTAATGTTAATGACAGGCAATCCATCGCCCTGGGACAGGGAACCTGGGAAGGGAGTGTAAATTACTGGTCAGATAATAATCTGTTAACCGTCGGTCCCAAAAATTTCATTGTTGTTCCGTCGAATGATCCCCAATCGGTCAGGGAACATTATTTGTACTTTTATTTGAATAACCGCGGCGAATACACAATAACCCAGGAATGGCCGCCTGTTCCAAACGATGTTGACGAGGAAGACCTGTTACCCCCTGACGCCGGAGCAGGCCGGGGCGCCATTAAAATCACCAATAACACCAGGGCGCTTATTTCTTCGGTAGTTATCTTAAATCTCCGCCACGATCAATACGAACCTCTTATACTCACATATGAAGATCATTTTGCTCCCCCTGTGCCGATACAGTTTAACAAAACCGGCTATGTGGATGTGGTTGGGCTCCTCCCCTCGGGCGATTTTTTGGGCTTTCCCATTGACGCCCACGGGGACTACCTTATCCAGGTTCAACTGGATGCCATTGACGGCACAGGCGTTTTTGAGGCCAAGGCCTATATTAAGGACACGGTCGTGGAAATTGTCATTAACCCGGATGATATAAACATCAGCCGTGTAAAAACGGCTTCTGCGCCGCAAAACTTCACAGCAAAGCCCGGCAACAGCCAGGTATTGCTAAGCTGGACATCACCTGCGAGCGACGGTGGCAGCCCGATTACTGGGTACGAGGTTTCAAGCGACAACGGTCTTAGCTGGGTGGATGCGGGGGATAATACCGCTTACACCTTTACCGGCCTCACAAACGGCATTGTCTACACTTTCAAGGTGCAGGCTGTAAATGCCAGCGGCGCCGGCGAAGCGGCCATTACCAGGGCCATACCTCTGGATATACCGGCTGGGCATCATGCGATAATATTCTGGGGCAACAGAGGTTTACCCGAATATGATATTGTTTTTGTTCCGAATAACGAAATAATAGGAAACCCCAGGGTATTATTTACCAGGGCCAATTACGGGATAGAAGGCTGGTACGAGAGTCCGAATGCGGAAGGTGCGAAGATTGACCTGGCAACAAGGCGGGCAACAGCCTCCATGGACCTTTACGCCAACTGGACGACGGCTAACGGTAATAACTCGTGGCTGGTGACCTTCCAGGGCAACGGCGGAACATTCCCCAGAAACGGCAATGTCAGCGTTCTTACGGCCCGTGTACTTCACAACAACCAGCAGATGTCCGAGCCTTATGTAATAAGAGCAGGGCATATTCTTGCAGGCTGGTATGTCGGCAGCCCGGAAGGCGAGAGATGGGATTTTAGCCGCGAAGTAACCGGCAACATGACGCTTCATGCCCGCTGGATTGAATTTGCATTACCTGAAGGGCACTATGTTGTGATTTTCCACGGCGAAAAGGACGATCAGTTGCAGTTCCATGTGGTTTCCGTATCAAAGGACGGAGATCGCAAAATCTCAAGTCCGCCCGATGGCATATTTGACAGGGCCGGCTGGATGATAGACACCTGGCACAAAGGCTCAGTCAATGGTCCTGCATGGAACTTTGAATCTGACACTGTAGAAGGGAATATGCATCTATTTGCGGAATGGAAGACAGCCGAAAGGGCTTCTGCACCACTAAATTTCGCGGCAACACCCGGTGACAGCCAGGTAGAGCTAAGCTGGACAACGCCTGCGAGCGATGGCGATAGCCCGATTACAAGGTATGAGGTTTCCGTCCAGAACGAAGCCTGGATAAATGTGGGTACGGAAATGACTTACATCTATGAAAACCTGAGTGACGGGAGCAAGCTGCTTAACGGGACATCTTATAACTTCCGTGTACGGGCTGTAACCGCTGCCGGTAACGGGGAGTGGGCTTCTTTGAATGCAACACCCTTTACAAAGCCCGGTTTGCCGGTAGGCCTTAGGGCGAACCCCGCTCTTGATAAGGTAATACTCAACTGGTCTGCGGCTGCAAGCAACGGCAGTCCGATTACCGAGTATCAGGTTTCCATGAATGGAGGCAGTAACTGGGTAGTAGTATCCGGTAGTACCTTCACCCATACCTTTGAAGGCCTGAGTAAGAATACACCCTATACCTTCCTGGTTAGGGCGAAGAACGTTGCCGGAACCGGCGAATGGGCAAGCGTAAATGCCAAAACCTTAGTGACGGATCTTGAGATGGTGGAAGTGCCCGGCGGCAGGTTTCAGATGGGATTGGAACTTGTGAGCGGCGGCGGTGATAATATACCCAATGTGCATTGGGTAAATCTCAGCGGATTTAGAATGAGCAGATACCCGATAACGCAGCAGCAGTATATGGATGTGATGGGGCATAACCCCAGTTATTTTAGCGGTCTTAGAAATCCTGTAGAGGGAGTGAGCTGGTTTGATGTGATAGTATTCGCAAACAGGTTGAGCATTATGGAGGGTTTAAGCCCTGCGTACAGTATAAACAACAGCACAAACCCCGATAACTGGGGGGCAGCGCTTACTTCAGAGACTGATCCAAGACTGGCAGCATGGGATGCTGTGAAAATTGTTGCAGGTTCCAATGGATATAGATTGCCGACTGAAGCGCAGTGGGAGTATGCGGCTAAAGGCGGGAACCCGCTAGCCCCCGGATGGCTTGGCTATACGTATCCTGGGAGCAATAATGCCGATGAGATTGGATGGCACTTTTATAACTCTTCTGATTCAGGTAGGCCTATTGATCAGAAGACACATCAGGTAGGGCAAAAGAAGGGAAATTTCCTTGGCTTGTATGATATGGGCGGCAACGTATGGGAATGGACCTGGGATCGGTGGAGTGATTATACCACAGATGAGGAGACCGACCCTATAGGCCCCTCTTCAGGGGTTTATGACCGTGTGACTCGCGGCGGTGCCTATCTCGCCGCAACTACATGGCTGCGTTCCGTGGCACGGTACCGCAACTACCTGCCGTGGAACCGCGCCAACGTCGGCTTCCGGCTCGTATTGCCATGGTATAACGAGTAGAGAATAGAGAACCTGACTACTTGCTTTGCTAGTAGTTAGGTTTTTTCAGCCCGCCTGAACACTTGCAAGTGGTCAGGCGGGTTTTTTTAGGTGTGCCCGGCATGGGTGATCAAAAAAGTATATTAAAGCGTTTTTTGATAAGTGCAATTATTTCGTCATGGATTGATGCCGGAGAAAGGCTTTCCCTAAGTTCTTCCGCAGCCGGAACAATGTTTTCGAATATATCTTTTAAGGTCCTCATCATGTTCGTGGCGTTTTGATTTAAATTTTCAAAAAGGGCTATAAAGTCTTTTGGTTTTAGGGAACTATATTTTCCCTTGCCATTAATCAGCATAGCCATTTCATGATCAACAATATTTTCCGGGTATACCTCTGTTGACAATAAGTCATAAAAAGGGGCAAGCATTATGCCATCATCACTATGAAGTATAGATAAATTTTTTGCATGGGCATCGGTATTGCCGATTAAATAATTAAAAATAATCCATTCCATAAAACGAATAATATCTGTAAAACGGTTTTCAGAAAATTCGTTAATAACTTCATAACAGTCTTTTAACTTTGCGCCGCCGCCTGCCTGATATTTCTTACCGGAAACAATTCCAAGGGCCTGGCAAAAATCTTCCTGATGAATGCGCCGGGCGATTCCGTTTTTCATATATCTGTCATACCTGGTAATCTCAAGATATTGCCGGCCTTCAGTTTCCATTAACGCAACATCAGGAACGTTCGACAGAATAATTTTTGCAAGTTTCATGCAAAACAACTCATTTTCCAGCAGGCCGGGGAACCGCCGATTCGCAATTTTAATTATATGAGTTGTAGGATATTTATCGCTGGAACGATAATATTTCCCGTCGGATTTATATACCGCAAACTTTGACTGGGCTCCTGCCAGTGAAAGACGCGGAGGATTGTCTATACCGGTAAGCAGGGGATCTTGAGGCAGCTTATCAATGATTTGCGCCATTTGTGAAGAAGATATTTCGCGCAGGTCTTGGTCATCATTGTCCGGCATTGTTTCGTATAAGGCAACTGCGCCGGCACAATCACCGCCGAACCGGTCAAGAATGGAGAAGACCTTATCTTCGGAAACATGATCTTTCGTGAGTATTTCGAAGGCTTCACCCTCGGGAGTTAAATTTTCAAAGAAGGGAAAGGCATTAGCATGTGGGTAACTTTCGTCCCTGACCGGTAAACTAACAGATAAAGCTCTTGTCTCATTATCATATTGAAATGAGAGCTGCAATAAATCATCTTCGGTTAGTATGCCGATCTTTTCCCCACAACCCGCACCGAGCCTGAAGGGCGAAGGTTCCCCTGTGCAAAGATAAACGTTCAGTTTTCTGCTCACTTGGCAGCCCCATCACAATCGGATACTTCAATTTTCATGCCAAGAATATTCGCTACCCGCAGAGCTTTATCAAGATGAACAGTAGGTTTACCGTTTTCCAGATCGCCTATAAAACGCGCACCGGTATTGGAAACTGCCGCCAGTTGTATTTGAGTGGCTCCATGGCGTTTGCGGTATGTGCGGATCGCCTTTCCGAAGGATTTAGAATCTTTCAAATTCATGTTTTCTCCATATTACTTATCGGTAAGAATAAGGCACTTTATGTGGAAAGTCAACAAAATATTACCGATCGGTAATATTTAGGAAGTTTTATGAAAATATTTCGAAAATATTACCGCTCGGGAAGAATAATAATTATTTCGGGCGGTCAAAAAAGCCGATTTTATAGCCCAGTCCTATGCTGATAACATTACGGGTATAATGTATCCTTTCGGGCGACCAGCCGGAGCGGTTTCTTATTACAACATCCCCAATGGAATATAAATAATTTGCGTCAATAAAAAATGCACCCGTGCTTCCGCCTTTTGCGCCGAATTGGAAGCCTCCGCCCACAGCCCACTGCGGGAAATCAACATAATTTCCTGCCGTAGGCGCCTGTGTATTGCAAACTAAATATGGGGACAGCATAAAATGTTTGGCAGGTTTCAGCGGAAATTTAAGCTGTAATCCGATGCCTGGAATAAACGCGAATTCATCTACGGGATCGCTGAATCTGATATTGAAAAAGGCTTCGGCGCTCATCCAGTCGAGAAATTGAAGTTCAAGGCCGGCTGTTGCTCCGACAAAAACACCAATTTCGTTCCCTTGATAAATTGGATCATAACCCGGTCTTTCGCTTTTAACACTTTCTTTTATTATGTAAGCCGAAATAACCGGATAATCAAGGGAAACCCGCAAATAAAGCCATTTATTCCGCCAATTATCGTCTTCTTCCGCTATTTCCACATCTGCCAATCTGGTAATGGGGACGTTTGCCATGGCTTCGTAAACTAAATACAGGTTAAAACTATACATTTCCTCCAGTTCGGTGAAGGGAAACGTAAATGCAACAATCTCCGCGCTGTCTTCAGCAGAATAAAGAGCTATGTGAAGAAGATATTGGTCTTCATCCGGCGGAGCATCTCCAAAAGTCCCGTCATCATATAGTATGACATTTGGTTTTACTTCCAGCTGGATTATATAATCTGCTTCCGTTTCACTGTCTGTTATTGTATAACCGGCTCCGGCAATTTCCATTTCAAAGTTTTCCCTGAAATATATTGCATGATCAGGTCTCTCTGCTGCGACATCGGGGACGTGAATTAGAGTATCTTCCCGAATCTGGGCATAAATGGATGCTGCGGCTGTCAAAAACCATAAAAATAAAATTGTATTTTTTTTCATTAATTTAAGAATAATTCATTTTTTTTATATATCAATGGATACCGGGAAAATATATTTTTTAATGTTTTACGCTTGAAATTCCAATTATCTGAATTACAGTTAGATATATGAAGCGTTTATTGCTTGCTTTATTTTCCGGATTTCTGTTTGTATTTCCGGTTATTTCACAGGTTACAAATTTTTCCCAGCGGGGCAGGGCTGTACAGGAATTAACTGCCGCAGGGCTTACTGCCTCCCACCCAAGCCTTCCGATAAACTCAAGGGCAACGGTAAGAAATGCCGTAACCGGCGCAGAAACAGAAGTTACCATAACCGGACGTATTCCTGCTGCCAGAGATCGTATAATCGATCTTTCTCCCGGCGCCTGGGAAGCGCTGGGATTAACTGCGGAAACAGAGGTGATTATCTCTACCAGCCCGCCTGCAAGGCCCCGTCCGGCTGTGGCGCAGGAGCCGCCTCCGGTTATTGATGGACCGCTTATTAATGAACCGCAAAGTGAACCAATCGCTGTTGTGCCTCCGGTGAATGAACCGGTAATTGCAGAGGTGGAACCTGCTAAGGCTGCAGAGCCGGCACAGCCCCTTTCAATTACAATTAATGCCTATATATCCACGGCAGATGGAAGTGTTCTGGAAAAAACATCTTCTACGGCAGGCTCAACAGAGACAGCCGCACCTGGTTCCACGTGGACTACTGCCCCTGGTTCCACAGCGGCTGCTGCCCCTGGTTCCACGGCGGCTGCTGCCGCGCCCTCCAACACTGACTTTCTTGCATGGCTTATGGCAATGGATGCCCGTGAAGGAAGGGAAGCAAGAGAAGCCAGAGAATACCGTGAAGATAGGGCTATACGCGGCGAAGAAAGAAGAGATAGTGTCCGTATCCAGCAGCCCCAATCACCATCGCAACAGCCGGTACAATTTGCACAACCGCCTCAGCCCCAACAGCAACAGCAGCCGCAAATAATTTATATTCAGCCGTCATACGCGGCTGATCCGCCGCCGGCAGCACCCGTGCAGCAGCCCCAGCAGTATATTCAGGCGACGCCTTTATATTCACATCAGCCGGTGCAAACGATTCAGAGTCCGCCGCCACAGCCTGTGTATCATCAACAGTTTGTTCAGCCGCCTCAGCCGGTATACGAGCAACAACCGGTGTATACGCCCCGGCAGTCATATACGGATTCTCCTCCGCCTGCTGCTTATACCCCTGCTCCACAGCAGCCGCAACAGCCGATGCATTTTGTTCAACCGCCTCAGCAGTCTACCGGAATAGAAATAATTCCGGGGTGGCCTAACCCATACGTCAACAGAGTATATCGTTTGCAGGTTGGTTCTTTTTCTGCGCCGGAAGCCGCCGCAAGAGCCGAGCAATATATTTGGGCTGCGGGCTTCACCGCCGGACGTGAAATGTACGGCTCCCTGCACCGGGTACTCGTGCTAAATGTTCATGCGGCAGATGTATATAATTCTGTAAACCGCCTCGCAGCCTATGGGTTCAGGCAGTTTTGGGTAAGGGACTAGGAACAACACAAAAAGACGGTGGGGGATTACTTTTTGCGGAACAGTCCCCTTGAAAGCAATGTCATAACTTCGTCCGTGAGTTTATTCAGATCTTTTGTGGTCAGGCGCTTGTTGTTAAAAATTACCTTTAGGCAGATGAAGTTTGCCACTCCCATCAGAAACCATGCCGCAGTCGAATAATCAATGGTGATAAGCTCCTTGCTGTATTTACGCAGGGCGGCGATATAGCTTTTTGCAAAACGGATATAATAATCTTCGAAGAGCGCAGGATCAATATGAGATGAGCCCCAGATAATTTTATAACACTGGGGGTTAGCATGGCCGAAACGTATAAAAGCCTTTAGCCCTTCTTTTTCCATCTCGAAACGGGTTTTGCATTTTGCTATATGCTTGTTAATATAAGTATTAATTATAACATAATAATTCCTGACCAGATAATCATATATCGCCGTCTTGTCCTGGAAATAAATGTAAAATGTACCAACCGCGGTTCTGGCGTGGCGGCAAATATCCGCTATGGAGGTTTCATAAAAACCTTTCTTGCTGAACAGCGTTTCCGCAGAATCGCATATCCTGCACATCTTTTTGAAACCTACCTGGGATTTCGGAAGGTTTACCCCCTTTAAGCGGGATGCATCATTAAAAAATATATATTCCATAAATGTGAATATACTTCAAAAAAAAAGGTTTGACAAACCCCATGATTTTATATTAATATGAATATAGTTCATAATTTAAATTATACTGTACGGCCGTACGGCTATACTATTTTAAGGAGAGAATGATGAGATTACAGGGAAAAACAGCGGTTATTACAGGCGGTGCCAGAGGGCTGGGAGAGGCCATGGCAAGACTTTTTGCGGCTGAAGGCGCCAAAATACTGGCCTGCGACATGGGCGAGCCTCAGTACAAACTGGACAATGTAGAGTTCTACAAGCTCGATGTTACCGACGGCGAAGCCTGCAGGAAATTCACTGAATATGCGGCGGAGAAGTACAAAAAGATCGATATTCTGGTCAATAATGCGGGCATTACCAAGGACGGTATGACACGAAAGATGACCGATGATATGTGGGATGCAGTTATCGCGGTCAACTTAAAGGGCGTGTTCAATCTTACGCGTTTCATTGGGCCCCACATGGAAGATACTGGCGGCGGCAGCATTATCAATATATCGAGCGTGGTAGGCGAGTACGGCAATATCGGCCAGGTCAACTATGCCGCATCCAAGTCCGGTGTTATCGGCATGGCAAAAACATGGGCCAAGGAATTTGCCCGCAAGGGCGTGCCGGTGCGCTGCAATGCGATCGCTCCCGGTTACATAATGACCGATATCCTTAAAACAGTTCCGCAAGAATTACTGGATAAATTCGCCGCCGCCACAATGCTTGGCCGGCTTGGTCAGCCGGAAGAAATTGCAAAGGCCGCGCTTTTCCTTGCCAGCGATGATTCCTCATACGTTACCGGTATAGTGCTTTCCGTTAACGGAGGATTGAGGCTCTGATTTGGACCATGCGGGAGTAGTCGGAACCGGCATCTATATTCCGAAAACAAGAATGAGCGCCGCAGAAATATCTATAGCCACAGGCGGCGTGTGGAGCGAACAGGCGGTTATCGAAAAACTGGGTATCATCAGCAAACCCGTGCCGGGTTTTGATGACGGTACCCAGGAAATGGGGGCAAGAGCCGCCCTCGATTGCCTTAAAAATACCGGAGTATCTCCGCAGGAAATCGATCTTATCCTGTGCATTGGCGAAGAATGGAAAGAATATCCCCTGACCACTTCGGCTCTTTATATCCAGGACAGGATCGGTGCGGTAAACGCTTGGGGCATCGATTTACAAAACCGCTGCTGCACCTGCTGTGCGTCAATTAAGATGGCGGCTGACACCCTTGCTGCGGATCCGGAAATAAAAACCGTCATGATTGTGGGGGGCTACCGCAACGGCGACTTTGTCGATTATACCAACAAAGATATATCCATGATGTACGACCTGGGGGCGGGGGCCGGCGCGATGATTCTTAAAAAGAACTATGGAAAGAATAGAGTTCTTGGCTCCCACATCATTGCCGACGGTTCCCTGGCAAGAACAGCCGGTGTGCGGATCGGTGGCATAAACGAACCTTTTAACCCTGATAATATCGAAGCCGGCTATAAATCGCTTGAACTATTTGATGCGAAAAAAATGAAAAGCCGCCTTAACGAGGCAAGCATGAACAACTGGTATAAATGTATTGATGAGAGTCTGCGTAAAGGCGGTTTAAGCCGCAGTGATATAGGCTACCTTGCCGTTCTCCATTTCAAACGCTCGGCCCACCTCGCGCTTCTTTCGGAGCTGGGACTGAGTGAAGACCAATCCATCTATCTTGAAAACTACGGACACCTTGGGCAGGTCGATCAGATACTTTCGATACACCTGGCTCTGCAAAACGGAAAAATAAAGCCGGGAACCAATGTAATAACATTGGCCGCCGGCATTGGCTACGTTTGGGCCGCAAATCTGATTCAGTGGGGATAAAAAAAAGGTAAAAGTGTTAAAGCTATATTCGTAGCCTTCACTTTTACCTTTTACCTTTTCCTTTTATTGTGACAGCCTCTGAATAAGTTCGTCTATTGATGCCATCGGCTCTATTTCTTCAAAGTAAGCGGGTACATTGCCTGAGGGTCTTCGGTATTTCACAAACGACATGGAATCAAGGCCAATCCTTTTCCCTCCCGCATAATCCACTCCGCCGGACAGCGCGACAGGGCAGCGTTCCCTCTCCATCACTTCAAGGAAATTTTCGGCTGTAAAAGGCCTGCCCGCTCTTTGGAGTCTCTCCAGCCCCGTCATGAACATTTTTAACGCGATATATGAGCTGGTCGAATAGGCATTGTAATAATACGCTTCCCTCTGCGAGGCGGCAAATTTTCCCCTGGAAATCGCCCAGTCAACAACCTTAAAGTATTCTTCGGCGTCTCTCGCCCTGCGTCTTGCTTCGGGGCTGTTGGGATCAGCCTCGTTAAGAACAACCCATGAGGCGCTGTAAATGTCCGCCGCATTGGCGTTCAGCGCTTCCGGCGGTACTATCGCGGGCATTGCATTGGTATAAGTAGTAATTATAGGCTTCGGGCGTGAGAATGAATTTGCATAGGCGGCGGAATAAATTGCCTTAAAATAAGTCTGGTTGCCAGCCGCGATAATTACATCGCAGTTTTGTACCGCCGCAATCTGCGCGGTAATTGCAGCTGCATCGGACGAACTTATCGACTGGTAAATAACCTGCGGCTTGTTTGCGCGTGTATCCCGCGCCGCCTGTGTTTCAATTCCCTCTTTGAAAGAGATTCCGTCATCTCCGGTTGAATGGACAACGCCGATTGACCTTACATTGCCGAAGGCTGTTGCCGCTCGAAGGTACATAAGGCGCCCTTCGGTATTGTAATTGGGCTGCACACCCATCATATAACGCTGTCTGCCTACGGCCGGCTCATAGACCTGCGCGCTTGTACCGGTGCCGAAATAAACCGCGGGGATCCCTGAGTTTTCCAGCAATTCCTTGGCAGCAATTACATTCCATGTACCAAGAATGCCAACAAAGGCATCAACCCTGTCATCGTAAATAAGACGCTCCAGCAGGGATTTTCCGGCGGCACCGTCGCCCTTATCGTCATAGACGATATACTTCAGCGTTTTCCCCTGAAGGATCTCTCGATACTCCGGTGCTTCGTTAATGTAATCGACAAAGACCCTGTAAAAGGCTCCATAGGGCAGACCGACGATTGCATAGGCGCCTTCCGAACAAATTGTCGCGCCTATTTTGATTACGTCTTTTTCTTCCTGCCCCAGGGCAAAGAGCGATGCTGCCGTTAATAACATTACGACAGCCACAATTAATAATTTTTTCATTTTATCCTCCATAAATTGTTGTCTAAAAATATTGTTTAGGTTTTACTGCCTAAATATGCTTCGATTAAACGCTGGTCGTTTATGAGTTCGCTTGCCGGACCCTCCATGCTGATTTTACCCAGCTCCAGCACCAGCGCATAATCCGCTATTTTAAGCGTCTGCAGTGCGTTCTGCTCAACTATTAAAATGGTGGTGCCCTGTGCGCTGATTTCCTTGATATTATTAAAAATTGTTTTAACCAGTATGGGAGCAAGCCCAAGCGAGGGCTCGTCCAGGACAAGGAGTTTGGGGCTGGACATAAGCGCCCGCGCGATTGCCAGCATCTGCTGTTCTCCGCCGGAAAGCGTGTGTGCCTGCTGCTTCCGCCTCTCTTTAAGAACCGGGAACATATTGTACACATATTCTTCGTTTTGTTTTTTTGTTTTTGCGCCGGCACCGCGGTTCTTTTTAACCAGACTGTAGGTGCCGACGATCAGATTTTCCTCAACGGTAAGCCCCAAAAGAATGTGCCTGCCTTCGGGGCAGTGTGAAATACCGGAGCATGCAATGGAATTGATGCTTTTGCCGGCAATACTTTCGCCGTCGAAAAGGATCTCCCCGTCCTTTGGCTTAACGATGCCGGAAATGGCCCGCAGGGTTGTGCTCTTGCCGGCGCCGTTTGCACCTAATATTGCGACTATCTGGCCCGCGCCGACCTTAAAACTGATGCCTTTAACGGCTTTTATTGCGCCGTATTCAACGGCAAGGTTGTTTACTTCCAGAATATTTGACGGTACGGCTGACATCACTCTACCCCCAAATAGGCTTCCTGCACTTCCCTGCTGGCCTGAATTTCCGCAGGCGTGCCGTAGGCAAGTTTTTTGCCGAATGAAATGGCGCATATATGATCGCATATATTCATGACCAGACCCATATCATGTTCAACCAGAAAAACAGTAACATCATGTTCTTTTGCTATCTGTTTGATAAGGACATTTAGCTCCTCGGTTTCTTTGTCGTTTAATCCTGCCGCAGGCTCATCAAGAATTATCAGGGAGGCGTTTGCCATCAGGGTGCGCGCCAGTTCAATGCGTTTTAATACTCCGTAGGGCATTCCAACGGGATACGCATCTTTTAGGTGAAGCAGATTCATTCGCTGGAGAATGCCCAGGGCTTTTTGTGTTAATACGGCATTTTCCCTTTTAAGCATGGGTGAAAAAATCATGTGCGAGAAAAACCCTGTGTGGTACTGTGTGTGGGCGGCAATCAGAAGATTATCCAGCACCGACAGTTCATAAACCAGCTCGATGTTCTGGAAGGTGCGGACAATGCCTGTTTTAATGACATTATGCACCGCGTATTTGTTTAAGTGCAGGGTTTGCCCGTAACGGTCGTTAAACAGTATTTCCCCGCTGGTGGGTTTGTAAAACTGGGTGATGCAGTTAAAAACAGTTGTTTTCCCGGCGCCGTTCGGTCCGATAAGCCCGAATATTTCACCCTTCATTACATCAAACGAAAGATTGTCGACGGCTTTAAGCCCGCCGAAATGCATACACAAATTATCGAGCCTAAGGGCAATCCCCTCGGGCAGCTCCCGTACCTGATTCCTGGCGATCATCGCCTTTGCCTGTGCGTCCTGCCTGGCGCTCTTTTTCGCGGCAAATGCACGGTATTTTTCTTCCAGCTTCAAGAACTTTTCTTCGGCTGCCTTGATTTTTTTGGGGTCTGCGGCGGGTTTTTCTGCCGTCGCCGCCGGAGCGGCCGCTGAAGCAGCGGCAAGTTTCATCGCTTTTTTAAATTTTCTTTTTATAATAATGGTATTGGCGAACTGCGCAATGCCGCCCGGGTAAAACATTACCACGACAATTATCAGTATTCCCGAAATAACGCTCATTATCCATGAATTGTTTCGTAAAAAGCTGATATCCTGAAAAAACAGCGGCGTAAGGCCAAAAACAATCAAAGACCCAAACATAACGCCCCATATCGATTTTGCGCCGCCTACAAGACAGGCCGCCAGTACGTTAAGCGAAAACATTATCGACCACTGCACCGGATCGGTGTACTGCCCGTAGATCATGTGCATGGAGCCGGCAATCCCCGCAAAAGCCGTTGCAAGAATAAACGCGAACAGCCGGTATTTCAAAAGACTGATACCCATCGCCTGTGCCGCGGAGGTGCTGTTTTTCATGGCAAGCATTGCCCGCCCTGTGGGGCTGGTTATCAGATTAGATGTTAACATCATAAGAAGCACCAGCACTGCGGTAACTATGTAAAAAAGCATGGAAATGTTTGTGCGTATATTAAGCAGATTCGGCAGCAGACGGATATATCCCGCCCTCATGCCATTGGGCCCGCCTGTCCATTCGGCATTCAGGAACAACTGCCCCAAAACTTCCGAAAGACCCAGCGTTACAATCGCCAGGAAAAGCCCCTCGATCCTTAAAGATATAAAGCCCACTGCCATTCCAAGAATAATCGAGGCAAGCAGAACAGCGATCAGGACAAGCCAATAGGGAAGCTGGGTGTAGGAATTTAACAGAAATCCTGTTATATAGGCGCCAAGCCCCGCAAAGCCTGCCGTCCCAAGGCTTGAAAGCCCCGCATAACCCAGCAGAAAACTAAAACCCATGGCCGCAATCGCGTAAATTGATGTCTGCCCAAGGGCTTTCGCAAAAGAATAGTTGATCAGCCCCGCTCTCTGCAAAAGCTGGACAATGACCATAATTACCCCAAAAAGAATAAATCCGAAAAATGGATGGCTGGTAATTCGTTTCAGGGAGGGACGGGAATCCAATAAAATCTGATTCGCGTTTATTGCAGTCTGCACCGGCTACACCTTCCTAATGAATTTTTTGCCGAATAATCCGTATGGCCGGATTAAAATTATCAGCATGATGATCACAAATGTGATTAATACCGCCCATTTGGGCGAAATAATTGACGAATAATTAATGAACAGGGGGATAAGCACACAGCCGGCAATGGGCGCCCAAAAACTTGAAAAGCCGCCGAGAACACAGGCCAAAAATGCGAATATCTGCACCTGCGCAAGCATGGCAGCGTTAAGGGCCATTGCCGTTGACGAGCCTGCGACGGCGATTAATGCTCCGGCAATGCCCCATGTAACGCCGGTGATAAAGCGGGTATTTACCCCCATCATCTGCGCTACAACTTCGTTCGATGCTGTCGCCCGCAGGGCAATACCCCATTTGGTAAATTTCAGCATGGAAAACAGGATCGACAACAGGACTGTTGCAATAATCAGGCAGGTAAGGGCATGCCGGGTGATGTACAGGCTCTGCCCAAGCAGCGTGAATTCGATATTGTCGTACGAGAATCTGGGTACGCTGGGCGTCCAGTTGGTAATCGACACAAAAATCTGGGGCGTGGTCGCGTAAAAAATCATCAGTATGCCCATGGTAATCATCTGCTTGCCAAATGGGTTTACCATTCTGCCGCGGCGGATAATGCCTGCGTCGATCAGATAGCCAATGCAAAAAGCTATAAGCGCGCCAAGGGCAATGGCAAGAGCGAACGGGATGTTAGGGTTAACAAACAAAACAAGGTTTGATGCAAAAAAAGCCGCAAATGTGCCTATTGTGGACTGAGCGAAATTCGCGGTAATAGAAGTGCGCAGAACGAGCACAAGCCCCATCGCCGCCATTGAATAAATCGCTATGTTTTGAAGGCTGTTTATAAACAGCTGCAAGATTAGCTGCATAATATATAATATTATAATCCGCGCCGCCGGATTTGTCAAGCAAATTCTTGAACATTATTCATGTTTTTTTACATGCTCCAGAATGTCGGCGGCGAGCTGATCCGGGCAGTCTACCAGGGGCGAATGGCCGCTTTGTTTGTACTCCAGTACACTGGAGCCGCTTATGGCCGCGGCATTGTCCATGACAATGGCGGGCGGGACAATCTTGTCCAGGGCAGCGCAGGTAAATGTTACAGGGCATTTTATATCTTTTATTGTTCCCGTACCCTGTGCATATCCGTTGTGTCCTTCTGACATATTGAAATGAATCAATGCCCAGTTCAAATCAACAAGATTACGCTGCTTCAGCGTTTCGGCAATATACATTTTGTTGTCTTTCATTGGTGGTTTTTTATTGACATAAATCGATTTTTTCCAAAAAAGATTGGTTATAAATGCGTTTTTCTTTTCCAGGGTGTGCAGTGCCCTTGCTATAAAAACAGGATCGGAGGCCAGGTCTTCCTTGCTGGTAAATTTATCAAAAGAGCCGCCGGGCATGGTTTTATAATACGGGATGCCTTTATGGCTTCCGCCCTGAATAATGAAAAGCGAAGTTACAAATTGAGGGTATTTTACGGCAAGTTCAAAGCTGATTATCCCGCCGGCTGACAGACCTGCAGCACAGACCCTGGAAATGCCAAGGGCATCGGCAAACAGCTTTATGTCATCAGCCAGCTCGGAAAGGCTGGAAAAGCGCTCATTGTAGCTTGAATCCCCAAAACCGCGTATATCCGGCGCTACAAGGTGCACGCCGGTAAGACGCCTGAACAGGGGCATAAAGTGCACCGAGGAAGCTGAATTGCCATGCAATAACAGGATTGTTTTACCTTCAGCCTTGTATTCCGCCCCCTGTTCAAGATAGGCGTATGTTTCACCATTGGGCAATGCAATGATCTTTTTTTCCATCGTGACAACCTCTGATTAAAATTATAAGTTGCGCGGAAAGCGCTGTAAAGGAAAAGCCCGGTATTGCTTTATAACAATTTTTAACCACGAACCACACTAACAACACCAACCATAAGTTCGTGTTGGTTCGTGAGGTTAGTGGTTAGATTCTTGTTGAACTTTAGTTGTTACACCCCACTAGTTACGCACCACGCGGAACCCGACACGGGAACTGAAAAAATGAGGGCCGCTTAGTATTTTCCGGTAGGCGGAACGCAGTTCAACAGCCGCAGAGTCGTAGCTGCCGCCGCGGACTATCGACCAGCCCCCCGTGGAGGATGCGCCGGCAAGCCGGGGATTTGTCTTCGCAGCACTTGTATAGGCGGCGCCTGTATCCCAGCACCATTCCATAACATTGCCATGCATATCATAAAGACCCCTGGAATTGGGTGTCTTTTTTCCTACCTGGCGGGTTTTACCCGTGCTGTTGGCAGTGTACCAGCCCGTACTATCGGAGATTGAAGCTCCGGTATAGTATGCAGTTGTCGTGCCCCCCCTGCAGGCAAATTCCCATTCCGCCTCGGTAGGCAGCCGGTAACCGTTTTTGGTCCAATCCACTGCCACTACCGCATAGGTTATGTGGGGATAAGTTTTATAGATTGTCTGCTGCCTTCTTATGTTCGTCAGCGTGTACACAGACTGCAGACCTTCCCTGGCACTTAATTTATTGCAGAATTCGATGGCATCATACCAGGTTACCGTCTCTACGGGGCGCTTTCCCTGCACGTCCCCGGACGCAGGTGAGCCGGTAAACATGCTGGGATTTTTTCCCATCACTGTCGTGAATTCTTCCTGGGTTACCGGGAACTTGCCCATCTTGAATGCACTAAGTGTTACCGAGTGCGTCGGAGTGGAAAGAAAATGCGGGCCGTTGTCGGCTGTTGTGCCGCCCATTGTAAAGGTTCCGGCACTAATCGACATCATTTCCAGGAGTGCCCCGCCCGCCCGGCCGGATATTGCTGTTTCCGGCGCCGGTTTAGCGTCCGGGCTGAACACATTGTCACAGGCGAAAAGAACGAGCAAAGCCGCCAGAACCGGGAGTAAGGCCACAATCCTGTGTTTATTGTTAATTGTTAATAGTTTTCTGTTCATTTTTTCCCCCTTCCTACTGCAATGGTTTGTAGAAGAAATCATAGGCGATCCGGTTGGCGTCTATTGCCCCCCTCGCTACCGAGTGAGAGTAGTCTGATCCCGATCCGCCCATCCAGCCGTGGGTCAGCCCTGTCACATTGTAGTAAACAACCAGTTCCTCCCCGTTCAATTTGGCGTAGACATACCTTGTGTGCGCGGTACCATTCACCGAGCCGGTTGTCGATGTTACCGTTGTATCCACATTGGGATCGATGCTCTTGAACACAGTGGCGAACGCAGAAGATACCCTGACGCTAGCGTCCTGCGGCACTGTTAAATCCCAGCTTCCGTGTGTGACCAGTACCCTAATAAGCCGCTTGTTGGTTCCGGCTGCTTCAAGAATCTTGGCGGCGGATGCGGCTGCGGTAATGCTCGGGGATAATGACTGGCTATTCCCGAAAGGAAGCCCTGCCGCAACTACAATACCGGTGAACATATCCGGATATACGGCAGCCATGTTTACAGCCAGCCCTGCGCCGGACGAAAAGCCCCCCAGCCAGACATTGTTGCTGTCAATCTTATACTCGGTCTTTACCTTGTTGACGATATTGGCAATTCCCTCGCATACCTGGGCGGTCCTGGACTGGGTCTTGGCGTGCCAGTATTCCCAGCACATTGCTATATTTGTAACCCCGTCAATATACAGGGTCGCAAAGCCCTTTTCCTCCGCCACATCGTTCATCAGCGTGCAGTTTTTGAAGGTTGTTTTAGTCTGGCTGCAGCCATGGGCCATTACCATCAGAGGGATCGGATTGACACCGTTGTAAGACGACGGAATGTACAGGTCCGAAGTTACACTATTGGATGTAAAATAATTGACGCGCGCCGTCATCTGTGCCGAAACCGGTACAACCGGAATCGCCAGCGCCAGTACAAGGCAGCAAACGAACCCCCTGATACTCCTTGTTGAAAATCTGGTCATAAATACCCCCTATAACAAAATTATTGAACCCATGATTTTGCTGCCCATGCCCGAAAAACATGAACATTATTCAAGTTCTGTCGAAATTTTACCACACATTCATGGAAACGCAAGCTTTTTTTTCATTTTTTTTGCCCCCAAAATAGGGGCTGGGGCGGTTATGGGGAAGGTTTTTTCTTGACAATAATGGCCGTTGTATCAATAATTGAACAACAAGGAGACTTCAAATGAACAAGAAATTCGTTTACATTGTGATTTTTTTTCTCGCATTCAGCTCTGTGGTTTTTGCCGGCCGCAATGAGATCAACGAGGCCCTCGACTCGTATGAAGCGATAGTAGTTGAGGTGGAAGAAATGGCTCAAAATGAGTACATCTGCATCGTTTGTGATTTTTCCGCCATTGATGAAAAAATGGCCGTCGCCAACGACAGGATCGGCAAACTTGAAGATGAAAGGGAATGGCTGGTGCAGGATGCCAAACGAGCGGCGGAACTCAGGTCCAGGTTTGTCCAGGCAATGGCCGCCGCAATGAAGGTCATCATAAAGTACTAAAAACCGCCCTACTGAGCTAATTACAGCCCCAAGCGGCAAAATTAACCCGCTGGGGCAAATCTTGCAGTTTTTTTTCAAAATAATGTTGACAAATCAGCCGGAGAGCGTTATATTTAATATGAATAATGTTCAGGTTCTATTTTGATGCAAAAAAAAAGCTTTTGACATTCTTCGGGGCTTTTTTATGCATTATTTTTTACGGTAGATAATGAACAATATTCATATTTTAAGGAGTTTTTTATGAAAAAGAAACAGTTATTTACGGCAATGCTGGCTGTTATGCTGGTATTGGGATTTGTGCTTGTATCCTGCGATGATGGATCGGGCAAAACCAACCCGCCGGTGGTTGACAGAGGCCTGGCAGGTATTTATGAACTTCCCGATGGTACCACAATGACAATTAACCCCAACGGGACAGGCTCGGTTGATGGAGCTGCTGCCAGTTTTGCAGGTACAGCAGGTGTATTAACCGTAACAATTGGAAACGATGTTATTACTGTTGATTTTAATATCGGTACCACCGGTGTTACATTTACCAACGTGCAGGTTGTTCAGGGCAGTGGCGGTGCCCTGGAAGAAGCTTTTGACAAATTTGTGGCCGCCAGTCCAATTAAACCTGGATCGTTAACACCGGGTGGTGAAGAGTCGCTTCCTGCAGAACTCGTTGGTTCCTGGAAGGCAACAAGCCTGGCAGGTGCAGGAAAGGTGGTCTTCGTAATAAACAGCACGAACCCGCAAGTATTTGCTTCAATAGATCACGGGGCAACCGGAGGGCTGGTTGATTGTACCTGGAGTAGTCCTGCAAGCGGCAAACTGAAACTCACCTGGACGATAGAGGAATGTACTTTTGATTATTCAATTAGCAGCGGTCAACTGGTTCTTTCCAATCCGACTCCATCAAATTCTGTATTGGCTCCTTATGTTAATTGGGGTCCTTTCGAGAAAGACGAAGAAGGCCAGCCTCAAATTAGTATTGACGATTTTACCTGGATTAACACAATTCCCGAGGCATTGACCGGTACCTGGGTGACAGAGTCCGATTACATTCTAAATGAGTTATCCTTTGGTGGAGTACCCATACTGGAGATTAATTCCGACGGAACAGGCGGTGCGTACGATTCGAGTATTTTTGGCCTTGCTGAAAGCACCTTTGCTGTAACCGCTGATAGCGAAAAATTAAAAATGACAGTCGGTGAGTACGGAAGTGTTATGTATGGCTACGAGATAGTTGAAGGCCAGCTCATTCTTACATTACTGGTTAATGAAGGGACTACCGGATTGGCATTCTATGCCGTCTTTGGCCCCCTGGATAAGGATTTGGGCGGTGGTGATACTTCTCCCATCGATGATTACACCTGGTTACTGACCATTCCGGCGGAGTTTAGGGGCACCTGGACATCTTCTTTACTTGCTCTTGTTTCACCAACCGATAAAGATATAGTTTTTGTGATTGCAGAAGATGGTAATAACGGGCAGGTCCATAGTACAACAACTGATGATCTGATGGCTTGTATATTTTCTTTTACCGCCGAAGATGGTGATAAATTGTTATTGGATCTCAGTCCTTATGGGCGCGTTATGTTTGATTGCGAAATAAACGAAGGAGATCTTGTAATATCAAACCCGGTTTCTGACGGCTTTTTGGGTGAAGCGCTTGAATCATATGTCCTTTATAGCCCAATGACTGCTCAGTAGACATCAGATTTTACTCTGACGATACGAATGCGCCGCCCTACGGGGCGGCATTTTCTTCTTTAGTAAGGCATCAAAAGGAATAGAATTATGTCGAGAGAAGTATTTGAAAGCGATGACGAGATTGATGATTATCTCTGGGATAGTAAAATCCCGCCTGAATATGCAGGCACATGGGAAACACTGGCAAAAAATTTCCCCGCAAGGCGTGTCTTTGCGATAAGGAGCGATGGCAGCGGCTATGTGTACCGTTCTTCAGTTCCGGGTTATGGCAAGGCTTCCTATAAATTCGCCGCATCCGGTCTTACCGATCCCAAATTGATGCTTGTAATTGACGGGGTAGGCCGCTGTATGTATGACTGCTCGATAAACAGTGAAAAACGGCTCGAATTGACAAATCCGGTTGTTGACGGAGCGCGTGCGTTGTCCAGATATTCATCATTATTCAGTCCTTTTAAGAAAACCAGCGACACAGTTTCTCTTCCCTTTGATGTCGGCAAATTAAGGCTGGCGGCCGTCATTCCCGGGCACTTTACCGGTACCTGGAAAATGCCAAATGGCGCAGATGCCTTGGTCATAAACGCCGATCGAACCGGAAAAGCAGTTATTATGAATAAGCTGGCCGATTGCCATTTTGCCGTGAGCGAGGATAATTTAAAATTGCTTTTGACATTTCCGATTATGGGCGCAAGGTGCCTGTATGATATTTCGCCTGCCGGCGGGCGGCTTATCCTTTCCAATCCGGTTCCCGATGCTGGAGGTGAAACCCTGGTTGTATATGCCTCCCTTGGGGTCTTAACCAAATCAACAAAATCCACCACCCCACAATGACAATGCCAAAAATATATGCCTATAAAAGGCTATGGGGGGCCTGTCAGAGGCCAAGAGCACCGTGCAGGCACAGCACTCTTGCCTCTGCCACCCCTCAAGTATTTTATTGGGCATATATTTTTGAAATAGCCATAGTGGTGTAACGCCGGAAGGAATAGCTTCGCCGCCTGATTCTCCGTGTGGAAAATTTTCGATGATTTTATGGGGCAAGGCTGGCCATCAAGGGTGGGAATGGCTGCAAAAAAAGATCAAAAAAAATAAAAAAAAGAGCTTGCGTTTTTTTGAAAATGTGTTATATTATAACTTGAACATTGTTCATATTTTAGGAGGCAATGATGTACACAAAATATAAAGTTTTAGCGGCTGCCCTGATGTTGACCGCTGTGTTGTGCATTCAACCCCTTGCCGCGCAGATTACATCAAATACCAATAATGCGACAACCGGGCTGTTTTCGACCGATGTCGATAACTTTCTGGATGTAAACAGCTGGCAGGAAGTTGAATTTAACAACTTTTTTTCGGTATTTCAGGTTGGCGGAGCTGACGGTATTGGAGCTGGAATGGCAATGAGTGCCGGTTCCTCATATCTCGGGTTCGGTTATATCGGGAACTTCTGGTCAGGGGCCGATACCATCGTAACAACCGAGTACGGTAATTCTTATACTGCCGCAAATTCCAGGGGAAAGAAAACAACTTCATACTCCGGCAGCGGGCTCAAGTGGAACAGCCAGATTTTTTTCCTGTTCGGTGCAGCTCCCGTAGGCGGCCTGCTTCTTGACCTTAATTTTGCCGATGCGGGTAACAATGTAATGGACAGGGAGTCGATCAATGCCGGAGGCAGCGTTGTAACCGAGAAAGAGTCCGTCGGCCTTGGAGCGCTGGAAGCCGGCCTTAGCTGGGGAAAAAACTTTGATCTTGGCGGCGGTTATGTATTTAAACCCAATGTGGGTTTCAGCTATAACTTTGATCTGCAGAAAACCGTTGCCGACACGGGACCGGGCAGCACAGAAACTACTACGCTTAACGGACAGGACGATTTCTTTAGAAGGGCGGATTATAACGGCGTTAATAACGGAACCGGAAGAGTCGGCCTTGCCGGCTATATTGCCGCTCATTTAGGGCTGGGCTTTGATCTTTCAACAAGCACAGCAGACGGCTCATTATGGCTGGGATATGATCTTGAATACCATTTATATGATAAACAGACAGAAAGCTCCGGTTACTGGGAGGATTACAGCCCCTCATATTTAAAAAACTTTATCGATATTGGAGTGGGCGCCTGGTATACCATCGACAGGAGACTTTCTCTTGGCTGGTTTGTGGGGAGCGGCTTCAGCATTGAAAACGCCAGTGTTACCAGCGTAAAGAAGAATGGCGGCGCTGAGCCCGACAATGAATATACCGAGGTTATTTTTGGAATAACGCCAATGATTTCTGCAGGCGTTGTACACAAATTTCTTCCGGATAAATTTAATATAAACGGAAGCCTTGCGCTTTTCCCCATTGGCTACACATTCAGCCAATTTAAGGATGTTGACAAGCGCAATGCCATGACAATCACAAGAACAGACAATACAATCGAATCCCTTGCCGCGCAAACATCGCTTGGCTTTACATGGTTTATTACAGATGGATTGTCATTTGACGCCTATTTAACCACCCTTGCCAATGGCTCAAGGCTTAATCTAACGAATTTTTCCGCCTTGCTCAGCTACAAAAGGTAAAAGGAGAAAATAATGAAAACACGAAAAATATTGATAGTAACAGCAGTCCTCATTCTTGCTTTTGGAGTTATGCCTTTAGCCGCCCAGAATTCACCGGCCGGGGGGCTTGCCACCGGTAATGTTATTAATAGGGATATAGATACCTACATGATGGTCAATTTTGCGCCATTTTTGTATTACGACAAGTTTTTCTCATTTGCCCAGACATCAATGTACAGCAGCGTTCTGCAAACGGCCGGCGTGAGCGGGCTTCAGGCCGGTTTCGCCACCAGAGCCGGCAGCGGATTTTTTAACTTTTTTCTGAATACAAGTGGTTTTTCCCTTGCTGATAGTACAACAGAAACAGATTTAGGCACGAATGTTTTGGAAAATTCATCAACGGACGGGAAATTTAATTTTCAATTTGATACCATCTACGGCAGCACCGATCTGGGCGCATTCAAACTGGGGTTAAATTTTGTCAATTTTGGACAAATAAATACATTAGTTGAAACAACCTCCAGTGATTATGAGAAGAAAACCATCAACACCGGCACCTTTGCTGCATCAATTGAATACGGCAAGAATTTTATTAATGACGATTTCAGTATGCTGCTGACAGGCGGAAAAGTCACTGTGCGTTTCCCCATGGGCGATTCCAAAGCCATTACTGAAACAAGTGCAGCCGGCAGAACGACTACAACAACGGAAATAGACCCGCAAAATGCGTATTCTGCCGCCTATCCCAACCTCGACTTAAATAATATACGGCTGGATGTAGCGCCGCAAATGTGGTATTTCTTTACGCCCAAACTTGAGCCCATGGTTGTTATCTCCCATGTATATCTTGTTAATACATTTACAATGATGTTTTTTCCGGAAGAAATGAGAACAGTGGAACAATCCGGCTCCAGCGGTTATACAAGGCAGGATCGCGAATATTTGGCCAATAACCTGTTCGGTTATTATAACAGGCAATATTCAATAAACTCACGGCTTTCGCTTGCCTGGCGCGTAAATTTACAGGTGGCATTCTATTATGACAAGAGGGATTATTCATATACAAAAGCTCCCGGCGGCAGCGAAACTGTGGACAAGAGAATCAATGAGACATTGTGGCTGACTGTTAATGTCGCCCCGCGTCTGGCATTCAGTTATCAGGCTGTTCCCGGTACACTCATACTGAACGGCGCCGTAGTGCTGAATCAACTTGGAGGCGCAACTTCTACAGGGTGGCAATTAACCCAAACTAAAGTTACCGATGATAATAATGACACGGTTTCTACAACAGATACGAATACATTCACCGGCATTAATCCTGTATTCAGCCTGGGAGCGGTCATGAATTTAAGCCCGCATCTTTTATTGGAAGGGGGCTTAAGTATCAATACTACAGGCGCAAGCAATCCCCTGGGCGACGTCAGTGTTGCGGTTATCTATAAAAAGTAGGAGAATTATTATCAGGTAAATAATATGGTGTACGATTATGCCGGTAAAATAATCAGTGTCGAAAAAGCGTTGTCGCTTGTGAAAGACAACGACCATATTGTTACCGGTATGGCTGCTGCGGAAGCCCATGATTTTTTTATGGAGATTCATAAAATAGTCGACAGGGGCGTGAAGGGAGTTACAGTCAGTAACTGCCTTCCCATGGCAGAGGGGAAGTATCTTACCGATCCCGATTACATCGGCAAGATTAATGTGAACGCATGGTTTTATACCCCGCAATTGCGGCGCAATCACGCCATAGACGCCGTTTCGTATATTCCCAACCATTTGCATAATGCGGGGTGGAAACGGCGGGATCATATCAAAACAAATATCTTTATCGCCAACGCAAGCCCGCCGGACAAGCACGGCTATATGGCGGTTTCCCTGTCCGCAACTTATGAGCGCGGGATTTGGGAAAACGCCGATATGATCATTCTGGAGATAAATCCGAATGTACCGCGCACTTTTGGGGATGTCGAAATCCATGTCAATGATGTTGATTATCTTATAGAAGCAGATTATCCAATTCCCGAAGTGCCGGATCCCGAGCCGTCGGAACTGGATTATAAAATCGGCAAACTTGTGGCCGGTGAAATACGTGACGGCGACTGCCTCCAGCTTGGAATTGGCGGAATGCCCAATGCCATCGCAAAATCCCTTTACGATAAAAAAGACCTTGGGGTGCATACCGAGATGCTCACCAGCGAAATGAGCAAGCTGTTCAGGGCAGGGGTTATCACAGGCAGGCGTAAAAATACATATCCGGGGAAGATGGCCTGCACCTTTCTTTTCGGTACAAGGCAAATGTATGATTTTGTGGATAACAACCCCGGCGTTATTGTATTAAGGGGCGAGTACATGAACGACCCGTATATCATCGGCCTGAATGACAATCAGGTGTCGATCAATTCATCGGTGGAAGTTGATGTAACCGGCCAGTGCGCTTCGGAAAGCATCGGCACAAAACAGATAAGCGGCACCGGCGGTCAGTGCGATACGGCAATCGGCGCGCAGATATCCAGGGGCGGCAGATCATACATCTGCCTTTATTCCACTGCCACGGTCAAAGGCAGCGATGGTCAGGTAAAAACGATCAGCAAGATTGTGCCGATGCTGAATCAGGGAGCCATCGTCAGCCTTTCACGCATGGATGTTGACCGTGTCGTTACCGAATACGGCATTGCAGAACTGCGCGGAACAAATGTCCGCGAGAGGGTGCAGCGCCTGTGCGCCATTGCCCACCCGGATTTTCGCGAAGACATTATGCGCCAGTCCATGGATCTGGGCATAATAGGAAGAAGGTCATATTAATTATTAGGAGAGTATAATGGCAGAATTTAATTTTCAGGGAAAAAAAGTTTATTACGAAACTTACGGCGCCGGGGAGCCTATTCTTCTTTTGAACGGCATAATGATGGCCACAAAGGGCTGGGCTCCATTTATCGAAAACTTCTCGCAGAATAACCAGCTTATTCTGGTTGATTTTTTTGATCAGGGGCAAAGTGAAAGAATGACTGAGCCCTATGATTTCTCAATACAGACGGCCCTTTTGGGCGGCCTTTTGGATACCCTTAAGCTCGATTCGGTTAATGTCTGCGGCATTTCCTACGGCGCCAAGGTGGGTGTTGACTTTGCCGTAAATAATCCGAAAAGGGTGCGACGCCTGCTGTCATTCAACGGAGCGGCGCGTATGCCGCCCCTGTTAGCTGAAATCAGCAAGTCATGGAACGAAGCGGCAAAACTCGAGGGCGGCATGGCTTATTACCTTGCCACAATTCCGGTGATATATTCGGATATTTTTTATGAAAGGCAAAGGGCATGGATGGATAAACGCCAGGAACTGCTGGTGCCCTATTTTGGGTTTCCCGGAGTTAAGGAGCCCCTTGTCCGTCTTACAAACAGCATGATGACTTTCGATGTTGTAGATAAACTTTCGGCCCTGGATATGCCTGTACTGGTAGTAACCGGTAAGAATGATAATTTAATACCCCAACGGGAACAGGAAATAATGGTAAATTCAATAAAGAACGCGCAGCATGTTATCCTGCCCGAATGTGGTCATGCGTCAATGTTCGAGAAACCCATGCTGTTCTCTAGCCTTATTCTGGGTTTTGTTAATTCCAAAAACAGCGAGTTCGCCGTATAAGCGTATACGCTACCATTTGAACAGGGTTGATGCTACGGCAAGACCCACACCGGAGGCAATGAATACAACATTGTCTCCTTTTTTTGGCTTGTCCAGTGTTTTTCTTGCAGTGTCCAGAGCCATTGGGATACATGCCGAGCCGGTGTAGCCGTACTCGCCCATAATACAGATTGTTTTTTCCATCGGGAGGCCGAGTATTGGCATGACCGATTCGATTATCCATCTGTTGATCTGCGTGCATATAATGAAGTCGATATCTGTTGTTTTCATGCCGTGTTTTTCCATCAACTCAGTGATGATGGGCGGCCACAGCTTGATGTTGCGGTCTGCGGGCAGGGGTTTCAGGGATTGCAGCATGTATTCCTTGTTGGCAATGCGCTCAGGTGTCAGCGGATATTTTGTGCCGCCTGCGTATATGCCCATTAGGTCGTACTGAGTGCCGTCGGCAAAAAGTTTGGAGCCGACAAAGCCGCGGTCTTCTTCCGTGCGGGAAACCACAACTGCGCCGGCGCCGTCTCCGAATAGGGGAACAAGACCGGCATTTGCGCGGTCAACATATTTGGTCATATTATAGACACCAATCAATAAAACATGTTTGTGTCCGCCGCTCATAACAATGCGGCTCATTGCGTCAAGCGAGGCGACAAAGCCGGAACATGCCCCGTTTATGTCATAGGCTCCGGCATTAACGGCCTGCAGACGGCCCTGCACCACGCAGGCTGTCGGGGGGCTTATGTACTCCGGCGTATCGGTTGCGATAACGACAAGGCCCAAATCCTCGGCCTTTATGCCTGCGTCCTTTATGGCTTTTTCGCCGGCTTTTGTTGCCATGTCGACACTGCTCTCGGCGTCGCCGGTTATATGGCGCTGCCGGATACCGATTTTGTTCTCAAAAGTGTCCTTGATTGGCGTTCCGAAGAAATTGTTTAAGTCTGCGTTGGTTTCGATTTTATCCGGCGAATAAAGCCCTGTACCGGTAATTTGAGCGTGATACATAATTTTTACTCCTTAAATAAAGTGGTATTAATCTGTAGTATAAATTATTTTTAATAAATTTGCAATAGTTATTATGAACAATATTCATATTTTTTTTCGTTCACACGATGGCTTCCTTCATTTTCTTTACATAATCATATATGTACGGGGCGGCGGCTTCCCCGCGCTCCGCGACGATTTTTACGATGGCGCTGCCTACGATAACGCCGTCCGCGATTTGAGCCATTTGCGCTGCCTGTTCCGGTGTATGGATGCCGAAACCGATGGCTGCTGGTGTTTTTGTAACCTGCTTTACAGCCTTTGCTATGGAGGCAATATCTGTGGAGATACTGCTCCGCACGCCGGTAACGCCCATTGAGGAAACAATGTAGATAAAGCCCGAAGCGGCGGCGGCGATTTCCTTTATCCGTGCTTCCGATGTGGGTGCGATAAGGGAGATAAGGTCGATACCGTATCTGCCTGCCGCTTCCCTTACAGGCGGCTGCTCTTCGAAGGGAAGGTCGGGAATGATGATACCGTCGAGGCCGCTTTTGGCGGCGCGCTTAAAGAATGCTTCCAGGCCGTAATGGAAAACAGGGTTGAAGTATGTTAAAAATACTAGGGGAATTTTTGTTTCCTTGCGCAAATCTTCAACAAGGGTAAAAAGTTTTTCTACTGTTGCGCCGCCGCGAAGGGCGCGTATGTTTGCTTCCTGGATGACCGGCCCCTCGGCAATGGGGTCGGAAAAGGGAATGCCGATTTCAATCAAATCAGCTCCGGCCCTGATCATCTCCATGGCAAATTCCCTTGTTTTTTCCATGCAGGGATCGCCGCCTGTAATAAAGCCGATAAAGGCTTTTCCGTTTACAAATGCGTTTTTTATGTTACTCATTTATTTTCCTGTTTCTGTAACGCGCGATTGACGCAACGTCCTTGTCTCCCCTGCCGGAAAGACAAATGATGATGTTTTCGGCTTTGTTAAAACTGCGGGCAATTTTTTGTGCATGGGCAACGGCATGGGCGCTTTCTATTGCGCAGATGATTCCTTCGGTTTTTGAAAGATACTCGAAAGCGCAGACCGCTTCTTCGTCGGTAACCGGCACATATTCGGCGCGTTTTGTGTCGTGAAGATATGCGTGCTCCGGCCCTATGCCCGGATAATCCAGCCCCGCCGAGATCGAATGAACGGGCGCAATCTGGCCCTCGTCATTCTGGCAAAAGTACGACTTCATTCCGTGGAATACGCCTGCTTTTCCCTTCGCTATTGTAGCGGCGTGTTTGTCCGTGTCCAGCCCCAGGCCGGCGGCTTCGCAGCCGATAAGCCGCACGGTGGCATCGGGAATAAAGTGGTGGAAAATGCCGATGGCGTTGCTGCCGCCGCCGACACATGCAACGACCGCCGCTGGAAGCCGTCCCTCTTTTGCAAGTATCTGCTCTCTCGCTTCCCTGCTGATAACGCTCTGAAAATCCCGCACCATTACCGGAAAGGGGTGGGGCCCCATAACAGAGCCAAGCACATAATGAGTGTCGTGAACACGGCTTGTCCATTCCCGCATGGTTTCGTTAACGGCGTCTTTTAAGGTTTGGGTTCCCGACATAACCGGATGAACTGTTGCACCTAACAACTCCATGCGGTATACATTCAGCGCCTGGCGTTCGGTATCTTCCTTTCCCATAAATATTTCACATTCCATTCCAAGCAGGGCAGCCGCTGTTGCCGCCGCTACGCCATGCATGCCCGCGCCGGTTTCGGCAATAATACGCGTCTTACCCATTTTTTTTGCCAAAAGGGTCTGTCCCAGCACATTATTGATCTTGTGGGAGCCGGTGTGGTTAAGATCCTCCCGTTTTAAGTAGATCTTCGCTCCCCCAAGGTCATGGCTCATCTTTTCGGCGTAGTACAAAAGCGATGGGCGGCCGGCATAATTTTTTAGCAGATCATCCAACTCCGCCGTAAAGGCTTTATCATCTTTGTAGTGTAAAAAGGCTTTTTCCAGATTGATGATCTCGTTCATCAGTGTTTCCGGAATGTACTGCCCGCCATAATCGCCGAATCTTCCCTTGGTCATAATTTGTTTCCCTTTCTGTCTGCTGCCGTAATTAATTTCTCCCTATTACGGTATATTGCAAAATTTCATGCTATATTGTACAATATATAGGTCGATAATGGAAATAATTTACGGTAGATTATGGTGAATTAAGGAGTACAGCGCAATGAATAAGTTTTTTTCAGGTAAGGGAAGATTGACAGCCGGTAGGCTATTGAGTGTCCTGCTGCTAGTGGTTCTCGTCTTGTTTTATGGCTGCCCAAATCCATCTTCATCTTCTTCGAGGGAAAAAGAACCTTTTCCCGGGGGTGAACTGGAAGGCTCGGCGGCCATTACCGGCATTTACAAAATTGGCGAAACGCTGACTGCAGACACGAGCGCTATAACGGGAAACGACGGCAGCTTTGAATACCAGTGGCTGGCTGACGGTGATAAAATAACCGGCGCTGCCAATGCAACATACACCATACGGGGTGCCGATGTTAGCAAGGTTATTTCCGTCGTTATTACAAGCACCTCCGCAACCGGTCAGATTACGGCCACCGGAGAGAAGGTTCCCTATACCATAAAAATAGAAATAAACGGCGCTGCCGCTGATGACTATGTATCATTCAGCGATACTGATAGTATTGTCGAAACCACCGCTTTGGAGGGCCAGGTTACCATCTATTATGCGGTTGCCGCCGACAAACGTAACAACGAGCTTCAATTTACGGGCGCTATCATACCCCTCCCAAAGGTAACCGGCGTAGTAGAAGACGGTATTATCGTCTATACCATAGACCCTGACGATGCCAAAGACGGCGTAATTACCATTAAAGCTGAGTATAAACACACGGATTTAGATATTGATGACATTGAGTTTGGTAATACAGCCAATCCTATTACTGTGTTTTACGGCGATGGCGACAATTCGTTTACCAATACAATTACAAACAGCCACAATGGCACCGGTACGATTTCTTATACCAGCAGCAATACGGATATTGCAACAGTAGACAATAATACCGGTGTTGTAACCATACTTAAAACCGGCACAGCGATTATCACCGCTGAAAAGGCTGATGATGCGATATACGCCGGCGCTTCCGCAAGCTATTCATTGATAATATCACCAAAACCAGTCTCCATTACCGGCTTGACTGCGGCAAACAAGGTCTATAACGGCGATACAACGACGGCTGTTACAGGTACAGCGGTAATTTCCGGTAACATCGACGGTGCAAACCTTACGGTTGTTAACGGTACCGCCGCTTTTACGGATAAAAATGTCGGGACAGACAAAACGGTTACATTCAGCGGCTTTTCCCTTGGCGGCGCTGCTGCCGGGAATTATATCCTTTCAGACCAGCCTGCAAATACAACCGCTGATATAACCCGGTTACAGCTCGTCATAGCAGCGCCGAGCGGTTCGCCGACCAAGATTTACAACGGCAACACTGAATATACCGGCAGCGGCATAACACCCGGCAGTCTGACAAATCTTGCCGCCGGCGACACGGTGAATGTATCCATAGCAAGCGCCACATACAACAATGCAAATGTTGCAAGTGCAACCCAGATAACCATTGTTTACGGTATCTCAGGCGCAGATGCCGGCAATTATTTCGCGCCTGTTAACGGTACCATTGCGGCAACCATTACCAGGGCAACCCCAGATGTCAACTGGCCTACAGGCTTAATGGCCAGTGAAGGAGATACACTTGGACATATAGCCCTTCCCGGAAACGGAGATGGCACTCCCGGCAGCTTCTCCTGGACGGAAGGTAGTTCAACTTTGGTGGGCGCTGAAGGCAGTCAATTGCACAATATGACATTTACGCCGACCAATACGGCAAACTACAATACAACTTCATGGAATGTTACCGTTATTGTCGGGCCGCCATTATTATCTGATGTTGTACTCTCGCCTTCACCGGTAACATTCACCGGCATCACATACGGTGATTCCCAGCCGGCAGCACAGACGGTAACCATAACCAATAACGGTACAGCTGCGGCAGCGGTGTCGGATATCTCACTCGGCGGGGCAAGCCCTGAGTCTTATACCCTTGGAGGCTCGACTCCCACTAGTATTCCTGAGGATGGAGGAACGGTAACATTTACAATCCAGCCCAATGCAAACCTTGATGCGGGAACCCATAATGCTGTAGTAACAGTAACGTACGACGGCAGCGAAACAGTGTGGGCCAATGTCTCTATTACTGTTGATACAAAACCGGTCTCCATCACTGGAGTGACTGCGGCAAACAAGGTCTATGACGGCGATACAACGACGGCTGTTACAGGTACAGCTGTAATTTCCGGTAACATCGACGGCGCAAACCTTACGGTAGTTGACGGTACCGCCGCTTTTACGGATAAAAATGTAGGAACAGGCAAAACGGTTACATTCAGCGGCTTTTCCCTTGGCGGCACTGCTGCCGGGAATTATACCCTTTCAGACCAGCCTGCAAATACAACTGCTGATATAACCCGGTTGCAGCTTACAATAGCAGCGCCCAGCGGTTCGCCGACCAAGGTCTACGACGGCAATACCAATCATACAGGCGCCGGCATAACCCTTGGTGCCCTGACGAACCGGGCAGGCAGCGATGTGGTAAGCGCGGCTGTTCAAAGCGCAAGCTACAACAATGCAAATGTTGCAAGTGCAACCCAGATTACCATTGTCTACAGCATTTCAGGCAGCGATTCGGGGAATTACGATCCCCCTGTTAACGGCACCATTGCGGCAACCATTACAAAGGCAAATCCAACGGTAACATGGCCTACAAACCTTACAGCCAATGAAGGGGAAACGCTTGGGCAAATAACGCTTCCCGGCAACGGCAGCGCTAATATAACCGGCAGCTGGTCATGGACGACAGGCGATACAACTCCGGTCGGGGCAGAGGGCAGCCGATCGCACAGCCTGACATTTACACCCAGTGACAGCGGAAATTACAACTCAACTTCGAATACAGTTCCAGTAAATGTCGGGCCGCCATTATCATCTGACGTTGTACTCTCGCCATCCCCGGTATCTTTCACAGGCATTACATACGGCGATTCTCAACCGGCAGCACGGACGGTGACTATAACCAATAACGGCACCGCGCCGGCTATAGTTTCTGGCATTACGCTTAACGGGGTAAGCCCTGGATCTTATACCCTTGGCGGCACTTTGAATCCGACAATAGGGGCAGGCAGTAGTGCCAACTTCACGGTGAGGCCCAATGCGAACCTTCCCGCCGGAGCACATAATGCCGTAATAACCGTAACCTATGACGGCGGTGAAACCATTACAGCCAATGTAACATTAAATGTTGCAAGAAAACCCGTTACCATTACTGGCTTGACTGCGGCGAACAAGGTCTATGACGGCGGCACAACAGCAACGGCAACAGGCACGGCGGTTATATCGGGCAATATTGATGGGGCAAGCCTTACAGTATCTGCCGGCACAGCGGCTTTCAATAATAAAGATGCAGGAAACGGTAAAACAGTAACATTCAGCGGCTATTCCCTTGGCGGTTCGGCGGCTGCAAACTACGAGCTTTCCGGCCAGCCGGCAAATACATCGGCTAATATTACCAAGTTGCAGCTTACAATAGCAGCGCCCAGCGGCTCGCCAACAAAGGTTTACGACGGCAACACTGCATATACCGGCAGCGGCATAACCCTTGGCGCCCTGACGAACCGGGTAGGCAGCGATGTAGTTAGCGCAGCTATTCAAAGCGCCACGTACAACAATGCAAATGTTGCAAGTGCAAACCAGATAACCATTGTTTACAGCATTTCAGGCAGCGACTCGGGGAATTACGATCCACCTGTAAACGGAACAATAGCGGCAACTATCACAAAAGCAAACCCATCCGTAACATGGCCTACAGGCTTAACGGCCACTGTCGGGCAAACCCTTGGAGATATAGCCCTTCCAGGCAACGGCAGCGCTAATATGACCGGCAGCTGGTCATGGACGGCAGGTGATTCAACTTCGGTAGGCAGCGCCGGCATCCAACCGCACAATGTGACATTTACGCCGACCGATACGGCAAACTACAATACGGTCTCGCAGAATGTTAACATTACTGTTGCGGCTCCCCCCACCCACAACACCACCTTCACCCTCAACTTTAATCATTTGCAGGATGAAAACTCGTTATTACCCTGGCAGATTACAGGCGGCGGAAGCGGGGTTCTTACCCTTTCCCGCAGTGGCTCCGGCATAGATTTGGAATTGTCAGGGTACCCAAACATTACATGGGAAGTTGACGGTGTTGTAAAATCTACAATCTCAACTATTTCATTAAATCCGGGCGACTTCACCGTTTTCGATGAAGGATCGCATATTTTATATGTGGAAGTGCAAACGGGCGGAATCTCGTATGGCAGATCAATACAGTTCGTTGTTGAGCCGTAATAAAGCAGGAGGAATAAAATGACAAGGAGTTTTGAAATGAAAAAAGGAACAGCGGCTTTTGCATTATCAATTGCTGTTTTATCTTTTATACTTTTTTCCGGCTGCGAAGACTTTTTTAATCCGTCAAAGCAGAAACATGGGGCAAATGTTCCGGCAGGAATGGGAACTTTCACATTGCAAATAGAAGGCGCAGGTTCTCAAAGCAGGGTAATAATGCCAGTCACGGATACTCTGGTGTTCGAAGGTTATACCCTCGTGTTTACGGATACGGCAGGTGTTTTAGCGCCGCAGTCATTTTACCTTTCCGAAACTAACAAGGGGAATCCTGTTGCCCTGGAGGCTGCGACGTACGATTTAGAGGTAACCGCCTACACCGAATACACTAGCCCGTCAATCAATACACCTGCTGCAAAGGGGGGGGTGATCGACATTGAAATTCCTGCCGGTGGAGACGTTGGCGGTACCGTCACCTTAAACGCTATTATCAATGGGGAAGGAAACGGGACATTTAGCTGGGACATTGATTTTTCTCTTCAAATAAGCGAAGCATGGATGGAAATAAGCAGCCAGACGGATCCAGGCTTCTCGCCGGTAACAAAACATTTTATCAGTTTAACAGAAACACCGGTCAGCAACCCTGGAAATATGACACTTCCTTCAGGGCACTACCGTGTAACTTTCACACTGGAAGAAGACAGTAACCACAGGCAGGTAATTTGGCGTGAAACCCTGCATGTTTATGAAAACCTGACCAGCCATTTTGAACATGATTTTACTGATTATATTTTTATCAAACAAAGTTACAGCTTGACCCTGACAAACCTGTATTCCCCAGCCGGAAGCCTGCGCCCCGATGAGATCAGTACCTATTTCTATGATGATGTTCTTCATGTAACCAATCCTACCAGACCATCCTGGATCTTTGACGGCTGGTACACAGACGAATACTTCACCACTGGAAACGAATG
Source organism: Treponema sp. (assembly GCA_009777535.1). Classification (GTDB taxonomy): domain Bacteria; phylum Spirochaetota; class Spirochaetia; order Treponematales; family Breznakiellaceae; genus WQXQ01. The sequence goes on from WRLP01000003.1 coordinate 80,237, forward strand.
GGACGGTACACTCTCTGCCGATACAATACTGTACGCCAAATGGCTGGATATACCAATTCTGGTTTTTAATCCCTCGTCGGTAAATTTTATTATGGCAAAAGATTCTTTGGTTTTGCCTTCTCCTGTTACCGTTACCCTTGAAAATTCCGGCTCTGCCGCTGCAACCATTACAAGCATTGCCCTAAGCGGCGCTGATGATAGTTATTTCCAATTAAGCGGCCACAGTTCAATCACTTCAATCGCAGCCGGAAGCGATGATGCATTTGATGTTACAGTTATAACACAGCCGCCTTCGGTCGTGGCCACTTACACAGCTCTTGTTACTGTGTCATACTCCGGGAATGACGGCCCCAAAGCAGCGACTGCCAACATAGTGTTTTCAGTAACTGATTTCTTGGGCACCATGCCTGCCAGTCAGAAGGTTCTGGACAGCCGGGACCTTGTGCATTTCTCCGGTACAGGCGACCAGTATGGTCGGTATATGAAAACAGTCAGCGGTGAGTGGATCCAGGGCGAAATGGACACAGGCGAAGCAGTAATAGAACTTACCTATGGAGCTGAAGAAACTCTCCAGAATAACAATTCATTGTGGAGTACTCACGCAATAGGCGGAGGAGTAGGAAGTATTACAATGACACGGCTTGTTAATGGTAATCCTAATCGTGCCAAATTTAATCTGGAACTTAATGTCCAACACAATTCGTTTAAAGTTACAGTAACAGCAGATGGTAACCTTTATCTTGATAATAATGGTTCTCAAGGTTCCACGGTAAGCGCTGTAGAAATAACATCATATGAAGACTATTTTTGGATTGCAACAAGCGGTAGTAATATTAAATTTAAATTTGAAATAGGTTCAGATGCGGGGTGGGTATATGAAGAATTCTATCCCAACCCTTACCCCGTTTTTAGACAGGACGGAGTCACTATATACTATTGGCGTTTTGATGGTTCTTCCGGCATAGGACCTGGAATGTGGAGCTGGGGCGATACATATTTTGGCAAGTTTGATCCTCCGGCGGTGCCAATATTAAGTCCTGTCCCCGATACCGTTATTTTTAACACCGACAATTTCCATGACTATGACTTTTTCACCACAGACCACGGCGGCACTGACCTTATGCCGGGTAATATTGATTATGCGGTGCTGCCGGGTTTGGGCGACGAGCTTTTTGAACTTAGAATCGGCAGTACTGTTATAGGGAATGCAACTGTAGCAGTTACGAATCTGAACGGATACAATACAACTAACGGAAATATTGCCTCGGTAGATATTTCGGTTACCTACAATTTGAATCCGGCATTTTTACCCCTGATAGATTCTTACACGAGCAATATAACCACTGACACTCATATGTGGAACAGTGCATCGCCGGGGAGCCATACCCATTACTTTGCTGCCAAACCTTACGGCCCTATGACCATTAACACAGTATTCACGTTCAAGTAACGCAGCAGCTTTCTTCAAAAAAAAGGCTGTCCGGAAAATAATTTTTCGGGCGGCCTTTTTTCATTTTCCCTTTCTGACTGCTGCCGTCAATTTTAATATTTTCGCTCTATCTTTTACACCGTCTGTTTCCGCTCCGCTGGAGATGTCGATTGCGTACGGGTTAAGCGACATTGCCTTTTCGATATTATCAATGTTGATGCCCCCCGCAAGAAACCAGGGTTTGTTGATTTTATGCGGCTCAAGTAAATCCCAGTTAAATGTTCTTCCGCTGCCTGCCCCCGAATCAAACAGGAAATAATCTGCATTTTCCGAAATATTTAGCCACGAACGACACGAACCAACACGAACAACAGAATTATTACTAAGCAAAGGTTCGTGATCGTTAGTGAGGTTCGTGGTAAGAACCCTTATCACCGGTATGGCGCATAAGTCTTTGAGCTTTGTAATGTAGTCCTCGTCTTCGGCGCCGTGGAGCTGGGCGATGCTGATAACCCCGCTGCGGTACAGGGCAGCGATGGTTTCTATCGGGGCGTTGACAAAAACTCCCACCGGAATAATGCCGCCGGCCAAACGGGAGCGCAGGTGCTCCGCCTGGCTGGGTGAAACCTGCCGCCTGCTTTCGGCAAATACAAAGCCGGCGTAATCGGGACGAGCTTCGTTGACATAGTCTATATCTTCATCCCGAAAGAGGCCGCAGATTTTAATTTTCACCTTATACCACACCCATATTGATCCAAATTGGAACCAGTACCGCGATAACTATCATGCAAATAATAAAATAGATTACGCCGTATACGGCCAAATGCCTGGGCGCCCAGCTTCGTTCCCCAGCTATACCGCAGCCCATCATTGCCCACATATTCTGGTAGTTCATAAAGAAGCAGTTAGCCGCCATGATAAACAGCGGCAGCCACAGAAGCGGATTGATGCCGTATGCCTCCCGGATAGAGGGCAGCACCGGAACCAATATTGCCATTGTGGGAATGAACATGGCAATGTCGAAGAACCTCCATGCAAACAGGATCAATAGCATGACCAGGGCAAAAACCATTTGGCTGCCCGCGATTGGTTTTATCGCAGGTATAATTATTCCGCTTAACCAGGCGGAAATGCCTGTGGCGGTAAAAATGCTGTTTATGCTCAGGGCCATGGCGGTAAAGATCACCATGTCCCAGTTAATACCCGTTCCAATATCTTCCGGAGTTAAAACCTTGAACACAAAAAATGCAATAACTGCCGATAAACAAACGGCGGCGGCAGGCAGGTTGTGCAGACGGCTTGTAATAAACAGGGCGAATACTATCAGCAGAATAATACCGGTAATTTTTTCCTGTTTGGAAAGACTGATTTTTTCTCCTTTCTGTATGGCGGAAAAAACCTCTGCCGAAAGTTTTTCCTTGGGGCGCAGCGCAAAATAACCCGTAACAACCAGAAGCAGCGATACAAGCGCCTGCGGGAGCAGCATCACAGACAACCAGGTTTCAAAATTGATCAGGCCTGCCGTTTCGGGTACTGCATTGTAAAGCCCCTGGATAATGGGGCCCCAAAGCACTCCGGTAAGCCAGCCGCTGCCGGGCAGCAGTGCCATTGTAAATGCTGTCAGCATAATTAAGGACTGCCCCCTGGAGCCTTTTTTCAGATCGCATAACTCGCAGCACTGTACGGCGATGGGTATCATTATCGCGACACGCACTGTCATCGAGGGCGTAAAAATACTCAGCACGATGCCGATGATAACCCAGGCTGTAATCAGCGAAGGGTATGAAGGGCGGAAAAGCCGTATAATCGCAAAGGCGATATTTTTGCCCAGCCCTGTCTTTCGCAGAACGGTTCCGAAAAAGAGCGCCGGAACCAATGTCCAGACAGCGGATTCGGCAAAGCCTGAAAATACTATCGCAGGTCTTAAACCGGCAATCAGCGCAAAGGCGGCGAGGAACAATGCTCCCATCGAGTAGGGAAGGGCAAAAGGTTTTAAGACCCATATCCCTATTGCGATGAGTACGGCGCCCAGCATTAAGTGCCCTATTTGTTCAAGAGCGGGCTTAAAAGGGGCTGCCAGCATAATCCACAGTGCCGCCAAAATGAAGAGGGCAAAAGCGATTTTTTTTGCAAGTTTAGTTGTTTTCATAAATCCTCCCTGGGTTTTAATTTTGTTCAGACAGACCCTTCAGGTCTGCCAGAAATTTCTTTTTGTCTGCGCTTCTCATCAGGCTTTCTCCTATCAATACCGCGTCAAAACCAAGACTGCTCAGGAAACGGACATCTTCCGGCGATTTAATGCCGCTTTCCGCCACGGTTAGACAATATGCGGGAATACATTCCCGCAGCCTGGTGCTTGCATCAATATCAACATTAAATGTTTTTAGATCGCGGTTGTTGATGCCGATTATCCCCGCCCCCGCCTCCAGCGCCTGTTCCGCTTCCGCCTGTGTATGTATTTCAACTAACGCGGACAGTTCAAGTTCTGCGGCGGTTGATATAAACGAAGCAAGAGTTTCCGTGTCCAAAAGGGCGCAGATCAAAAGGACAGCCTGCGCCCCCAGTAATTTTGTTTCATAAATCTGATAGGAATCAATAATAAAATCTTTTCTTAAAGTGGGAACCGATACTGCCTTGGCAATTTCCCGCAAGTACTGCTCGGAACCCAAAAAATAATCGGGCTCGGTAAGCACCGAGATTGCCGCAACGCCGGCGGCTTCGTATTCCCGTGCGATTTCCAGCCAGGGAAAATCAGCGGCAATGATGCCTTTTGACGGTGATGCTTTTTTCACCTCACAGATAAAGGAAAGCTCCGGCTGCCCAAGTGCATGTTCAAAGGCTGGTTCCCCATTACCCGCCAAAGCAAGCGCCTGTTCCCGCAGCTGCTCAAAAGAAATGATCCCTTTTGCATTTTCTACACGGACTCTTGTTTTTCCGGCAATCTCATCAAGAATCGTATTCATGGCGCTGTACCCTGAGAGAGTGCTGTCGTTGACAGCTTTATAAATTGTTCAAGCTGGGTCTGCGCCTTGCCTGAATCGATGGTATCCGAAGCAAGAGTTATTCCGTCCTGCATGGAAATATCAGGGCGGGCAATGTGTATCGCAGCCGCTGAATTCAATAACACCGCATCCCGCCTGGGGCCCTTTGCCCCTGAAAGAATCTCTCTGGTTATTTTCGCGTTTTCTTCCGGGGTTCCGCCTTCCAGTTCTTCCTTTTTGCAGCGCGTAAAACCGAATTGTTCTGGCTCTATCACATAACTTTTGATATACCCGTTACGCAATTCACAAACGCTTGTTGGCGAACTCATCGAGATTTCGTCCATACCGTCCTGCCCGTAAACTACCATGCCGCTCTTTACTCCAAGGTTGCACAGCACTTTCGCCATCATCTCAATGTGGTCGGCATGGTACACCCCCAAAAGCTCCATATTGGCGCCCGCCGGATTCACCAGGGGCCCAAGCATGTTAAAAATTGTCCTGATGCCCAGCTCTCTCCTGACCGGAGCCACATATTTCATGGAGATATGGTAGTTTTGGGCAAAAAGGAAACAAAGATTGATGGTTTTGAGAATGTGCAGACTTTGTTCCGGAGGGATTTTGATATCAACGCCCAGAGCTTCCAGCAAATCTGCTGCGCCGCACTTGCTGGATGCAGCCCTGTTACCGTGTTTTGCCACCGGAATGCCTGCCGCAGACGTAACCAGCGCCGAAGTGGTGGAAATATTAAAAGAATTGGACATATCGCCGCCGGTTCCGACAATTTCCAGCACATCTTTGTCATGTAAAATCCTGATGCAATGCTTGCGCATTCCTGCTGCCGATCCGGTAATCTCCTCGATGGTTTCGCCCTTTACCGACATGGCTGTCAGGAAGGCTGCCATCTGAATTTCGCTGGCCTTGCCCTCCATTATTTCATTCATTACTGCTTCGGCGGTTTCGTACGATAAATTCTCGCGCCTGGCCGCCTGTAAAATAGCTTCTTTAATAACCATTGCTCAACTCCTGTGTTTTGGCCGGTTAACGGCCGATTTTGTTTCTATTTATAGAAACACTTGTTTCTTTATATAGTAACATGAATTTTTTGTCAACAGGGCTTTTCCACGGCTATGGTAGCAGCAAAAATGTGTACCTAAAGCAGGGAACAGGGGTCCTGTCAGAGGCCAAAAACGCCGCGCGGGGGCGGCATTTTTGCCTCTGCCACCCCATGTTACCTTTATTGGGTACACATTTCTGCAATTGCCAAAGTAGTGGAACGCTGACGTAGGGGGCGTGCCTCTGGCTGGGGAACAAATAATTGCACTCGCAGAGTGTAGCTGAGTAAATTCTAAACGTTCCGGCGCAAGTAAATTCTTCAGTGTGCTTAACGGTAGCAAGCCTTTAGGCTTGCGTGCGCGCCGCGGGAACGGCACATCGCTTCAATTACCTTTTTGGGCATATATTTCTGCAATTGCCAAAGTAGTGGAACGCTGGCGTAGGGGAAGGAAAAATTAAGAGAGAAAAGATAAAAGATTAAATCTTAATCACCACATTGCCTTTTTTCCTGCCGGTGTTAACATAGCGGTGAGCCTCGACGATGTTGTCAATCGAATAAGTCCTGTCAATGACCGCTTTGTATTTCCCGTTTTCAAACAGCGTTCGTAATAACTCTAATTGCTCAATACGCTCTGCGGCTACATCCATTCCTCCGACTGTGGCATAATGGCCATTGTTATTTAAAAGATGGGCGCATTGCTTTTTTGTTGTTTTGCCAACCGCATCAAAGACAATGTCATACTTTTCGCTGCTTTTGGTATAATCCTCTTTGTCGTACAAAATAATGCTGTCAGCGCCCAAGTCTTTCGCCAGGGTTTGACCGGCTTCACTGCAAACGGCAGTAACATGGGCGCCGTAATACTTGGCGATTTGTATTGCCGCCGTGCCTACCGATCCTGTCGCCCCGTAAATTAAAACTTTGGAACCTTCCCTAGTTTTGGCTTTTTTCAAAAAATAAATTGCTGTCTGTCCGCCAAATAAAATTGCTGCTGCTTCTTCAAATGTTGCGTTCCGGGGTTTTTTTACAATATTACTTTTTTCCGGCATAGCGATATATTCGGCGTGGGCGCCAAATTTAAACCCGGTAAGACCAAAAATTTCATCGCCAGTGCTAAAAGCTTTTACATTTTTCCCTGTCTGTTCCACAACGCCTGAAAAAACAGTGCCCAAAATTGAGTTTCGCGGCCTGTTGAAGCCCAGAACAAAGCGCATAACTATTCTAAGAAACCCGGTAACGGCAAGGCTTCTGGTTCTGACATCAGCCGAATTGACTGCCGAAGCCATGATTTTTATCAATACTTCGTTGTCTTTTGGCACCGGTTTAGCAACTTCCATTATTTTCACCACTTCGGGTGAACCGTACTTTGTGCAGATTGCTGCCTTCATTTTCATTTTACTCTCCTCTTTGCCTTCTTCAAAAGCAATTTTTTTTACCACGAACCTCACGAACTTGTTGTTTCATATCGTATTTTTCATACTACGGGTTCGTGTCCGTTGGTGTGGTTAGTGGTTAAAAATCGTAATCGCTACACCGCCTTTTTTGTGCCCCTTTTCCACATACCTGTGCGCTTCGGCTATCTCTTCAAACGGATACGACCTGTCGAGTACGGGCTTGATATATCCCGCTTCGATGTATTCCCGTATTTTATCGAGGCGAGCAGAATCAAGTTTTAAGGCACTGTCGTCAACCGTTTGGTATTTGCCGTTTGGCTTTAAAGCGTTTTTGCAAGCCTCTTTCAGTTTTGAAGTTTTTGCTTTTCCAACCGAATCTAAAACAAAATCATATTTTGCTTCCGCGGGAAGCTCATTCTGTTTCGTGTAGTCCATCACATTGTCAGCGCCCAGGTTTTTTACCATTTCCAAATTTGATGTACTGCAAACGCCAGTAACTTCCGCTCCCAAATGTTTTGCAATCTGAACCGCCAGTGTGCCGGAAGCGCCCGATGCTCCGTATATAAGAACCTTATTGCCTTTTTGAATATTTGCCTTTTCCAAAAATTGGAAAGCCAGCATTCCGCCGTAAGCCGCTGCTGTCGCTTCTTCGTAACTGACATTACTGGGTTTGAGCGCAATGCCGCCCACTGTGGAATCAATTTCTTTAAGGCACACATATTCTGCATAAGCGCCGAATCTAAAACCGGCCAGTCCGTAAACGCTGTCGCCGCTCTTAAAGCGCTTTATGTCTTTTCCGACAGTTTCCACCTTTCCAGCCAGTACCAGCCCAAGGATGGGCCGCCTTGGTTTTGTTATGCCTACCATGATGCGCATAGGTATCAAAAGCCGTAAGGGTATGTTAGAGCCGCGGATAAAAATATCACTGGCGCATACTCCCGCTGCGTAAATTTTAATGCAGACTTCGTCGTCTTTTGGCGCTGGTTTTTCGACTTCTGTGATTTTAAAAACTTCCGGTGCACCATACTTTGTGCAAATAGCTGCTTTCATAATTAACTCCTATTATTTACTACGAACCTCACGAACGAACATGAACGAGATATCAAACAACAAGTTCGTGTCTGTTAGTGTGGTTAGTGGTTAAAAATTCCAATATCAATTTCCTTGGGGCTTCTTTGCCGACACCCCTTTAATCAATAACCACAACAACAATGTAACTTCACCTATTGTTTCAGGAATGCTTAAAGCATTTTCAATCTTGGCGTAAAGTTCGGGGCTCACCAAAGGTGAGATACTGCCAATGCAATAACAAATTCCTGAAAGTGTAAGCAAAATTGCAATGATTTTCGGAATGAAGTTTGATTTATACACAAGGCAGGCCAATGGGAAGAGCCACAAGCCCCAAAAAATTGTAACAATGTGTATTCCTGTTATGTGCAAACTAAGTAAAGTCATGGCAATTGCCCCTATTTGCGCTGTGGTGAAAACATTGAGATAGTCTGCCCTGTTAAGCACAATAAATGCACCTGTCTGGATGATAATAACAGCAAACGTAATGGGAATGGAAACCAATACTAGAGCTGCCATTATTTTTGAAATGAATTCATGCACCTGTTTTAATAATTGGTGCAAGGTTAGCCCCAAAAGAATAAAAGCAATCTGACCAACTATGCTTAATAAAATTGCAATAATATACTGAGATTTAAACTGAACAATATTTTCGGCCGTTAATGCAGCATCTGTGCTGACATAAATATTCCCGGTAAGCATCCAGCTTAAACCGGCGCCTATAGCCAATAACAAATACCATATACCGGCAATTTTTGCAGTTTTTTTATCTTCGTTCATTTTTCTTCCTCCTTACATTCAAATACCTCGCCGATTTGTACGCCAAAGACATCGGCAATTCTAAACGCCAGTTCCAGTGACGGCGAATATTTGCCTGCCTCCAGGGCTACAATGGTCTGCCGGGAAGCTCCCGCTTTTTCCGCCAGTTCTAGCTGGGTCATTTCATTGGCGAAAAACCGCAGGGTCCGTATCCTGTTGCTTATTACGAGCTTTTTTTTCATCAGTTAAATGCCTTTTTCATTAAAGTAAACGCTTGCCGAGCCTTCGGCCAGCGAACCGGCGGCGAATGAGCCTCCCATAATGTGCAGAGCAAACAAGGTTGACATGCCCAGGACCAATGTTACCAGTGCGGCAATAAAACCAAACCCTGCGCAAATATAGCCAAATTTGGCGGATTTTAGACTGATTAACTTCTCCCTCTCGTCTTCCAGCATAGTTACCGACATGATTCGTTCTACTTTTTTGTCGTCATGTTCTTTTTCCTTAATTGTGATACCGATGGCAAGGCCGATGTGAAAAAGTATCTGGACTACGATTTGCACAGCAACGCTAATTCCAATGAATACAAGCATGGCCGTAGCCCATGATTTCAAAGCTTCCGGCGCAGGAGCCTTGCCGCTAAGTGCATAAATCAAATAGGCGGTAAATGACAGGATGCCTATGGTCATGCTGACTATGGTCCTTTTGCTGCTGTATGACATAAAAATACCCTCTTTTTAGTCAGATTTTACTGATATTTTGACAAGCATAACATACTTAAAGTCAAATATATATTACATAATATCGGCTATTTTGGTCTTTGTCAAGCTTTTTTTTCATTTTTTTTATAAAAATTCTTCTCTTTTATACCTGCCATTAAATCTTATATACTTAGCCATGATGAATAAACACATTCAAAAGTTACTTAAAAAGAAACTTGCTTTTGTCGGATCCGTGGATGAATCAGAGCCGTTTATTAAGTGCATGATGGTTTCCAAACGTGAGGATAACATATTTTTTTTTGATTCTAATAATGCTTCAGTCCGCGCTGCCCATTGGAAGAAAAATCCCAATGCTTGTCTATATTTTTATGGCGGGCCAATTTATCGCGGCGTTATGCTGTCCGGCACAATGGAAATCATAAATGATATGGAGCTAAAAAAAGCGCACTGGAAACCCCTTATGAAGTTTGTTTATAAAGGCGGTGTTACCGACCCTGATTACTGCATTTTGAAGTTTATTGCAAAAAAAGGCCGGTATTATTATATGTATAAATCTGAAGATTTTACATTTTAACGGCACTCACCCTGTTTCTTATTGAAGTGTCTTTAGTTATATGGCGTATTGTATGACTTGTGATTAATCCATAGTTGTATTAAAAAGCCGTTCAAAGTGTATATCTATATCAGCGTTTATATCTGACTTTATATCCTGTCGTATTTTCAAAAGCCAATGGGAAGGTAAAGTACGCTTATCCTGTTTTTTGTTTTTACTGGCGGGAGTGAATAACTGGAATACTTCAATTCCCAGAGCATTAGACAGGGCGATGAGGGTTTTATCGCTTACCCATGCCCTGCGTCCCTCGATACTGTTAATCATTTGAATGGAAAGAGAGGTCATTTCTGCAAGTTTCTCCTGGGAAATTCCCAGTTTTTTCCTCCTTTCCTTAATATTGGCGGACAGTATTTTTTTTAATTGATCCGTATCTATAATTGGGCTCCTTTTCCTGATACTACAATAACATTAGGTATAGACAACTCAGTAATAATAGTTGTAATGTAGATAGGTGTTTATTACTTATTTTTGATTGATCTAAAGATTCAAGGAACAAACATCAAAATGAGGAGGCAAATCATGAAGGACAAGTGGTTTTTTATGGGAATGCTAGGTTTTTTTCTGGTATTCGGGCTATTTTTAGCAGGATGTGATAACGGTACGAACAGCACAACCGGCACATCCGGCACTACCTACACAGTGACGTACAACGCTAACGGCGGCAGCGGGGCGGTACCCGGCGCGCAGACAGTCAATGCCGGAACCAGCATTACTGTTGCCGGGCAGGGTGATTTAACTTTATCAGGCAGTATTTTCACCGGTTGGAACACCAGTGTCAACGGCTCCGGCACTTCCTACGCCGCCGGCTCTTCCCTGACGGTAAATGCCAATATGACCCTGTATGCACAGTGGATAATTGATTCGGGTATTTCCTACACGGTGACGTACAACGCTAATGGCGGCAGCGGGGCGGTACCCGGCGCGCAGACAGTCAGTGCCGGAGTCAGCATTACTGTTGCCGGGCAAGGTAGTCTAAACTATTCAGGAAGAACCTTTAACGGATGGAATACCAATGCAGATGGCACAGGAACCGCCTACACTGCCGGTTCTTCCCTGCCGGTAAATGCCAATATGACACTGTATGCGCAGTGGACAACCGGTTCGGGGAGCGGTGATGGTTCCGCCCTTGTTGGGAAATGGTATGGCAGCCAGTTTATGGCGGATAATCCTGGAGCATTGGCTGCACCTTTTGAATTTCAAGCAGATGGAAAAGTTTTACAGTATGGTGAAGATATAAATTACACTTACACCGCAACCGGTGATACTATTTCGATCTCGTATTCTGGTAACACTCCGGGAACTGCTTCCTATGTTATTAATGGTTCTGTTTTAACGATTTTCAATATTTCTCCTGGTAGTAATATGCCTTTCATGGAAGGTGATTATTACAAACCAAGCGAGCCGGCTACGCTTATCAGCGTAAGCACTAACGGTTCTTCCACGCAGACTTCTACAGAATTGATCCTGACCTTTGACAAGCCGATTGCAGGTCTTGGCGCCGATAATATAATGATCGGACGAGACATTTTCACTTTGACCAATGGAACCCTCAGCGACTCCGGGCCGGTCTACACCCTGGGCATCAGCAATTTGAACCACGATGGCATTAGCGCTACCTACACCGTGTATGTAGATAAACCAGGTTATATCATAAGCGGTTCGCCACAAACAGTGACGCTTTATAGTCCTCCCGAAGTTACGTTTATTAATGTCACCGCCAATGGCTCTGCCACACAAACTACCAGTCAGTTGACTTTAACATTTAACAGTCCAATCACGGGTTTGACAGCCGCCAACATCACCCTGAGCGGTGTATCCGGTGTAACGAAGGGAAGCTTGAGCGGCGCCGGCCCAACGTACACGCTGGACATAAGCGGTTTTACCAGCAGCGGAACTTTAACGGTGGCTGTGACAATACCAGAGACCGCAATGGTCGGATCACCGCAATCAACGGAAATTTATTACAACCCCGCTGATTTTCAGGTTGCGTTTACCGGATTAAGCGCCAACGGCGGCAGTACACAAACCACCAGCCAGTTAACCCTGACCTTTGACAAGCCGGTTACAGGCCTTGTCGCCAGCGACATTACCTTGAGCGGCATGTCCGTTACCAAAGGAAGCTTGAGCGGTACCGGCCCGACATATACATTGAGTATCAGCGGCGTTAGCAGTGGCGGGACTTTGAATGTATCGGTGGCAAAACCGGGCTTTACGATTAGCGGCTCGCCAAGAACGGTGACTGTTTATCATTACATAGCTCCTACTCCGCCTGGTATACCAACTCGCTCTGCTACAGCAAGTGGTAATAATATTACATTTACATGGTCTTTTCCAACAGGAGATAATAATGGGCAACCGAATTCTATTTTGGTGAGATTATATGATCCTTCCTATAGTGTGTGGGTAAATGTGGAGACATTGCCAGGTACTGCAACATCATACACTTTTAATTCTACTATGTGGCGCGATTCAGATGGATGGGTGTTGATGGGAGTAATTGGAACAAACAGTTACGGCAGTGCATCAGGGGGGGTTACTTATAATATGGTTACAGGTCAATCTATGCCATTCTAGTACACGCATAAGTGCCTGACACCAATTTCCCGTGCCGTCCATGGCACGGGAATATTTCATATTCATTAATTTTTAGATTTAAAATCCAGGGCCTTCTCTAAGGCTTCATTTATAATCTGTTTCATATCAATAATTATCTTCATGTGTAAACGTTCAAGTGGTTCATTGGGATCAGTCTCGACATTAAATAGTTTATAAGGTTCAATTCCAAGGGTTTTGGCGATATGTTCCAACATATCTGGTTTAGGATATTTTTTACATGTCTCTATCATAGCGATATAATGGGTTGATACATTTGCTTTTTCAGCAAGTTCTTCCTGTGTCATTCCCAATTTTCGGCGTTTTTCTTTTAGATTAGCCGCTAAAATCTCTCTAATCCCTTTAGTTTCCAGAAAAATTACCTCTTCGGCAATAATAACCTGCTTTTCTCACTTGACACATTTCCGAAATGGTCATAATAATATGTCTATATGGTCATTTTTACGTATTTATGCGTTTTTAATGTAGATTATTTTGATAATTAAAGACTGGAATTATCCAATTTTTAATATTCCGCTCTTGTGGGTGGATCAGCCGGTGTGTTTATTTCTCTTTTTATGAGGTGGTGTTTTATCTCTTACACCTTCAAATTCATCGGCAGCGTTTACCGTAACCGTAACAGGAACAAATATTACATCCATGTCGGGTATAATTAAATGGGATAATGGTGATGAAGAAAATGCGCCTGATTTTGCAGGCAGCGTTCAAAATCCTGATTACACTTTTATCATAAACGGATATGTTCCGCCAACAGGCTTTGATGATATACAGGGTATGATATATGCAAGTACCAATGCAAACTTCAAACTTTATACTGAACTTTTGGCGGCGGTGACAGACACAACTGCAGATTGGGGTCAAATTGATGAAGACGGTAAAGTGGATTGGAATATAAGAATCCCTAATGGTTCTGTCACATTATACCTTGTAAAAGGCACAATACAGGCGACATTACTGAAAACGCCTGCCGCTGTTTCCATTACAAACGGAAATGGTGAAGTAGATATTTCAGTATTTGTAGAAGTTCCCCAAAACGGCGGTAACGGAGAAGGCGAACCTGCTTCATTTGTGGGAACCTGGAGATATGCACCTGGCGGTGTTATGTCATATGTTTTCACATTTACTGAAAGCACCTGGTCCTATGGTAATTCGGCTAATAATGGCCCGGTGGGTGTGATAAATGAAGGGACATACACTGTGGAAGGAAATACAGCGACATTAAATTATATAGTAGGATTAACACCCTTTACTGCTACAGCTACTATTGGCGGGAGTGGAAATACGTTGACAACGACATTAGACGTTGCATCATTGTTTACATTTACAAAACAACCATAAAACATTTATACAAAAATAATTAACACGCCTTGTGCCGTCTATGGCACAAGGCGATTGTTTGTGTGTGAAAAAACATCGTTTAACAGGATTGTATACGCATCGGCACTAAAGCGCCCCGGGTTCTGTTCGGCCAGGCTGCCCCTTGACAGATAAACTTAACGGTGTTAAAATAACATTGTTAAGTAAATAGGAGGTTACATTGGGAAAGCCGGAAACAGACTTAGCGCCCCGGATACGGGAAAAAACCCTTGAATTGCTCATGGAAAAAGAGCCGGAAGAAATATCCACTCGTGATATAGCCAGGGCCTGCGGGGTAACAGCAACCAGTATTTACTATTACTACAGGGATAAAGAGGCCTTATTTAATGAGATAAAACTTATTTTTATCGAAGAAATGGACAATTTCATCTCTGAGCAGGTTTCTAAAGGGATGCTAAAGCAGCATAAACAGGGTAAAAGGCCAAACCCCATGGAAGAAGTCAAAGTGGGGCTCCAGGCATTCAGGGACTGGGCTTTTGCCAATCCACGGGTAGCTATTTTAGTAATGGGGCGGCTAAAGCCGGATATTCAAGCCGACTCTGAAAAAATGAAGAAATACTACCAGAGCACGGATTTTGCAAAGGCCGTACTGGACCGGGCGGTAAGGGCAGGGCTGTCCAACAGTAAGGACACACTGCTTGACGCAAATCTATTCATAGCAGCCCTCTGGGGCTCTATTGAAATGGTACTCCTTAACCGGACTATTCCAAAATACTGGTCAAAGCGAGGAAGCATTGACTTTTCAAATGGAATGATTGATTTACTTTTGGCATCGTTGATACGAAAAACTAAATAAATAATTTTGGAGAATATTATGAAAAAATTTATTTTAATTATTTTGGCGAGTGTATTATTATCACTTAATTTTAGCTGTCAATCTCCAAGTAACAAGAAAGGTGATGATGTTGCAGATGGAATGGAACTTATTGTTGAGCCCGGTGAACATTGGCAGGGAAAAATGAAAGTCCTGTTTTTTTATGTAAAGAAAACACCGCAGATGGCTGCATGGGTTGAAGATGATAATGGGCACTATATTGCAACCATAACAGTAACAAACCGCAGTGCCCAAAAAAAATGGCGAAGCGCCCCGAAAGAAGGCCGGCCTGAATCGCTGCCTGTTTGGAATCATAGACAGCAAAATAGCCAGGCGCTTAATGATATTGACACGGTAAGTACCGCGACGCCAAAAGCCTCTATTGAGGCAAGGATTGATAAAGGCCTGTTTGTCGAAGGGAATACATACCATGTATACCTGGAAATTAATCACAGTTTTGATTACAACGATTATTGGACTAAGGATAATTCTGGCGTTAATGGACAGCCATCATTGATATATTACACGCAATTCATCGCGGGCCAACCGGCGAATATATTCCTTGTTCCAATGGGACATGGTTCGGTTGACGGCTCCAACGGGGATATTACAAGTGGATTGGAAAGTTTTACCACTGCTTTAAGCATTGTTCATAATGCTTCCATTGTCATAAAATGAATAAAGAGGCTTAAATTATGAACATTACCGTAATTAACGGCACAGAGCAAAAAAGCTGCACATACACGATGAAAGAAATATTTCTTTCGATAATGGGAGCCGGGCACAGAATAACTGAATACTATCTGCCCCGTGATTGCCCGGTATTCTGTACAGGCTGCAAGGCGTGTTTCTTTAAAGATATCAGCGTTTGCCCACATTCGCAGTATACAGTCCCTATTTGGGAGAGCATTATAGCGGCGGATTTATTGGTTTTTACTTCGCCAACCTATGTGTTCCATGTTACGGCCCAAATGAAGGCATTACTTGACCATTACGGCTCAAAGTGGATGGCACATTCACCGGAAGGGCTAATGTTTAATAAGCAGGCGGTTATTATTACAAACGCAATAGGTCAAGGCATGGGTAAAACTGCCCGCGATATAAAAGACAGCCTTGATTATTGGGGTGTAGCCCGCACCTATATCATCACCCAAGCACTTTTCCAGGCAAAATGGGATGATGTTGCCAATAAAAGAAAAAATGCTTTTCAAGCACGATGTGAACGAGTTGCTGCAAAAGTAAAAGTAACAAAGCGTGTTAAGCCTCGTATCAAAATTAAATGGATATTTTATTTAATGAAATTGGTACAGAAAATAATCAATAAATCAGAGCTTAAGGCTGGGCGTGAACATACAAAAGACTATTTGCATTGGAAGGGAAACGGCTGGATAGACGGTAAAAAACCGTGGAGAGACTAAGACAATAATTTAGCTCCGGTTAAAAAGGCGCCAGGCATTGCTTCCGTACGTTGCCCGTTGCCTTGACACAATGCCCTTATTCAGGATAGATTTACGGCTGCAATCTGAAAAAAAAGCGAGGCTGTTTAATAATGCAAATTCGAATAAGAGCGGCTGTTTCTATAATCCTTACTAATTTGTTTATCATCGCATTCAGTGTTTTGGTCGGTACTGCTTTTGTTAGAAATAATGTTAACAGGTCCCAGGAAACTGACCTTATGGTAATAGCCGGCATCGCCGACAGCTATATCAGCAGCGAGATAGAGACACTGAAGGTAAAAGCTGCAGCGGCCGCCAAATTATTGTCTGTCTATGAAAGCACACAATGGCCGGAAATTTTAACTGGCCTGGAAAGCGGATACGAATTTACCGGAATAGCGGTATGGGACGAAGAGCGGGGCATTATCGCCGCAGCGGGGGAATTGCCGCCGCCTGAAGCGATTGAAAACAGGCATGTACAGCAGGCATTCCAGGGAAAAAGTTTAATTTCATCCACTGTACAGACGCCGGGCGGCACTGTGTTTTATCTGGCTGCTCCTGTGCCGGGGAGCAGCGATAAAATACTGACATTTACGCTGCCCTGCACATATTTTTCCGATTTGCTTTCGGCCTTTGTCATCTGGCGCACAGGCCATATATTTATGGATGATGCACAAGGGGTTCTTGTTGCCAATCCCCGATCTAAATGGGTGGAGGATGGGGTCGACTTTTCGGACATGGCCAGTATTGATCCGGAGAACCGTGAAAAAGTAGATAACATCAGGCGGGCGGCGGACGGCAATGCAGGAATAGTTCGCTATTCCATCGACGGTGTACCAAGGTTATGTGCATACCGGTCTGTAAGCGGCTCGGAAGAAGGGTGGTCTTTGGGTACTGTCGCACCTCTTCCGGAAAGTCCGTTTGGGAATACCGGCAGGGGGCTTTTCGTTGTCGGGCTTGTCGCTTTTTTTCTGAGCGTTATTGCAGCGGTAATTGCCTCGAAGTTTGTTAAAAAGCCCTACGAAGAAATTGCGGCGTTAAAAGAACTGGCGGAATCGAATTCCATGTACAAGAGCACTTTTTTGGCCAACATGAGCCATGAGATGCGGACGCCGCTGAATGTGGTTGTAGGCCTTACGGATCTGCGCATGGAAGACGGAAGGCTGCCGCCCGATGTTCAGGAAGATATAAAAAAGATAAATAGCGCCGGTGAACTGTTGATGGGCCTTATACATGATGTCCTGGATATTTCCAAAATCGAAGCCGGCAAACTTGAATTAATGCTGGTGAATTATCAGACAGCAAGCCTGTTCAATGATATTATCACGCTCAATATGCTGCGCATTGAAAGCAAGCCCATAAAATTCAGGATAGAGATCAGCGAAGATTTTCCGGAAGAACTTTATGGTGATGAACTGCGGGTTAAACAAATATTTAACAATATCCTGAGTAATGCTTTTAAGTACACAAAGGAAGGATCTGTAACTTTTAGCGTGGAATGTATAAACAGCGGCGAAAAAGACATGGTGCTTTCCGCCACTGTAAGCGACACAGGCATCGGCATCCGGCAGGAAGATATAGATAAACTTTTTTTCGATTATAACCGTGTTGATACAAGAACCAACCGAAATGTTGAGGGGACAGGCCTCGGTCTTTCCATCACCAAAAAACTCGTGGAAGTTATGAACGGAGAAATCACTGTTGAAAGTGTGTACGGCGAGGGTTCTACTTTCCATGTAAAAATTAAACAGGGCATTGTGAGCAGCAAGGGCCTTGGAAGTGATATTGTAGAAAATCTGCGCAACTTCCGGTATACGGAGCACAAGCAGAATACGTCGCGGACGCTTGTGCGCCCGGATCTAAGTTATGCCAGGGTGCTGGTGGTAGACGATATGCAGACCAATCTGGATGTAGCCGCCGGCCTTATGCGCAAGTATAAAATGCAGGTGGACTGTGTAACAAGGGGCCAGGCCGCTATCGATTTAATCAAAGCTGAGGAACCCGTTTACGACGCTGTGTTTGTAGATCACATGATGCCCGAAATGGACGGAATAGAAACGACGCAGTTGATTCGCGCCATTGATTCTGAATATGCCAGAACTCTGCCCATCATATCACTGACTGCCAATGCCCTTGCCGGCAACGAGCAGAAGTTTTTGAACAGCGGTTTTAACGCGTTTTTGTCCAAGCCGATTAATATTTTTAAGCTGGATTCTGTTATCAAAAAGTGGGTCAGGAGAAAAACCGCGGACATAGAATGAAGGGTTCTATCCGATTGTTGTTCCGGTAAAATTTTCGCCGTTAAGAATTTTACGGATATTTTCCAGGTTCCTGCCCGCAGCGCATATCACCTTAAGGCCGATTTTTGCCGCGTGGCGGCTTGCCACCGGATCGAATGGGACATTTTTCCCGGGCACCCATTCATCGCCGACAAGGGCGCGGAAATCTTCCCAGGATATCCGGTCGATTGGCCTGGCATCAGCATTTGTTTTTGGATCCGCTGTGTATACCTTTTCGATATTGGAAAGGTTTATTACTGCTTCCGCATGAAACCGCTCCGCCAGCAGTACCGCATCATAATCTGAAGAAAAGCCCGGTTTCCAGCCGGCTGCGACCAGGACACGGCCGGTGAGCGGATCGACCTGTGTAGGGTTTGTAACAACTTCCTGACTGCAATAATCACTGAACACTGCTTTTACAAGCTGGGCGTTAAGCCTCGTAGCCATAATTCCGATCCAGTCGGCCTCGTCATCTTTTGCAACGCCGCCCTTAATTCCCCTGTATGCTTTCTGCCAGCCGCGCGCCGGCCCGCCGCCGCCGACCACTAAAATGAAACGCCGGTTTGGATCAGCTTCAATAAATGAGCTTATCAGGCTGACAAAACCATTCAGGAAAGCCTCGTCGACTCCTTCGGGAGCGACAATAGAGCCTCCAAGTGATATTACCGTTACCATACTGCCTATTGTATATACATGCCGGTGATTATTATATCCCCCCAGAGGCTGGAATAGGATTCGATGCCCCCGGCAGCCTCTTCCCAGATATTCTGCAGGGAATATGAACGGCTGTGAGATACGAGCCTGCCCCTGGTCTCCATTTGTGAAAGGCTCAGTTCTCCGCGTGAAAAAATTATTCTCATATTGTCCAGTCCGCCAAAATAAAAACTGGCGCTGTTCTGCCTTGAAATAAAGTCGGCGCCAACGGCTCCGGCGCCCATTGCCGGATCAACCGGCAGCCAGCCAAAACCATTGATCCATATTTCCGCCCAGTAATGGCGCATTGTATGCTGATCTCTGCTGATCAAAACACCGGCAGTCGGGATACTCGGCAATCCGGCCGCCCGCGACATTGCACAGAACAGCAGGGCGGCAGTATAGGTGTCCGTCTGCTTATTTTCCATTATGTCCGTGGCGGATACCGGCCAATTTGCCTGCGCCTGTGGCAGGGATTCTGTTATTGTCATTTCTCTGATAAACCACTCGTATATCAGCCTTGCCCTGGTGTACGGATTCCGTTCCCTTCCAAGAATTGCGTCAACCTGGCTTTTTATCCGTGGATTGTCCGATGGAATCAGCGGACTGCTCTGCGTGTATGCGTCTAACGGCGATCTTTCGTCCAGCCTGATTAATTGTGGGTTGACGGCGGCTTCCTGGCTGTATACATCAACCTGATATGAAAGATTAATCTGCGAACTGGCGCCGGTATTAAGATTGTCAAGTTTATAAAGACTGGTTCCACGGTAATTCTCGATGAATGGTATGCCGCTGGTGGAAATCAGGTTTACATTTCGTTGTGAAGGAGAGGTTACAGGCTGAGGTACCCATAGGTACAGGGTATTCGGTCTTGTCGCTTCCAGAATTTTTATATCCACCGAGTAACTGATCGTGTAACTTCGCTTATCACGGAACGCCCTGGACCCCGGCCTGCCGCTTATGTCAAAGACGACTGGTTTTGATTTTCCACGCGAAGTCCTTATTTCAAAGTTGCCGCTTACCGCGCCGTCGGGCAGGCGAATGCGTATCTCTCTGTCGCTCCAGTATTCATAGCCGAACTCTGTTTCTGATACTTCGATGAACTGCACAGTATCCGGCGCAAAAGGATTGTACAGCGACGGTTCGAATTCCCATGTAAAAAAAACCCCGCCATTTTCCCGCGAACTGCCAAAATTATTCCCGGTGATGGTTATCAGGGTTCCTGCCGCGCCCGTTCTGGGATTTACTGAAATGATCCCCGGTTCAAATCCCAAATCCCCTCCTTCGACAGGCCGGGGTACTGCGGCTGAATTTGAAAAAAGAACACCGTTGCTTTTTTTCCCTTTTACATGTACATAAACAAGCCCCGACTCCCCGGATTCCGGAACCCTTACCATTATGTGATCATCCTGCCAGGCATGGTACGATGATCTGGTTGGGGAAGTTCCGGCAATTGTTATATACGCTTCTTCCTGTTCCGTTCCGAAATTAACTCCCCTAAGGGTAATTATCTCTCCCATTCTTCCGATTTTAGGGTCAATAGATTCTATCACCGGAGATTTGGCTTTACATGAGAATAGCAATGCCGCCAGGCCGGCAATTATATATATTTTATTCATTTTGTTCAGCGGCGGCCTCGGCAGACTCTGATTCCCCGTATGGTTTAATTATCAGCATTATTTCTATAAAGGCCTTGTCTAAATCGCGTACCGGGCCAAGAGGAAAGAAATAGATCGGTTCGTTAAAATCCAGGGGAATGGTTTGTATGGAAGTATGATAGCGAATGCCTTCGTCCGGAACATCTATCCAAATCTGCCCCTGGGCTACGAGTATGTTTCCTCCCCTCATGCGGATAAACGGAGTGAATTGAACCGCAACAACCAAATTAGAACCGACCAGCTTTAAGCCAACCGGATTGCCGGGAATTGTAAAGCGCCGGTGGCTCTCGTTCCAGATTACCACCTGCTCCTGTTCAAGTACACGCGCGCTGATGTCAAGGCTAAGAGCCCTGCCCCTGAATCTTTGCTGCCACGGCGGCGGGCTGGGATCATCGGCATAAATGTTTGCAACGGTAAAAATAAGAACGATATTAAACAGGCACAGTTTACGGTACATTCTAGGGCCTGCTCCTTGAATAATCCGCCGCTCTTACAATGGCCGGTTCGCCTGAACTTATAAAGTTCCTGCTTTCCGGCAGGCGGAGAATAAGAATATCCCCGCTGTCGAACCCCCCAAGGTATTGTAACACGCCACTCATGTCGGAAGCAGGTACAGCTCCCGGCAGGGCTTCATCCAGCGTTAGAACCATGTTCGGGGTTACTGCCATATCGGGCGGCTCATCACTTCGCCTGCCCTGTACCAGGAAAACTGACAGGAAGAGGAGCAGCACCGCAGCGGCCGCCGCAGGCAATGGAATTGATATTCTACGCTGCCAGATACTTGGGGAGCGGTCTGACCCGCTGTTTTGGTAAAGCGGCCGCATTTGCCTGGATTCCAGGCGCCGCCATACCCGCTCTTTTGCCGCTTCTACGAATGCGTTCTCCCCTAGAGCGGCATTGTCGCCGGCAAAAAGCGCCTTATACCTTTCAAGGCGCTGTGCGCATTTGGTACATTCCGATAAATGGCTTTCCATTTTTTCTTTCCAGGGCGAGGGAAGTTCCCCGTCCAGATAAACCGAAAGAAGCTGTTGATCAGGACACATTCAAACCACCTTGTAATAGTGCGGCAAGCCTTTCCCTTGCCCTGAATACCCGGACTTTAACATTTCCTTCACTAATGCCAAGTACTCTTCCTATTTCCTTATAGTTCATTTCAGCATACTCTTTGAAAATCAACGCCATTTTTAAATTTTCCGGCAATTTATTCAGGGCTTCTTTTACTTCCGCCATTACTTCCTTTTTAACAAGATGCAGCTCTCCGGTTTCCACCTGCCTGACATCTTCCCTGAATGCCTTTTGATATGCCTTCCTTTCACGCTCCTTGCGTTTTGCGTAGTTCAGAGCGGCATTTTTTACGACCCGAATCAGCCAGTATTTCGCTTCCTCCTGATTTGGAAAAACCATGTTTTTTTCGTACATCCGAAAAAAACTTTCCTGGCATAAATCCTCCGCCGCTTCTTCGCTGCCCGCAATCCGGTAAGCCACTCTGAACAGAATCGGAAAAGCCGAATCATAAACGCGCCGGAATTCGTCCCAAGCCATACCGCTGCCCGCAGCATAAGCTTTAATATCGGCGTTTTTAGTCATTCTGCTATTTTCCAATTTTTCTTCTATACCAGAAAACAAGCCTTTTCTCCAATTGTTACATTGGTCTGTATGCAAAATCGGTTGCTTTGCGGACAGACTCTATGGGGCAATCCGGCGCCAAACCGTTCCGCCCGGCCCGTCTTCCAGCATTATACCCTTTTCTTTAAGATTCTGTCGAATATTGTCCGCCAGGGCAAAATCTTTCGCCTTTTTTGCCTCCGCCCGCTTGGCGATAAGCCCCTCTATTTCCTGTGCATTAGCTTCATCTTCAGCGGTTTCTTCCATATTACTACAGGCGGATTCCAGGCCAAGTCCCAGAACCCTGTCCATGTCAAAAACCGCTGCCAGAGTATCTGGCTGCCCTTTTTTTACCAGCCCCCACAGTTCCGCCAATGCCCGCGGGGTAGAAAGATCGTCTTCCATGGCTTTATTGAAGGCTTGCAGATATTTTCCGGCTTCTGTGCCAGGTGCGGCGCTGATATGGTTTGCAGTCTTTGCCGCCAAAGCGCGAACCTTTTCAACAAGCGATCTTCGTGCGTTTTTTGCCCCCTGCATACCTTCCCGGGAAAATTGCAACTGGCTGCGGTAGTGGCCACCCAGCAGGAAATACCTGTAATCCAGCGGATCGTATCCCTCATCAATTATATTTTGCAGAGTTAGGAAACCACCGGCGGATTTTGACATTTTATTCTTGTCCAATACAAGGAATTCATTGTGCAGCCAAAAATTGACCCAGGGCCTTTTTCCTGTAGCAGCCTCGCTCTGGGCAATCTCGTTTGTGTGATGAACCGGAATGTGATCGATGCCTCCGGCGTGAATGTCAATATTCTCCCCCAGATATTTCATGCTCATTGCCGAACACTCAATATGCCAGCCGGGATAACCGCGTCCCCAGGGGCTGTCCCAGACAAGGGCTTGGTTTTCAAATTTGCTCTTTGTAAACCAAAGAACAAAGTCGTTGGGATTGCGTTTATTTTCGTCGGCGCCTATACGGACTCCGGCCTGCTGATCTTCCATTTTGAGCATGGCAAGTTCGCCGTAGGAAGGAAAACGTGAAATGTCAAAGTAAAGATTTCCCCCTGAAAAATAGGTAAAGTCGTTTTTTTCGATTTTTTCAATCAGGGCAATCATTTCGGCTATGTGCTCTGTGGCTTTGCAGATTATATCCGGCCGGATAATATTCAGCCTGTCCGTATCGTGAAAAAAAGCCTTTGTGTAAAAGGCCGCAATTTCAAGAACACTCTTGCCCCTCTCCTCGGCGCTCTTTACCATTTTGTCTTCGCCATCGTCATTGTCGCCGGTAAGATGACCGACATCGGTAACATTCATTACATGGTTTACTTCGTATCCGGCGCGGCGCAGGGAGCGGACAAGAATGTCGTGAAATACATAGGCGCGTAAATTCCCGATATGGGCAAAGTTATATACGGTCGGGCCGCAGCCGTAAAAGCCGACCCTTCCTTCCTGCAAAGGTTGAAATGTCATGCGCCGCCGGCCAAGGGTGTTAAATAGGGTAAAAGCCATGTTTTTAGGATAGGGGAAAACGGGGAAAAAATCTACGGCACAAACCTAAACCGAAAAAGGCACGTTGCTGTGAAACTCTGGGAACAATGTTGTGTTAGGCACTGAATTTGCACCGGTTTTTTTGCTTTTGTCAGATATTCAGATATATTGTTTACTCTACTGACAAAAGTGTTCCCATGAATATCGGCAAATTAGTGTCGTTGTCAATTATAGCGTAAACAAACGGCCGGTCAAGTATGACATACTTGGGAGGGGGCGGGACGCTTGTTATTCCGCCTACCTCAATTACTGTAGCCGCGCCTGCTTTTGTACCACGCTCATCAACCGCAATATTGGCCTTATGCATTACTTTGTTAATCCACAAATCGCCATATATCCAATTGCCCATGCGCGATAAGTCTGCTGTTTTTTTACAGAAGGCATCCTCTATACCCATAGCTATAAGCGCGTCATTCATTGTAACCTCATATTCATAATCGAATTTCGGCAGTGCTGCCACTACACGGGCAGAATAGGCATTTCCCATAAGATTTAAAAATTTTTCGCCCGATAGCATATCAACGTAGTCAAATATATCAATATCTACTTCCGGTAAAATGGCAGCAAAGCTATAACGCCCACTGTAGTACGGCTTGATGAAGCCTGTTTCGTTGTCGCCCTGAAAAAATAAATTTTCTGACGAATACATAAATTCAGCGGGTTGAGTCTGGCTATTATGGTTGGTAAACTCCTCGCTGCGAATACTATTTTCATTATAAATTTGTGCCCATTCAGCATCAAATAAAATTGTATTTATAAGATACAAAACTGCCTCTTCTGGAATAGAATCCAACATCTGTTCAATAAGTCCGTCAGTTGCTTCGCTTATCCAGGCGTTTATGTCATTAACCGTTTCTTCGTCAAATGGTGCGGCAAAAGCATCAGCGCCGAAGTAGTCCGCGTTTGTTTGAAGAAAATCAATGTTGGGTGTAAAACCTAAATTCTTAAACCAAATTGAATTTGAAATACTTAGGAATTCCTTTGGCTGGCTGGATAAACTGTTTGCAAAAGAATACAAATATGTATTTAATTTAGAGATAGACATACCGCCGCCAATAACCTGTTCCATTTGCGTAAGCGTGTTTCCGTCTGCACCATTTGCCGCCATTGCAAGCGCAAGTAAAACAGATGTGGGTGAAATAATCGAATTTTTTTCATCTGAAAGCACAGCCCTGAATAAGTCGAGCGAAAAATCCGCTGCCGCGATTCTGAACTGGTCATCCAACTCGGCTGATTCTGCCGATTGGGCGATAATGTCCTGCATTAAATCCGCATATTGAATTCCTGGATTGGGCTCTGTTACATCCTGTGTTTGAATTTCTGAATCGCACCCCAACAGCACAAAGCCAAAGATACTCATCGTAAAGACAAGAGCAAAAGCAAATTTGTTCATGGAAGCCTCCTGAAAATGTTTTACACTATGTCATTAACATAATATCATATTCACATTAGTTTGTCAATTTTTAGAAGTTATATTATTTTTTTTTATTCGTGGCGAGGGTTGTTGATTATTGGTATTTGTGAAGAGACGGGGTCTGCACAACCCAGCCGTAGATCCTCCTGGTTTTCCCTTTGTCAGAGTTACTGTAGTTTTGCATCAAAAGCTCATTCCTATACTGAACGCGCCCTGGAAATAATCTTCCTTTACATTATAAGCGGCTCCAACGCCGATAGCTGGAATGGCCAGCCTGCTTAAATAAAAAGACAGCATTCCGGTAACGCCGTGATCGAACGAATCCCCCAGGATTGATCCGTGGGAATAGACAATCTGATAGGCTGCCGAGGCGGATATTGTCCCTGCCGGAAATTTAAAAAGATATTTTTCCAAACCGGCTGACGCACCGGCGTAATGTTTTGCGGAAAAAGAGCCGGGCAGGATTGAAACCTGGGCGGAGGCAGGTGAGGACTCGAACAAGACCGGCACATCCGGCTCGAAAAGCATGCCTGTCTTAAAATTAAACCTGAAACCGGGAACAAAGGGTTTTTCCCATACGCCGCGGAAACTAAGTGAATGAAAGACCTGGCTGTCCTGGGAAATCCACAGGGAATAATTCAGCGAGGCTTCCTCCTGGGAAAGCAGATACCCGTCCCAGGTGCTTCTTTTAAGGGAAATTCCCGTATTCACGCCAAATCGGCGTTGCCCTTCTTCCGGTCCGTTTTTGGCTTTTTCCTGATTTCGCAGTATTTTTTCGTTATACGAAAAAACAGCCGAAGCGGAAACGAGGTCGGTGTTTTCGAGTAACGGCGTGTCGAGTCCCAGCCTGCCCAGGATTGAATCCTGCTTGAAGCGGCGAAGAGTTTCATTGCGCTGGTTGCCGTCACTGCGTTCTTCACGCGAGAAGATGAACATGCCGTTCCAGCCCGGAAGGCGGCTGTCGGAAGGAGAATGAAAATAACCGCTTGTAACCACCCAGCCGTCGGGAAAGAAGATTCCTGCCACAAAGAGTTTGTCGTTAAGGCCGAAAGCATTTGCGTCGTATATTGCCGCCCCGCCGCTTATGTCATCGGTGGTGATCATCAATACCGGAACCGGAAAGACAGACCACTTTTCCCGTATTACGATTACAAGAATTTCATCATCAATTTCTACTGATATCGGCTCCAGTATTCCTGTGTCCAAAATGGCCGCCCACACTTCGTTTGTATCCAGTTTTTCTGTTTCGATGCCGATGAATTTCCGCAGCGGCCTTTCCGCGGTGGAAAGCCTTGTTCTTTTCAGCCCGTGTATGGAAATGCCGGTGATGTATCTGCCTTCGGCTGCATCAATGTCCTGAGCCCGCAGAAAGGAAACAGAAAGAAGTAAAATGATAATGAATACAAATGATTTTTTCATTTTGATATTATATCCGGCGCTTTTCCATAACTTAAGTATACACATATCCGAGCGCTCTGAAACCATTGCGCTTTATGTCGCCAAGGCGGCTGAAGCCTGCTGGTTTAACACGGTCAAACCGCTGGGCGTTTGAGGAACTGAAACCTGCAATGAATACTCCGCCCTCTGCAAGCAGCGCAGGCAGGGCTTCCCACAGGGCCTTAAATTGATCTGCTCCTTTCGCCAGCCGGCTCTGCGCAAGAATTTCCGGAAAGGCGGCGATAAAGCCGTATTGCCGCCGCCGGAGACCGGCCGCCGCTTCCAGCAGCCTGTCTGCGGCCAGCGTTAAATCGGCTGCCGGTACAATTACCGGCTCTGTTTTGCTTTCGGTATTCGCGGCATTATGCCGCGCCGCTTCGAGAGCCAGGATATTTCTCCCGGATAAAACCAGCGGCGGCGGCAGCAGCGATTCCTTGCGGAAAAATTCCGGCAGCCAACAGGAGAAAAAGCCCTGACCACCCTCGTGTACAAGGCAGGCGGCGTCTGCGTTATGCGAAAGATGCCTGGCTCCGATCCGGCGCATCAGTTTTGCCGCCGCGATGACGGCGCCGCCGGGATCGTCAAAACCTGGAGCGCCGTATACTGTTTTGATATTCACGGTAATATCTTCCAGCGAATGGCTGATGGAGTTTCTTATATAAAAAGGGCGGGCGTCAAGAAACCTTTTTCCGGTTTCTGCCGGCGCGGCATCAAAACCAAGTCCGTTTTTTCCATAAACAAAAACACTGTATTCAGCGCTTTTGTCTTCGAGAATAAATTCCGCCCCGCATGTTTTAATTTTTTCCCGGAAAAAATTCGCCAGGGTGTGCACTGCAACCATGACGACCTTTCCGCCAGGGGCCAGCATGGCGGCAGCGCGACAAATGAAATCTTCCAGAACAGGAAGCCCCGCCTTTGCCGGAATATTGCACAGGATTAAATCATAATAGTTATCTGCGCCGGCAAGCATTGGCTCTGTATGGGCTTTTAGAACACCGGCGGGAATTTTATTTTTTTTCGCGTTATGCTCCGTGAAAACACGCGCAAGTTCGTCCCTGTCCTGGGCGCGGACAACAAGGCCGCCGGTTCCGGTCTTCATCGCACCGATTGCCGCAGCCGCGCAGATGCCGATGACACCGATGCCGCAGCCGGCGTCGAGTACTGTCTGCGGCGGCGCTTTTCCGTTTTTAGCGTCTTCATCAAGTGTTTTTGATAATACTTTAAGAAGCAGCCGGGTGCCGCTGTCAATATCTTCAGAACTGAAAAGCCCCTGGGAAAGATCAAAAATAAAATTGATGCCGCGAAATTTGAAGGGAACAGTTTTGGTTATGTAACAGCTTAAGTCCACGTTTATATGTTGACGTGTTGAACTATTTATTACAAGGCGATAGTATTATCCAATGGACGCAGTGGCTGTTATTACCGAAACAGAGATGGTTATCCGTCTTTTGCTGGGCTTTATCGCCGGAGGTATCATCGGCTTTGAGCGTTCAAGCCGCCGCCAGGTTGCCGGCCTTAGGACGCACATTCTCATTGCCCTTGGCGCGACGAGTCTGATGCTGCTTTCGATTTGGCTCCCCTGGAATTTTCACCCGATGAGGAGCGGCGATCCCGGGCGAATTGCCGCGCAGGTTGTTTCCGGCATGGGCTTTCTCGGTGCGGGAGCGATTATCCGCCTGGGGAACAGCATCAAGGGTCTTACCACGGCTGCGTCCCTTTGGCTAACGGCAGCAATCGGCATGACCATCGGCGCCGGAATGTACCTGGTTGCCGCTGTTGCAGAAGTGCTAAGCCTTGTAACCCTGATATTATTGAACAAGCTGGAAAACAGGATTTTTCCCGAGGAGCGGCACAAATTTCTGGAAGTGATCTA
Organism: Treponema sp.; assembly: GCA_009777535.1. Lineage (GTDB taxonomy): Bacteria > Spirochaetota > Spirochaetia > Treponematales > Breznakiellaceae > WQXQ01. The sequence goes on from WRLP01000003.1 coordinate 108,998, forward strand.
TAAGGAAAATTGTAATCCTGATATTGGGTTTGCTCTGGGTATTCTAAAAAATTATGGAATTAAAAATCAGTCTGTTAATGTGAATCAGAATCTCGACAAAAAAAAGAATGCCAAGGTACAATTCCTTGTTACCATTCCCGATTCAGTTGATATTTCCAAACTTGCCAGGGAATTCAAGGCCTCCGGAGATATCGGCAGAGTTGAAGTAAAAGAAAAATTTTAACAGGCATCAGGAATGAACGAAAAATATTTAAGCGTCGGCGAACTTACAGAACTTATCAGGGGGTGCCTTGAAGGAAATTTTTCTTTTGTTATGGTAGAAGGAGAAATTTCCAACTGCAGGCCTGCAAGTTCCGGGCATTTGTATTTCAGCCTGAAAGATTCCGGCGCGAAAATTGACGCTGTAATGTTCAAAAATAGACTGAGGAATCTTGGCTTTGAGCCGAAAGACGGGATGCTTTTGCGCATACGCGGCAGCCTTTCGGTGTACGCGCCCAGAGGCAGCTATTCAATTGTATGCGAAGAGATGGAAATTGCCGGTTCAGGCGAAATTCTTGCCATGCTGGAGAAACGCAAACAGAAACTCGCCGCCGAGGGTCTTTTTGACGCTGAACGAAAATTGCAGCTAATGCGCTTCCCTCAGACAGTGGGCGTTGTTACTTCCCCAACCGGAGCGGCATTACGCGATATTCTTAATATCCTTGGCAGGAGGGCTGCCGGAATAAGGGTGATAGTTCTTCCGGCCCCAGTGCAGGGAAGTGAAGCCGCTGCGGCCATCGCAGCGCGGATAGAACAGGCCAACCGGTGGAAACTTGCCGACGTGCTTATTGTGGGCAGGGGCGGCGGCTCGCTTGAAGACCTTTTGCCCTTTTCCGAAGAAGCGGTCGTCCGCGCGGTCGCAGCCTCGAAAATTCCCGTAGTAAGCGCTGTGGGGCATGAAATTGACTGGGCGTTATGCGATTTTGCAGCGGATCTCAGAGCGCCCACCCCGTCCGCCGCCGCGGAGATGATAAGCGCCAACTGGCTTGCTGCCGGGGAAACGGTGCGCTCGCTTATGGACAATATTAAAACAATTATCAATAACCGGCTGGAAAGGGCAAGGCTTTTACTCAGGCCTTTTGCCCCTGCGGATATGGAACACCGCTTCCGATCCATTTTGCAGCCGCGCCTGGTAAGATTTGACGACGCCAAAGAAGAGCTGGTTCGCAGTTTTAAGGGACGGTGTGCCGCCCTTCGGCAAAGGCTGGAACTGGCTGCAGCTGTCCTTGAAGCCGGCAGTCCCGCAGCAGTCATGGAGAGGGGGTTCTCGGTTGTAGTAAATGAGCGGACAGGCGGGTTAATCCGCAATGCGGCCGATGCAAAAGCCGGCGATCGCCTCGTTATCCGCCCATTAAACGGAAAAATAAAAGCGATAACGGAAAGTATAGAGATATAGGCCGGGAGGAAAAATGGCAAAACAAAAAGCAGTAATCAATAAAACAGGCGGCATGAAAAATTTTGAAGAACGGCTTGAAAAGCTGGAAATGCTGGGAGAGCAAATCCGCAAGGGCGATATTCCGCTGGATGAAGCCCTTAGATCGTTTGAAGAAGGCATAAGGCTTGCGCGGGATCTTGAAAAAGACCTGGAAAAAATTGAAAACCGGATCGAGATTTTGGTCAACAACAGCGATGCTCCGATCGAGGAATCTCCTGAACTGGAGCTTTTTGATACCGGAGAATAAATTGTCTGTTATTAAGATACTGCCGCCGCAAGAGGCCAGGAAGATTGCCGCAGGCGAGGTCATAGATCGCCCCGCCGCCCTTATTCGGGAATTCCTTGACAATGCAATCGACGCGGGAGCCGCCAATATTGACGTTAACATTGAAGGCGGCGGCGGCAAAAAGTGCGAAGTGGCGGATGACGGCGAAGGCATGAGCAGGGAGGATATGGAACTCTGTTTCCTGCCTCATGCCACAAGCAAGATACAATCGCTCGATGATTTGAATGTTTCCACGACGCTGGGTTTCCGCGGCGAGGCTCTTGCCGCCGCCGCCGCTGTGGCAAGGCTGGAAATAATCAGCAGCAGAGACGGCAGGGAAGCATGGCGGCTGACAACTGAACTGAACCGCAGCGCCGATGTCGAGCAGGGCAGGCGTACAAGGGGCACAACGGTCAGGGCACTCAACCTTTTTGACAGTATTCCCGCACGCAAAAAGTTTCTTAAAAGAGACGGAAGCGAAGCCGCCCTTTGCCGGGCGGCCTTTATCGACAAGGCTCTTGTATTTCCGCAGATCAATTTTCGTTACAGCCAGGACAGCAGCCTGAAATGTTTCTTCCCTGCCGTCTCATCAAAGAAGGATCGCTTTGCCGCGGCGGTTTTACAGGCCGGGGAGGAGGTTTTTCTCCACGAAATAAATGTTACGGGCAATGGTTTTTCGGTGGCAATAGTAATCGGCGGGCCTGAATTGTACCGCAGCGACAGACGTATGCTGTTTATATTTGCCAATGGCAGAAGGATAAACGATTATGCCCTTGTGCAGGCTCTTGTGTACGGCAGCCAGGGTTTCTTTCCCAATGGGACATATCCTGTTGGAGCGGTTTATGTTGATATTGATCCGTCTCTTGCCGATTTCAATATCCACCCGGCCAAGAGGGAGGCGCGCTTCCGCGATCCCGGCGCAATTCATCATGCTATATCCGGCGGCCTGCGGAATTATTTTCATCATTATTTTGTAAAACAATTACGCAGCGGCGAAACGCCGTACGAGAATACGGAATTGTTTGAGAAGGGTTTTACCCAGGGGCACGGAGATCGCGAAGAATCAGTAAAAGAAATCAGTTATTCGCCATTGTATTCCCGAAACCCCGACCCGTATTTTATAACCTCCGTGCCTCCGCCGCCGGACGCCGCCTCTTTTGCAAGTGAATCCGCGCCCGATTATACGCAAGCGCGTTTTGCGGGCAGGGCTTTCGGCCTTTTCATTTTGATTGAATGCGGACAAAGGCTTTATATAATTGATCAGCACGCAGCCCATGAACGAATACTCTACAATCGTTTTCTTTCAGGGGCGATTCCCAAACAGGAACTGCTCGCTCCAATACCATTCGGTACTGAAAGCGAAGATGAGGATCGCTTCCTTGAAGCAAAACGCGGCGAACTTGACCGCCTTGGTGTGGAAATAAAAAATGACGGAAAAGCCTGGTTCATAGAAGCCCTGCCCGCTGACTGGCGGCTTGGCGACAGTGAAACTGTAAAAGAAATACTGGAACTGAGAAACGCCGGCGAAAACATGGCTGAAAGGTGGGCGGCTGCCCTCTGCTGCCATCAGGCTCTTAGGGACGGCGATTATCTAGATGACTCAAGCGCCCTCGAACTTGGCCGGCAGGCTCTTTCTCTTCCTGATCCGCACTGTCCCCATGGACGTCCGGTGTGGACCGAAATATCCCGTGATGCGCTTTTTAAGGCTGTAAAAAGAGTTTAGGGTATGAAAAAACAGATCTATCTTTCTTTTTGTTTATTCTTTTTGGCTGCGGCTGTTTTTCCGGCAAAGCCGGTTAACAGAATTATCTTTTATGTATTGAAGGGCCCTTCCGGCATTGGAATGGTTCGTCTCTTGGAGAATCCGCCCGTTGTTTCCGGCTTTGAGATACGCATGGAAGCCCTTGCCCGATCCGATCTTATGGCGGCTAAATTTTTATCCGGCGAAGCAATGATCGGAATGCTGCCGCCCGATGTCGCCGCAAAAATTGCTTCATCGGGAAAAAATATTCAGATAGCGGCTGTTACGGGAACAGGAATGCTCTCGCTGCTTTCCACGGATCGAAGTGTAAACAGTTACGATGATCTGCGTGGCAAAACGGTGGAAGTGGCGGGGCAGGGAGCCGCGCCGGATTATGTATTCAGAAAAATTTTAACTTCCAGGGGAATCGATCCTGAAAATGATATCAACTTAAATTATTCCCTGGCCTATCCTGAAATTGCCCAGGCTCTTATTCTTAGACGGGTCAGTCTGGCTCTGCTGCCGGAGCCTTTTTCCACCATGGCAAGGCAGGGAAACCCAAACCTTGCGGCGGTAGGCGACATTCAGGGCGAGTGGGCAAGGCTTAACGGCAATATGGCATCTGACTATCCGATGACGGTTTTGGCAGTGGACGGCGCTTTTGCCGCGGCAAACAGCGAGCTTATTAATACAATCCTGGAAGAGGCAAGGGCTTCGATTGAGTGGGTCAAAGCGAATCCTGGCGACGCGGCTGTGCTTGTCGAAAAGCATGATCTAGGGCTGAGGGCAGCAGTGGCAGGGGAGGCCATTCCAAAAAGCGGCTATACTTTTATACCCGCCGTGCAGGCAAGGCCGGATCTGGAAGCGCTGTATAAAGTTTTTCTGGAATTTGCCCCTGTTTCCATCGGCGGCGCCTTGCCGCCGGACGCTTTTTATTTACAGCCAAGACAACGCTGATGAAAAAAAATACGCTTGTTTACACAGCCGCCGGCATCATCTTTCTGCTGATACTATGGGAAACGGCCTCCTTATTAACCGGAAACGAACTTTTGCTGCCCGGCCCCCTGCCCGTTATGCGAAAATTTATCAGTCTTGCCGGCAGGGAACGCTTTTTGTTGTCGCTGTGGTGGAGCTTTTATCGCGTAATACTGGGAATGATAATCTCGGTTCCCCTGGGTATTATTGCAGGGGCGGCGGCGGGGCTTAACTGGCGCGCGGCATCAATTCTTAAGCCTCTTTTTCAGATTATATCGGCGACGCCGGTGATGTCGATCATTCTTATAGCTTTTCTCTGGCTTGGTCAGGATAGAACGCCGGTATTCACCGCCTTTCTTATGATCTTTCCGGTTATTGCGGCTAACACAACGGCAGGAATCAGCGCCATTGATCCAAAATTGAAAGAGCTTTTTAGCGTATACCGTTTGCCGCTAAAGGAGCGGTTTTTTTCATTATACATTCCGGGCATTGCCCCCTTTGTACTGGGCGGTGTGCGCTCGGGGCTTTCACTGTGCTGGAAAGTGGTGGTGGCCGCCGAAGTTCTGGTGCAGCCGCGTTTTTCTCTTGGGACGGGCATGCAAACGGCAAAGGCCCATCTTGAAACCGCCGAGCTATTTGCCTGGACCGCGGGAACCGTCATTGCAGCCGCACTTTGCCAGGCGCTTTTAAGCCTTGCAATAAAGCGGATTGAAAGGCGGCGCTGATGGCGGCAATGGTTTCGGCAGGCGCAATTTTGATAAAAGCCCTCGATTTCGCTTTTGCCGCAGAAAAACCTGTTTTTAAGGATTTTAGCCTTAACCTCGGCGGGGAAAGCCCTGTTGTAATACTCGGACCGTCCGGCTGCGGCAAGACGACCCTGCTGCGGCTGATAGCTGGCTTGCTTGCCCCCGATAAAGGGAATATTGCCGCCGGCCGGGCAAGCATGGTCTTTCAGGAGCCGAGGCTACTGCCCTGGAAAACGGCTCTGGAGAATGTTTCACTTCCCATTTCGAAAAAACCCGGTAAAAAAGAAGCCGAAGAAATTGCCAGGCATTTTTTAACCCTGGTTTCTATGCAAAATAAGGCCGAATCCCTGCCGAGGGAGCTTTCCGGCGGAGAGCGCCAGCGGGTAAATCTTGCACGGGCGTTTGCCTGCCCGTCGGAAATCCTGCTGATGGACGAGCCTTTTCAGTCACTGGACATTCCCCTTCGCATTCAATTAATGGATCTTTCGCTTGCACTTCTGGAAAAATCCCCGCGTTTTGCCCTCATGGTAAGCCACGACCCAAGAGAAGCAGTTTACATGGGGAAAAGAGTAATAGTTCTTGGCAAGCCCCCCCGCGGCATTGTTCACGACGAGGTTTTGAATCTTGATTCGGATGGAAGACGCTACGGCTCACCGGAGCAGAGGGCGATGGAGCAAAAATTGATTTCTTTTCTGAATGAGGCCGGTTAATCCGCTTTACTGTTCCCTAAACATGGCTTTTCAAATGCCGATAATGAAGGAGTAATAAACCAACATCTATTCAGGAGCTGAATTTGGTCAGAGGATGGTATACCGGCGCCAGCGGTATGAGAGCCCAGCAATGGCGGCTCGATGCGGTTGCAAACAACCTGGCAAATGTGGATACAGACGGATATAAGCGCGATGTAGCAGCTTTTAAGGCTTTTCCCGAGCTGCTGATAAGGCGGCAGGATGATGACGGAGTCTACCTTCATCCCTTTGGATCAGCGGATGCCGCGCCCATTATCGGAAAAATGGGCATGGGTGTCGAGCTTAACGAGCTGTATACCTGCTTTGAACAGGGCGAGCCCAAGGAAACAAATAACGATTTTGATATCTTCATGGACGGCAAGGGCTTTTTCAGCGTTGCCACCCCCTGGGGCGAGCGTTATACGCGCAACGGCTCCTTTCATCTTGGCAAAGAGGGATTCCTTGAAACCAAGGAAGGGTATCCGGTGTTAGGTGAAAACGGACCAATCAGGGTTAAAGCGAATAATTTTATGGTTGATAAAGACGGCAGGATTTGGATAAACGCCGCCTATCCCGATGAACCGGATATAATGGTCAGCAGGGAAAGCAACCAGTGGGAAGATCCGGTATTGTACGACACCCTCAAAATCGTAGATTTCGATATTGACCGCTATCTTGAAAAACAGGGTATCAGCCTGTACCGCGAAAGCGAGACCTCCGGCCCTGCGATGATTATCGAAGCGGGCATGCGGCCAACAATTCTTCAGGGATTTGTTGAGGCGTCAAATGTGGATCCGGTGGTGGAAATGGTGCGTATGATCGAAGTAAACCGCGCATACGAGGCAAATCAAAAAATGATCCAGGCTGAAGAATCCGCCCTGGGAACGCTGATAAATCAGGTAGCAAAAGTTTAACAAGGGGTAATTTATGGTAAGAAGTTTATGGACCGGCGCATCCGGCATGATAGGCCAGCAGGCCAATATTGACACAATTTCGAATAACCTCGCAAACGTGAACACTCACGGCTATAAAAAGCAGCGGGCGGATTTCGAGGATCTTATATATCAGACCCTGAAAGTTGCCGGAACTCCGGCGACGGAAGATACTGTAGTTCCCGTTGGCATTCAAATGGGGCACGGCGTAAAACTTGCCGACACTCAGCGGGTTTTTACGCAGGGGGCCCTGCAGCAGACCGAGGTAGCCACCGACATGGCGATAGCGGGCGAGGGCTTTTTCAGAATTCAGATGTATGACGGTTCCTGGGCTTATACACGCAATGGCAACTTTAATGTGGATTCCGACGGCCGCATGGTTACGAGTAACGGTTACTGGCTTTTGCCGGATATCATTATGCCGGAGCTTTTTCTGCCCGACACAATCAATGTAACCAAGGACGGCAGGGTAAGCGTAAGAATACCGGTAGACGGCGATTTGGTAGAGGTGGACGTAGGACGCATAGATTTGTACCGTTTCCCCAATCCGGTCGGCCTTACCGCGGTCGGCGAAAATCTTTTTAAGGTGTCGGCAGCTTCGGGTGATCCCATTCCGGGAAGGCCCGGTTATGAAGGCATGGGGAGCATACAGCACAAGTTCCTGGAAATGTCCAATGTCGCCGTTGTGCAGGAAATGGTAAACCTGATCATCGCCCAGCGCGCCTATGAATTTAATTCGCGCACCATACAAACCAGCGACAATATGCTGGGAACTGCAACCACGCTGAAAAGGTAGTAGTGTAAATTATGGATATTGGCATAACGGGCGCGGAGTTTTTTAACTCCGCCTATCCTATTTCTTCCTCGGTTGAGCAGGGCCGCAGTTCCCTGGAGACCGGCAGATTTGAAGATGTCCTGAGAAGGGTGCAACACACGCAGAATTCGGCGGGTGCAGAAAGTGTTCCCGCCGTCCGTGCCGCGAATAAAACCCCGATAGATAAAACAGATAAACTCTACCAGTTATGCCTGGAGCTGGAAACCTTTTTGGTAAAGAACCTTTTAACCAGCATGAGAAATACGGTACAGAAGTCCGGTCTTATTGAAGAAGGTTTTGCCGGAAAAATATACGAGGATATGCTCTACGATGAATACGCCAAGGATTTTACCAAAACAGCCGGTTTCGGCCTTGCAGAGCAGGCATATCTACAGTTAAGATCTTTAGGATAGCTTACACCAAAAAAGCGCTTTTCCATTTTATCTTTTACTTATAAAATATTCCCATGGAGAAATAATATGCAAATAAAGGGCAGATTTGATCATTACAATTCTAATGTTATGAATCTTGAAAGGAGCGTTGAGTTCTATCGCAAGGCTCTGGGGCTCACGGAAAAACGCAGAAAAGAAGCCGCCGACGGTTCATACATTCTGGTATTTCTTGGCGATGAGTATACGGATTTCCAGCTTGAACTTACATGGCTGCGCGACCGGAAAGAGCCGTACAACCTTGGCGATAACGAGATGCACCTGTGCATTAGGGTAGACGGAGACTATGATGCAATACGAGAGTTCCACAGGGAAATGGGCTGCATCTGCTACGAAAACGAAAGTATGGGGCTTTACTTTATCGAAGACCCCGACGGCTATTGGATAGAAATTTTAAAAATGAAGTGATGCGAGGCAAAGGCGGTGCTTTCGAGCCGCGCTCTTACTCTCTTAACTTTTCCTTAGTCTCAGCCGCTCCTGCCGGTGCTTCTTAAAGGGACGAGGTATATTGTTCAAAAAGTGCCGATATTATAGTGATGAATAAACGGACAATCTATCAATTAACACTCATTCTTTTACTTTTGGCGATAACGAGCAGGCAGGCGTACTGCGAGGTTTTTGAATATAAACACAGGGCCGGCGACCGTTACCGGATTCTTTCCATGGTTAAAGAAGATGTGTATATAAATCGCCGTCTTAATCATTCCGCTGAAATCCTCAATCGCATCGCGGTGGAAATTACAGGCGAAAACGACGGCGTTGGACTGCACCGCGCTGTTTTTCAGACTTCGGAGCGTTCAACCGGAACCAGGTTTGGCGGCGTCAGTTTTCAGTGGGCAAGGGAATACGATTCCGTTTTCCAGCGGGATAAACTCGGCAATATGACAATAGGCCGGGAATACTACATGCCTGTAGTACGGAATGTTCCGGTGTTTCCCGGCAGAACCCTGAATCCCGGGGACAGATGGAGCGCCGACGGCCATGAGATGCACGATTTTCGTGACAGCTTCGGCATCGAGCAGCCTTACCGCATTCCCTTTATCGCTAATTATACCTTTCTTGGCAGCCGCCAGTGGAAGGGTACGGAATACCCGGCTTTTTCGGTCAGTTACCGCATTCTTACCGATCCGTCGCCTGTTGCGGGCAGGGTTTGGCCGCGCCGTATTACAGGAGCGTCGGATCATATTGTTTATTGGGATGTTGATATGGGGCAAGCCGTTGCCTACGAAGAACAATTCCGCATGGTTTTTGAACTTTCCGATGGAAGGACTATTGAGTACCGGGGCAGCGCACAGGCAGAAATTCTTGAATCGCCGGAAATGGACAAGGACAGAATCGCTTCGGATATCAGGGAAGATATCGACAGGCTGAATATTCCAAATGTTGAAGTAAAAGTCGTAGACGAGGGCATTTCCATCAACCTTGAAGATATAAGGTTCCAGGCGGATACCGCAATTATGCTTCCCGGCGAGCGCGAAAAACTTGATCAAATCGCAGAAATTCTTTTGCGTTATCCGGAAAGAGACATAATGGTAGCAGGCCACACTGCCCTGGCCGGAACCGCCGAGGGAAGAATGAATCTTTCCAGGGAGCGGGCCGCAGCGGTTGCCGACTATCTTATCTCGAAAAATGTTCGCACTGTCGACAGGGTTACGGTCCGGGGCTACGGCGCCGAAAGGCCTGTTGCAGATAACCGCAGCGAAGAAGGAATGCGCAGAAACAGAAGGGTAGAGATTACCATTTTGGAAAACTGATAATTGCCGGCGTTTTATGTACGGGGAATATTTCTCAGGATAAAAATTTCAGGACGGTATTCAAAATGCATGGTGTCGTAGTTTCCCCACTTACCGCCCCAAATAAAACCAAAGGATTCAAAAGTGCGAATAACTTCGTCCGGCGGATGATAACGTCCGGAGTAGGGGATGTTCCACCATTGAGGATTATCGCGGGCTGTCCACAGCCAATAGGTTGCCAATCCGCCCAGGTTTTTTGGCAGCAAATCTATCGCTATGCCATAGGAATGCATGCTCCGGTTTCCCGAACTTGCTACGCTGCGCCAGTTCCAGCCCGCGACAGTTCCAAGGTTATCAATCCATTGGCGTACAGCGGGACTGGTTTTGGATTCATTTGTAATTATTTCATCAATCAGGATCATCGTCTGTGAAATGCCGGAATGAATCGACAGTGAATGTCCCAAAAAATCAATCTGCGACTGCTGTTCCCATGCCTGATCGCGGCTGCTGATATTCCACAGGGCTTCGAAAAAAAACAGGGGCCGTCTTGCGGCCGGCCTGGCAGGCTGAGTTTGAGTTTGCCTGATGCGGCGGCCTTCTTCGGCGCTGAGTGTCCGCGCTGCCCTTTGCTCAGCGGTACTTTCCCATGCCGGCAATTCCTGCGGATAATTGAAGTTGAAACCCATGGCGCGGTAATCTTCCGCCGCATCTTTTAGTTCCTCGGGAAGAAACCGTCCATCGGCATAATAAAACCACTTTTCTCCGATTGTAAAGGCCCAGTCATCATTCCTGAATTCCACCGGCCCAATGCGATCGGGATACGCGGCAGAAAGAACCTTCATGATCGTTTCCGGCCAGTCCATCTCGGAAATGATTACACCCGATTCTTCCGGCATATCCTGCGCATATACGATTGTCAGTATTTTTTGGACTACGAGCCAGGTAAAAATTGCCAGGGCGGGAACAAGAAAAAATAGTCTCCGTTTTCTGTCCGTAAATATCTTGTATATTCGCATCATTTAATTATAAGACATTTTAACTGATAATTGCCTGAATAAAACAGTATTGCTCTATGCAAGGTTAATATCAGCGCACAGCATTGCCTGTGCATACTGCCTCTTTAATGCCTGCGGCGGAAGATACGGATCGAATTTCCCAACGCGGGGAATGCGCGCCGGATCAATCAATGGATAAAGTGATTCGAGGCTTTTATATTTTTTCAGAATGTCTGCCAGTTCGCTGCGGAAACGGGGGATGGGAAGAACAGAAGTTATGTTGATAGAAAAGTCGTTTTCCGTAGAAAGGGACTTGATGCCAAGGGTTTTACCATGTTCCCTGTTTTGCATAACAAGGAGCAGGGTTCTGATGCTGCGGCTGCCGAGCCAGGGCAGCAGAACAAAAAGGCGCGGCTCCCGCGCGGCAGCGCCATGTTTCATCACGCCGGCGCGCGGTTCGGCGGGAATAAATACCTCTTCGCCTACATGCCATTGCCTGGCCAGTTTCCTGGCGGCAGTCAGGCGTGTGCGCGCGCGCTGTGAAAGGTAAGGGTAATCGGTAGTTTCGGCCAGTATTTTTCGCATATAGGCGGCTGTTTTCCTGTGAAGAACCATGGCGCTGCCGCGCCAGAGCAGGCGGCTGCCGGCATCGGCGGGGCTTACGGCGATTTCTCTTTCCCTCTGGGCGACATTTTCAACACGCCAGTGCCGGCCGCCCAGAACGATGCTGCTGCCAACCGGAGGCATAAAATTGACATAACCGATTTCCCTGCCGGCAGCCGTTACACGGAATTCCGCCGTATCAGCAAAGACCGAATAAAATGAATAATGTGATGCAAGGTGTCCGGTTTCCAGGCCTGCGATAATTTCGCCGTCATCTGTTTTTTCAACCAGGTCGAGTGTTATAAGATGATCCAGCAGCTCGTTAAAATCGTTTTCGCTGAAGCGGGAAAAGGCGGGCAGGCAAAGAATCCGGCGCTCCAGGGATTTTCGGCTGTGGGCGCCCATTGAACAGAGAATGCTCAGGCACTGGTGAACCAAAAGGCTGTAGGGCAGGGGATTCTCATCGCCGCCTTCTAACCATTTTTCTTTTAAGTAAAGTTCGATAACTGCGATGGTTTTTACAAGATCAAAGGGAAGTGAGTTTACAGGATGTACCGGAGTTGAATCCCTGCCGGGCTTTGTTTCACAGGAAGTAAAATATATTTCCGGCTTTTGCTTCAGCCGGCCTGAACGCCCCAGCCGCTGTACAAAGGCAGATACGCTCAGAGGCGGCCCGATCTGTATTACCCTGTCCAGCTTCCCGATGTCTATGCCCATTTCCAGGGTTGCGGTGGCCGCCGCCGTTACCGGCTCGCTGCTGTCTCTAAGTTCCTGCTCTGTCTCCGAGCGCAGGCCGGCTGAAACAGAGCCGTGATGCATATAAAAGCGATCCGTATCCCTGAACTTTGCCGATAGCTTCCTTAAACGGGCGATTGTATCCTCGGCTTCGATTCTGCTGTTGGTAAAAATAATGCTTTTTTTGCCGCGCACCTGCATGTAAAGCGATTCGTAGTACAGTTGTTCTTCGGCCTTTTCCCCCGCGAAATGATCGACGGCAATGCGTATGCGCCGCCGGCCTTTTCTGCCGCGAATGACCGCCGTGCCGGGGGCTTCGCCGCCATTGCAGATAACGCGGCTGCTTCCCAGAGCCAGCCAGCCGGCGGCCTGGCGGTAATCCCCAAGTGTTGCCGAAAGCCCTATGCGCCGCGGCCGGCACAGGGCGGCTTCTTCGATCCTTGCAAGCTGGCACAGTATCTGGCTTCCGCGCTCGCTGCCCATAAAGGCATGTACTTCGTCGATTATTACAAAAGAAAGCCTGCTGAACATGGCGCGTACCAGGACATGCGAACGCATGAGCAGGGCTTCAAGTGATTCCGGCGTTATCTGCAATATGCCGGACGGATTTTCCAGCAGGCTTTTTTTGTGCCGGGCGGAAACATCTCCGTGCCAGCGCCAGAGCGGAAGCCCTGCCATCTCGGCAAGCGGCAGGAGCCGCTGCGCCTGATCGTTTATCAGTGCTTTCAGCGGACTGATGTAAAGCGCCCCTACGGACGGAGGCCGCTCTTCGTAAAGAAGGGATACAACCGGAAAAAAGCAGGCTTCGGTCTTGCCGGTCGCGGCGGGCGAAGCGATCAATATGTGGCTGTCGCCGTCATAAATTTCTTTTATCGCCGCTTCCTGAATATCACGCAGAGAGTGCCACTTTTTTTCATAAATATATTCTCTTATAAAAGGCGCCAGTCTGGAAAATTGGGAGGCCATTTATACATCAAACTCGGCATACTGCGCGGCGGAAAAACCCTTTACGGTAAACCCGTCTCTGCCGACCAGCTTGTCAAAGTCCGTGTCCTTGTCTTCATGCAGAATATTAAGAAGGCTGATAAAATCGCGGCTTATTTCCCGCGGAGTTATAAATTCATGTGCGCCGGGAACAGAGAATGCAAGTTTCATGAATGCGGAAAGTTCCCTGTTTTCCAGATACGGTTCATAGTTGTAGTGGCCGGCGTGTATGTCCCTGAGCCGCTCCAATAGCAGATAAATCTCCTCGTGGCTGAGCTGGGCGAGGCGCAAGACGGGGCTGGAAAAATCAGTGTAGCCTTCGCGTACAAAGCGGCTGTCGGCAAGGCGGCTGCGAAGGGCAGGATAGCTGAAAAGCCCCCTGCGTTCATCTTCTATAAACTGGGGAGTTCCCGCCATGTAAACCGCCATGCCCGATGTTTTCCCCTGGGTAATATCATTAAACATTGAAAGGAGTTTTTGATAGTTGTTTTCCCTGGACTGCCGGTTTACGATCTTGAATAAATTTGAACATTCATCGAAAAAAAGCAGGAAGCCCCTGTAGCCAATTTTTGCTCCAAAGGCGGAAAAAACTTTAAGGTACTCGTACCAGTTTTCATCGGTGATAATTTCACCTACCGGAAGCATTGTCTTTGCTTCGGTTTTGGTGGCGAACTCGCCGCGCAGCCATTTTAGGGCGGCGTGCTGTTTTTCGTCGTTGCCGTTTGTCCAGGCGCGGTAGTAACTTATGATAACCGCGGCAAAATCATAGCCGTGTGCATAGTCTTCCATCTGGGCAATTGTTTCAAAGATGCGCCTGTCCAGCATAGACGCCTTGTCGTCGTCCTGGAAACCTCCGCCGGTGGCAAGCTCCATCTTGATCGAGTTGATCCACTGCTGCAGGATCGATTCCAGGGCGCCGCCTTCAGGGCGCAGTTTTGTTGCAAGCCGTGATACAAGCTCGCGGTAGGTTTCCAGCCCTGCGTGTCTGGAGCCGGTAAGGCGTTTTTCCGGCGAAAGGTCTGCGTCTGCGACAAGGAAGTCGTTCTCCAGGGCATAGTTGCGGATGGCTTGAAGAAAAAAGGTTTTGCCGCTGCCGTATTTGCCGCAGACAAAGCGGAAACTGGCCGCCCCTCTGCCCAGGTTTTCCAGGTCGCGCAGGACCGTTTCGATTTCGCGGCGGCGCCCGACGGCGATGTATTCAAGGCCGACACGGGGCACCACGCCCGCAGACAGGGAATTGAGAATAGCCGCGCTTAAACGTTTAGGTACACTCATTTCATTACAACAGCTTAAAAAGTTCTTCCCTATATTCTGACTGAATAACGGCCTGCGCGTCCACCGTGTTTATCAGCAGATCGCCCCATGCCTCCATAAAGGCGGCATTGATTTTATCGATGAGCATATCCGGCATTGTATTGTTTTCTCTTGCCAGAGATGCCAGCATTGCAGCTTTGTTTTCATCTTCGCCGGCAATTATCCGCAGGGCCTGTATTTCGTTCTTGTCCAGTTTTTTTATGAATGTTTTAAATGATATTTTAACAGGTTTTGTTTTTGCGGCTTTTATTATTCGCGGAGGGGTATCGGGAACTTCCGTTTCTTTTTCTTCGACGGTGAGCATGTCGCGGACAATATCAGAATCGCTGCGCAGCCGGATGAGTCCGTCATTGTTTATGTTTATCTGCGTCAGTGCGTGATCCGCCATGCGCTTCCAGCGGTCGGCGAGATGAGGAGGCCTGTCTGCGGTCTTATAGTCATTTTTAATTCTGAAACAGTGTTCAACATAATCGAATAAATTTTCAAGAAAACTGATAAGACTAATGTTTTTCGAAAAGCGCCGCCCTGTAACTGTGTACGAAGAATGACCGGCGCGTTCCATGCCGGCAAAGGCTTTTCGGTTTTCGGTATTGATCGAGCGGGGACAAAAATATTCAAACAGCCCAAGCCGGTCATTTTCCCGCAGATTGCGATCGATGGCGTTAATTACGGTCTCGAAATCACCGGCAAACTCCCCGCTGCGGGATGAGTACCGGTCGAAGAAAATGCTCTTTTCCAGCGGCCGGCGAAGCAGAAGTTTAATATCATTAAAGGCGATTGTGTTATTTTCTTCGATAAAGCTTTTGTAAATTAAAATATCAACAAGCAGCAGATCGCTGCATCCGCGTACATGCGGTAACAATCCGGTTATAAAGGTATTTGGCATTTCATATAACACGATAAAATCCAGCAGCCACCCGGGAAGAAAGCCGCCGATATCATCAAAAACATCGCCGTAATATTTCCAGAGTTCTTCAAGCTGGCGGAAATTTTCTGCAAACTCTTTTTCCCCTCCGGAAAAAAGGCATAGCTCTCGCGCGTAAATGCGGATATATTTTTCATCGGTTTTAAGGATATTTCTGCGGCGGAATTCAGCGCGCCAGTAAATATAAAACGCCCTTTCGCTCTCGTCCATTCGTTCAATGTCAAGGGAGCCCTTCAAAAGCCTGAGCGGAGTGTACGGCGCCGGCGGCCCCTCAGCCCTGAACAGACTCAGCTCTGTATACAGTGACTGCCCGTCAATGGCGGCAAATTTTTCTTTTACCGCAAAACTGAAGGGGAAAGAGGTGTTTTTGGGGAAATTTGACGAAGGATGGTTTTTGTCCTTTTCCACAAACTGTTTTACCACAGTAACGCATAAATTACCAGATACCTTCCTGGGAGTTTTACCCAAAGGCAAGAAATATTAATGCTGCAGAACTCATAAACGTGCATTGCCATTTTGATATAGCCAAGTTATAATATTGATATGGATTCAGCAATTCAGGCGGAATTGAACAAACTTACAGAACTCATTCTCAACGCAATGCCTGTTGAACAAATTTACCTTTTTGGTTCTTATGCCTATGGAACGCCCCACAGGGATTCCGACCTGGATCTGTATGTGGTATTGAAAGATGACAATCCTATGCGGGATCTTGATGCCGGCCTGCAAATCCGCTTGGCTATTGCCCGTAAAAAGTCCATGCCTGTTGATATAATTGCAAAAAAGAAAAAAGATTTTATCAGCCGTCTGGATGGTATGACGCTGGAGCGTAAGGTAAACAGGGAGGGGATACGCATCTATGGCTAAACAAACAAACTCACCGGATGACTGGAGAGTCCTGGCAGAGCGTGATATGTCCGTCGCAGAGCATCTTGCCAGAACCATGGTTCCTGTTCCAGCGGAAATTATCGCTTTTCATTGCCAGCAAACTGCAGAAAAGCTTCTAAAAGGCGCTCTGGAAAAGCTGGGAGAAGAACCGCCCTACACCCACGACCTGGACGAGCTTTGTGGAATTGCAGAAAAGCACCGTCCTTCATTTGCAAGCATATCTTCTCTTTGCTCGGTAATAACCCATTTTTCAATATTGCCCCGTTATGATCGGGGTTTGAGCTTGTCTCTAACAGATTTGAATATTGTTATGCAGCACACAAAAACAATCAAGGAATTTCTACAAAAGGAAATTCCCGAAATGTTTACAGTCTGAGCCGGCTTCTTTATCCACCGGTGAAGCGCCGCCTCGCCGCCCACAGACCCAGCGCCGGGTCTGAAACAAAAAAAATTCTTTCGCCGTCGTTCATTGTGTTCCAGCCGGGAGGCAGTTTGCCGGCGTTATAGCGGGCATTGGCTTCTTTCAAATCGCCCCACTGGTAACCCGCCGATTCTATTTCCTTGCGGGAAAGGCCGGCGCCGGGGCAGTAACGTACTGTAAACCGCCCTTCGCCGCAGCCGTGGATCAGGTGGGCGGCGGTGCACAGGTTGCCGGCAAGGCAGGCATCCGTCTCTACCCTGGAAATAATTTCCCGCCCCGGCCGGTAGCCGTATTTGCGGATTAGGCCGTCAACCTCAATATCTTCGCCAAAGCGTTCCAGGCCGCCGGCCATTATTAAAATTTCCCCGCCGTCGGCAATTGCCATTGCGGTGCGGTAGATTGCCTTGTTGCCAAGCCATGCCGTCCGGTATTTGTCAGGATCGAGAAAGACCACCGCTTTTTTTACAGGCTTATCAATTAATTCAATGTTCACCTTACCGGCCAGCTCGCACGCTTTTTCAAAACACTCGCGGTCAAAGCCGATGTAAAGGCCGCGGACTGCCGTGGCATCACTTTCAGTTTTGTTTCCGATAACGGTAAGAACCCACAGTACCGGCGGCATTTTGTCAGCGAAGCGTGTGAGCCCTTCGTCGAACATTGCCCGCACCGGCGTGTCGATGCGCCCCATTATCCGCTCCATGCCGTAGGCGGCTCCGGCAAAGTGGCTTTTATCAATAGCTTCCTTGCCGCCCGTTCCAATAAATAAATTTTTTGCATGGTTTGCCATGCCGGCTACTTCGTGTGGCACAACCTGGCCGATTGAAATGATCATGGAAAAGCCGCCGCTGCCGGCGCCGCTTTTTTGTAAAAGCCTGTTCACCTGCACCGGCCAGTCGAAAGCAACGGCGCCGCCGGTTTTTTCCTGAACCCAGGGTGCGTCCAGGCGGCCAAGCTCGGCAATGCCGGTGCGCCATTTGTGGACAAGAAATTTTTCTTTTGGAGTGCCGGGAAACATTTTGTTTATTTCAGCGGCGGTAAGAGCTGTGTGGGTACCAAGCGCGGGAAGAATAGCGCCAAGGCGATTTTTATTTATCAACTGGCGGGCGGCAACATCAGTGAGAAAGCCGCCCCTTGAATGAAAGCGGGTTGTATCCGGCGGGACGATGATAACCTGCCCCGCACTGTTTACATCTGCAAGGGCCTGCGATAGGGCTTCGGAAAAAATATCGCCCAACTCTTCGCCGCCAATATCGAGAGATGCCTCGCCCCTGGCGATGTAAGTTTTTTCAATCATGTAAGGCTTCCCTCTGCCTTGTTATGGCTTTGGGAGCGTTCCGTTTGCCTTAGCCGCTATATACCAGTTACCCCAAACCTCCTGCAAATATTTGTAGCCGGCGGCATTGGGATGTACGTCATTAGCGGCGCGGAACAAATGGGTCTTGTTTAAAAATTCACTATAAAGGTTCGGGCCTAATATGGGGCCGTTCGCCTCGTTTGATAACTCTACAATTCTGTCGTTCATACCTTCCGCAGCGGCGTTGGTGTAGGCTCCATTTGGCCAGAGAAGGCGGGGAACAACAGCAATCATACCGCGGCCGTGTACTTCATCAACAAGCGCCCTCATCTGGTTTTGGTAGGCCACCTGGTTTGTATAATTTCCATTGATCGCGTTGGTTCCCAGGCTAAGCACAACCACCCTAAAGCCTTCGTTGGTGTTCAAGGTTGTTCTAAGCCTTTCGATATTTTGTGCATTGTCGCCTCCCAGACCGGCGCTGAATTGCATTGGATAATGAGTAGGATCATCAGCCTCTACAATATTTGCAAAAGCCGGGGTTCGATCTGCAGACCGGGTAAAACCCATGGCAGTGTTTGAGTCGCCGAAGAAAAGCCAGCCGTCTACCTTTCCGTAAGTGTTGTCGTGCAGCTCAATTTCGAGCATCCGTACACCGTCGTTAACAGTGTATGCGTCGCCTGTCACATTAAAGCGAACCCAGCGTTGATTTGTAAAGGAAATTCTATGAGACCTGGAAGTCCACAAATTATTCGATTCATTTACAACAGTAGTCCAGTTGCCGTCAGTTCCATTTGTGCTGTCAGCTGATATCTCAATGAAGTAGGCAGTTGGAGCTCCATACTGGTCATTACCTGGAGCGGGCAATGGATGGTTTTCGTTATCTGCCGTCCAGTACAGTATAATCTCGCTGTAATCGCCGTCAACTCTAAGCGCTGCCCATTTCGGCAGGTCTCTCCCCGGACCCCAATATAGCGGACCGCGAAACAATCCGTCAATCAGACGATTGGGGTTGCTGCCCGTTGCGTCTGTTGCAGTTTGAACAACAGGGATAAGTGTTTTTACATTTGGCGGCTCGCCGGGGTCGTCGGGGTCGTCGGGATCTTCGCCGGAGCCCCCGTTGTACTTTGTTAGATCAGGCAGTTCATCCAGAGTAATTACCAAATCATGGTTATAAATAAAAGCCTTGTGGGAATTGGTGTTGTGGAACCCTCCTGTCCAAAAGTTTTGATCGCTGTAGGTGTTGACTGGATTATTATGATCATTCCATGTCATAAACCATGACCACATCGCGTTATTGGCAAGGCAATGGTCGGGGTCGGGCATTACGCCGTTTTCCGTCAGGGCAACCATTCGGCTTCCGCCGGTCATAGCCAGGGTATTATCAAATACCGTCTTGTTCCAGGTTTGGCCGTCCTGTGCGCCTCCTCCGTTGTAGTAAGGATAATAATCGAACCCTGCTATATCAACCGTTTCCGGATCGGGGTACCAGTCGGTGCGCTGCCCGTTCCAAACCCAGATAAGATTGTCCAGTCCCTTGGTATTTGTAAAATAATCATGCATATATTCCCAAAGGGCGATATAGGGCGCCGGTCCGCTTCCGCCCCACCAGAACCATGCTCCATTTGGATTGGTAGGGGACCAGTTGCCGGCGGCTTCATGAAGCGGCCGCCACAATACGGGAATGTCCAAATCTTTTAACTGCTGCAACAGGGCTGCAACGGCGTCCAGATCATTTTGTATATTCTGGAAGGCCGCATTTGCGGTATCAAGCTGGCTGCCTGTCCAGGGAATGCGGTAGTTTGTGTAATTGCTGCCATTGCCGGTCTGTGTATAAAAAGCAGGCTCTGTCCCCGCCGCCTGCGGCATTCGCCAGTGCCAGCAGAATGTAACAATGCCGTGAATGTCCGGTTTGCCCGCAAGGAGTTTTACTCCATTGTTCATTCCGTTCCACCATTCAATGGCCTCGTCAATCTGCTGCTGGCCTTCGGCATAGATATAATTGGAGTAAGGAAGCTGTATAAAGTCAAAACCTTTAATGGCCGGATACTTGCCTGTATCGGAATAAACCCTGGCAATCATATCGAAAGCACTATTGCCTTCCCATGCGACATCCATCTGGCCTGAAATAATTTTTTTGCCGTATTGATTGGTAAGGTAATTCATCAGGCGCTGTGTATTTTGCGATTTATTGGGATCGGCAAAGCTATAGCTTGCATTGCTTGTCAGGTGCGGATAGATGTGCACTATTTCGTTGCGGATAGATGTTTTTGTACCTACTGTTACTGTAACGGTAAGAAAATATATGCCGCCGGGTATGTTGGACTGAATTACCGGCGTACCACTGGCTGCAACAGGGGCGTCAACTTCCGGCGTGCCTCCAAGCGGCCAAGGCTCCAGCTTGACACTGGCTGAACCTCCAGCGGGGAATGTTACCGTGTAGGTAAAGGTTCCTGTTCCATTGGTACCGGGCAAGTTCAAAAGTACTTGTACGGAATGACTGCTGCTGTTTACCGTAAGAGGTGCGCTGCCTGTTGCCGCCTCATAATCGTCACCGGACACGGTAACGTATCCGGAAACAATGATGTTCCAGTCGCCGAACGGCAAAGTAATAACGCCCTGGCTTCCGGTAGTTATGTCTACAGGTGAGGGTGGAGTTTGCGAATTGCCTGCTACCGGCTCGGCGCTGATTACAAATTTGCTGAAGCCGCTGCCAAGCTCGGGAAGAATTGTGCGCCCGCTGCTTCCGATTGTAACGTTTATCTGCGATATTCCACTACGGCCCGTTTCCTGCCTGTCGCTTCCTGTAAACATATTACAGCCGGCAAGCAGCGCTGCAAGCGCCAGCAATAGCATAATATTTTTATGGTTCATCTCGTTCTCCTTTTTTAATTTCCCCTCGTTAATCCGTTACCAGGAAAGAAAATTCTTTTGAGTAGACAGCGCCGTCTATAGAAACTACGGCAAGACCGAACTGCAGGCCGGAAAGGCCGTCTGTCGTTATGGTAATGCTGTTTGCGGTCCCTGTCTGTAAATCTCCGTTAAAGTACCAGGCATACGTATAGGAAGGAGTATCTCCGTAACTGTTGTTGTCTGTGAAAGTAATAACCTGAGATGTTCCTTCCGCGACCGTGCCCGAGTATGAGAGCGACAAATTTTTATCAGTTTCAAATGCATCGATAATTGTTACGGTTGCGCCGCCGCCGCTTGGCGTAATGGTAACCGTTGCCGTGTCGTCTTTTGTACTGTCCTGTACAGAGACGGCCATTATTGTCAGGGTTGCGGCATCTTCATCATCGGCGACAGTCAGAGTTCCGTCGGCGGCAATGGTTGTTCCATCGGCACAGGGCGAAGTTATGCTCCAGTCTACATCAGTGTTATGGCCATTTGTGCCGAGTACGGTCGCAGTAAACTGATAAGACTCACCCTGGTCCAATGTTATGTCTGTCTGGTCGATGGTTACGCTTATTATCGTGCTTGTTATTGTGCCGCCGGTAATGATAACTATTGCGGTATCGTATTTTGTGCTGTCCTGTACGGAAACAGCTCTTATCGTAAGGGATGTGTAGTCCTCGTCATCGGCGACAGTCAGAGTTCCGTCGGCGGCAATGGTTGTTCCATCGGCACAGGGCGAAGTAATGCTCCAGTCTACATCGGTGTTATAGCCATTTGTACCGAGTACGGTCGCAGTAAACTGATAAGCCTCACCCTGGTCCAATGTTATGTCTGTCTGGTCGATGGTTACGTTCGTTACCGTACTTGTTACCGCGCTGTCTGTTACGGTAATTCCCGCTGTGCCGGACTTGGTGATGTCCTGTACGGAAACAGCTCTTATTGTAAGAGTTGTCTCGCCTTCGTCAGCGGCAACTGTCAGCAGTCCGGCGGCGGTAATGCCTGTTCCCGCCGCATGAGGAGAAGTAATGCTCCATGTAACTGTTTGAGATGGATTATTTATACCTTCTACGACAGCTGTAAATTGATGCGAGCTGCCTTTTTGCAAATTAACGGCCGCCGGAACTACTATTACACCAATTACCGCAGATGTTTTTGGGGCAATAATGTCCTGGCAGCCGGAAAGCGCCAGAATGATGGTTAATGCCGTTAATAGTGGAATGTTTCTGTATTTCATATTGTTACTCCTTTTAATAAAGCCGGTAAGTTGTTAAATCCGGCAGATCTTCCAAAGTAATCACCCTGGGGTGATTGTAGACAGACTGTCTGTGGTCGAGCGTATTATGGTCTTCCCACCAAAAGTCGACTCCCCATGTCATGAAGAACGACCATGTTGCGCCACTGCCAAAACAGTCATCCGGGTGGGGGATGTAGCCGTTTTCAGTTATGGCAACTATCATGCGCGCCCTTTCGCTTGCCGGAACCATGTTGAATACATGATCGAATTGCGCTTTCCGGCCGCGGTCGTCGGGATTGGTATAATTGGGATTGGAAGGATCCGCAAGATTCGCGTATTGCCCCCCGGAAATAATATCCGGATCACCGGGATGAAAATATGGCCATCTGTTAAGGTAGATATCTATTCCTGCTATATCAACCGTAGAGGGATCGTCAGGAAAATAAGATGGATGCTCCCCGTTCCATACCCAGATTAAATTATCAAGGCCATGATGATTTGTAAAACGATCGTACATGAGCGCCCATAGTGCTTTGTAAGGAGCAGGCCCGCTGTTGCCCCACCAAAACCAGGCTTGCGTCCAGTCTGCTCCGCTCCAGGTGGGTGGCCATCCGTGCCCGCGGCCTTCATGCAGCGGCCGCCAAAGGACGGGAATGTCCAAAGCTTGCAATTGTTTAAAGAGTTCCGCCGCTGTATCAATATCATTCATCATTTCAGTGTATTCAGGGCTTGAAGTGTTCCAGCTTCCGTCCGACCAGGGAATGCGGAAGGTTGTGGCATTTGCATTATACGAATCATCCCGCGTATATTTGTTGGGACCGGCCCGCCAGTGCCAGCAGAAGGTAATAATTCCGTGAATGTCCGGCTGGCCCGGCAGCATTACGGTAGAGATACGATTCCATTCATGCTCATTAACGCCGTTCCACCAGTTGATGGCTTCGTCGATCTGCTGCTGGCCGCCATAGTAGGGATTCCCCGGGCGGGAGATTTGCATTAAATCAAAGCCCTTCATCGCCGGCCACTTGCCGGTGTCTCTGTAAACATCACCCACCATGTTTACTCCCAGCCAGTAATCATTGTCCTGCTGCCCGGAGATTATGTTCACTCCAAATTGATCTTCCAGGTAATTCATAAGGCGCTGCGCATTGGGCGATTTTCCTGACACTGTGCCATTGAATTTATAGCTTGCATTGCTGATAAGATGGGGATAGATGTGCACTATCTCGTTGCGGATAATTGTTTTTGCATTTACATTTGCTGTAACGGTAAGGAAATAAATGCCGCTAGGTACGGATTGAGTTACCGGCGTACCGCTGGCTGCAACGGTTTCTGTAAAAACAGGCGCGCCGGTTACCGGCCAGGGATCCAGCCTGACATTGACAGAATTGGAACCATCCTCAGGGAATGTTACCGTATAGGCAAATGTCCCTGTGCCGCCGGTTTCAGGAATGTTTACAAGCACCCGCACCGAGTGGCTGCTGCTGTCTACCGTAAGCGCCGCGCTGCCTGTTGCAGCCGTATAATCGGTACCGCCGACATTTACGTATCCGGTAATAGTGATGTCCCACTCGCCATGCTGCAGGGAGATTACCCCCTGGGTTCCATTGTCGACGGTTACCGGTGCGGGTGCGCTTTGCGCATTTCCCGCCGCCGGCCCGGCGCTTATTTCGAATTTGCTGAAACCGGCGGCAAGATCGGGAAGAATGGTGCGGGCGCTGGTTCCTATGGAAACTGTTACCTGTGAAACATTACCGGGACTTGCTTCCTGTTTGTCAGTTCCGTTTAACAGGTTGCAGCCTGCAAGCAGCAGCGCAAGCGCCAATACCGGTAACTGAATAATGGTTTTATATTTCATTTCGCTCTCCTTATTGTTTTACCTTTTTAATCATCTACCCAGAAGGAAAATTCTTTTGAGTATACTGAGCCGTCTATGGTAATTATGGCAAGGCCGTACTGTATTCCGGTAACAAGGCCGGCTGTTGCTATTGTAATGGTGCTCGTCTCCTCTGATTGTAAGACTCCGTTTAAGTACCATGCGTATGTGTAGGAAGGGTTCGCTGTGGCTGTAATTGTTTGAGCCGTTCCTTTCGTAACCGGATCTGTGTACGTGAGCGTCAGACTACTGTTTTCTTCAAATGCAAAACTTACTGTTACATTTGCTCCGCCGCCATTGTTCCCTGAAGAGCCGCCGCCCGGGCAGCCGGTAAGCGCCAGCACCAAAATGGAAAACAAAAAACAGGATATTATTTTTTTTAACCTGTTTCCGGTTCGTAAAATTTTTGTTTTCATTATATTCCTCCTGTATTTATTTCTGCTCTTATGGCTTGGGGAGCGTTCCGTTATTCATGGCTTCTTTATACGCATCTGCCCACCACTTGTTCATAAGCCTGTAACCAAGGTCATTGGGATGTAAAAGATCGTTGGTTGGGAACAGGGCCGGGTATTCGTCATCAGGGTCAAGAAACAGTGTATAAAAATCGGGACCTAAAGGAAGCCCTTCTTCGATTCTCAGTTGTTCAATAAATAGATTCATTTGTATTATTGGCGCTAAATCCCGGCCATCTTCAGTCCATGGTATCGCCGGAACAATAACTTTTTTGTTATAAGGAGGTCTAGCGGCCAACCGGATCAGCGCCCTCATGTTTTCGCGGTATTCCTGCTGCTGCTGTAGCCTGCCATCATGATCGTTTGTTCCCAGGCAAATGGCGACTACCCGTATGCCGTCGTTTTGGGCCAGAGTCTCTTCAAGCCTATTATATGCCCATGCAGCTTTATCGCCGCCAACTCCGGCGTTTATCTGCATGGGGCGGTGGCTCCCCTTGCCATCGTCCCATACCAGATCTGCAAAGGCCGGAGTTCTATCGGTATGTCTGTTAAACGCATGGGCAGTGATCGAGTCGCCGAAGAAAAGCCACCCATCTACCTTTTCATCAGTATTATCGTGCAATTCTATTTCGTTTATCATGACCTGCGGACCGGAATATGGATTTGGAATCTGGAAGCGCACCCAGCGTTGACCAGTAAAAGGAATTTTGTGCGTCCTTGTGCGGTACGCATTTCCGGTAACAGTAACCACTTCGTTCCATGTACCGTTATTGGGATTACCATTGGAACTGTCGGATGAAGTATGAATGCGGTATGAAGTCGGAGCGCCCGCTCCCGTATCATTGTGATCGTAAATGTGCGAAGCAGTCCACAGTAAAATCAGCTCTGTAATGCCTGTGCCTGCCCCCACATCAATGGAAACCCATCCGCCGGCGTTTGGTCTCCATGTCTCCGGCCACGTAGCTGGAAGATATAATCCATCAACGAGCTGCGGGGCGGTAACACCTGTATTTGTAATCGTAGGCCTGCCCCTGGAAACCAATGTATCTGCTCCCGGTTCATTAAACCTGTAAGCCGCATTGCTGGCTGTCTGCGGATAGATATGCACTATCTCGTTTCGGGTATAGGAAGTGGTCGTGTTTACCGATGCAGTTACGGTAAGAAAGTAAATGCCACTTGGTACGGATTGGGTCACCGGTGTGCCGCTTGCTGCAACCGCTGCGTCAACTACCGGCGCACCTCCAATCGGCCAGGGCTCCAGCCTGACGTGGGCGGAACCGCCGTCGGGAAAATTTACCGTGCAGGCAAAGGTTCCTGTGCCGCCGGTTTCAGGCATGTTTACCGGCACGTTTACCGAATGGCTGCTGCCTGTTACTTTTAGCGGTGCACTTCCCTTAACAGCCGGATAGTCGATTCCGGCCGCGGAAACATATCCGGTTACAATAATGTTCCAGTCGCCAAGCGGCAGGGAAATTGTCCCCTGGGTTCCGCCGTTGACAGTTACCGGTGCGGGCGGGTTCTGCGTATTTCCGGATGCCGGCTCGGCGCCTATTTCGAACTTGCTGAAACCGGCGGCAAGATCGGGAAGGATGGTACGGGCGCCGCTTCCAATTGTAACGCGTACCTGATAAATTTCATTGTTTTGGTTCATGTTTTGTTTATCCGTTCCGGTGAAAATGTTGCAGCCGGCAAACAACAACAGCGCCAATACCGGCAATAGCGCTTTATTTCTGCAGGGAATCATTAAAACACCCCCTTTATAACAATTCTTAGACATTATATCACGATTTTTACGTTTTTTCCATAAATATACAGTGCCGGGAAGCCATGGAAACTATTGACCAAGCAGCCATTCCAGTACATTTAGCTGCTTTATGCCTTTGTGCGAAGTTGCCGGGTCATAATCGCGGGTTAAAAGAAATTTTGGGTTATGGTCATTTATGGCGTAAAGGGGGGAAAGTTCCCTTGCGAGCGTGTCCTCTCCGCGGACAGTATGGGCTACCTGAAAATATTCAGTTCCATTTATGCTCTCCGTAACAAAATCCACTTCTTTTTCTCCTACTTTACCTATATAGACCTTGCAGCCGCGCCGTAATAGTTCCAAATATACGATGTTTTCCAGAATATGGCCGCTGTCTGCCGGTTTGTCGCCAAGAATCAGCCTTCTCAGGCCGATATCAACCAGGTAATACTTGTTGAGTGTCTTCAGGAGTTTCTTTCCTTTTACATCGTATCTGTCCGCCCTGTAAAGAATGAAGCTATCCCGAAGAGCATCCAGGTAGCTTTCCACTGTAAGCGGCAGTATTTTTGCACCGTCAGAAGTCATGGTGTCGCTTATTCGTTTTATCGATATTTCCGAGCCGATAGCAGAAGCAATAAATTGAACAAGCCGCTCCAGGCGCCCGGCTTCCTTTATCTTTTTGCTTTCCATTACATCTTTCAGGACTATTGTGTTGTAAATGCCCTCCAAATAATGGCGGGATAATAGCCTTAATTCCGTGGCCGTGGCATCGTATTGCATGAACTGAAGCATTTGGGGAAAAGAGCTGTACACAAGATAATCTGTAAAAATACTGTCGATTCCGGCAGGCTTTTTATATGTGCCCGCAAACTCCCTGAAAGACAGGGGAAGCATGTGAATCTCGATATAACGGCCGGAGAGCAGGGTTGCCCATTCGCCCGACTGCATTTTTGAGTTGGAACCTGTAAGGTACAGGTCTACGTTCTTTTTTATGAAAAGACCATCCGCCGCCTTCTGAAAATCCCTTACATTTTGTATTTCGTCGATGAATATATAGTTCATTTTATCCGGCGTAAGGCGGGCATTTATGTGGTCGTATAGTTTTTCCCAGTTCAGCAGGTCCCTGTATACCGGGTCTTCAAGATTAATGCTTTGTATTTGGCTTGATAAAATGCCCTGATTTACCAGTTCTTCCTGGAATAGTTCCAGCAAGGTGGATTTCCCGCACCTGCGCACACCTGTTACTATTTTTATAAGGTGTTTATCCTTGAATTCGAGCAATTTTTGATGATATTCAGAGCGTTCTATGAACATATTTTCATTGTAATGTAAAAACTATGTGTTTGTCAATAGTTTTAGTGGTTGTAATGTAAAAAAAACGAGATTAACGATCGGGAGTGGCTTTTTTCCTACAATTCTTTTCTTAATACCGAATCGTCAAGAATGATCGCTACCCTGCCCTGGGAGAGCAGGCGGCGGTTTTCTGCGGATGAGATAATCTGCAGGGAATCGTTGTGGTCAATAATGATATCCGTTGGATTTATCCCGAAGACGCCGCGTGCAAATATGCGCATGGGCCTGTCTCCAACAAGGGCAGTTATTTCAGGGGAAAGACCGGATGGGTTGTCCTGGAAAATGCTGCGGCCGGTGGCATAGCGCACCATGGCTGTTCTGTCCGTATCCAGCATATTACGCTCAAAAATAAGGTTCATTTCGGTGTCCCATATTTTCGGGAACAGGCAGGGAACAGCCAGGGCGCTGCTTCTCATACTGTAAATTGGCAGGGGCTCTGTCGCAATAATGATGATTCCTGTGTAAACGGGAGCGGAAACAGGGTTCAGAGTACGGGTTATTTCCAGGGGACGGCTGTGGCGCAACAGGGATGATGTAATGCTGTCGATGCTGATTGTGTAAGCGGCGCAGATATTGCGTAAATCGGGGGACAGAGCTGGTGGAACAGAGTGCGCCCGGACGGCGTATGTTTCGGTATCGTGTAGATTTAAATCACCCCTGCCGATTAGATCGCCAATGGTCGAAGAAGAATCTACCTGCAAATCGCGGATGCCCTGCTGTATCAGCCTTAAATACCCGCTGTGAACCAGTGCTTCCCCCTGGCTCCTTCCTGAGGGCAGCCGGATACCGACGGAGGCCAAATCCAGCGAAACTTCCGCCTTTATTTCGAGGGTGTCCCATTCAACCGTGCCGGTAATGCCTATCCCCGCCTCCCCGAACACCGCCACTGCCGCAAAAGCCACCATGCACAATACCGCTATTTTACGCTTCATTCTCTCTTCCCTTTTCTCTTTTACTTTTTACCTTATTCTCTTATCGGTACTTTTAGGCTCCTTCCTTCGCTCAGGATTTGGTTAAGTTCCATGCCGTTTACTTCGGCCAGTGTCTGCGGATCAACCTCGTAGGCTATGGCCAACGACCAAAGGGTTTCACCTCTTTTTACCAGGTGGTTCCCCTCAAAGGAAAGGGCATCCGATTGGCTTGCGGCAGGCCGCTCCTGTGTATACGCCGGCCTTTCCTGCCAGGCGGGGATAATAATTGTTTCACCTATTCTAAGGTAGCGGTTAAGAATACCGGGATTATGCTGTTCTATGATGTTTAACGGTACGCCGTAGTGCCGCGACAGGGCCGACAGGGTATCGCCGTACACAATTGTATAACGATGATAATGTATCATTGGATTATCTTCGTCCTGCAGCACCTGGTTAATTTGGGACAGACGGGACACAGGGACTTTAAGCAGGTGGTTTTTGTCCGGCGGGCTTATGCCCAACAGCAGTTCTGCGTTCATTCTGCGCAGAAGTTCCCTGTCTGTTCCGGATTGTGAGGCAAGGACTTCCAGCGAAACCTGGCGTTCAAGGGGGATTGTTGTCCATTCTGCGTATTCAAGCCAAAGGTCGATGTTATACCGGCGGCCCTGCGAAAGAATATGCGCGGCTGCAAGCAGCTTTGGCACATAATTTATGGTTTCGGCGCGCAGTTCTTTTTTTTCGCATAACTCCCAGTAATCGCGTACTCTGGTTCTCTGGATTGTCCGGTTTACCGCGCCAAGACCGACATTGTATGCAGCTAACGCCAGGGGCCAGTCGTTCAGGGTTTTGTAATTGTCTTCCAGTTTCTGCAGGGCGCCCTTTGTGGATTTAATAAAGTCCCGCCTCTCGTCCAAAAAATCGTTTACCTTCATGTCATAGCCGGCTATGCTGTTCATCATAAACTGCCACAGCCCAACTGCGCCGGAGCGGCTTCGCGCCGTACTTAAAAAACCGGATTCGATTACAGGCAGATACAGCAATTCCGGTGGAAGGCCGCGGCGGGAGATTTCTTCCCTGATAAAGGGCAGATAAATGCTCCCCCTTTCCATTACAGCCCTTAGCCATGCAATGCCGCCGGGGCTTGAATACTCGGCAATGTAACGCTGTGTCAGGGGGTGTCCAAGAGCGGCGGCGGAGAGCAGGGAGTTTTGGGAAGGTAAAAGGGAAGAGGTGGAAGGTAAAAGGGAAGAGGTAGAAGATGGTGAAGGGGGCACAGTGCGAAGAGGGCGGTCTACGGACTGCGCCTCAACAACATTACTCGCAATAAAAAACAAAAAAACAACAATAATCTTTCTCGCTCTCACACTCTCTTTTACCTTTTCTCTTTTACTTTTTCTCTTTTCCCTTTTTAGAACTTCTCACCGTAATAAATCCCTGCCCATTCCCATCTGCCGTGTATTTCCGGATCCGACGGGAAATAAATTTTTCTGAAATACAGATACCATGTCGATATATACTGCGACCAGCCCCAGGTTCTAAGATACGCTTCGGTAGCGTTTGAAGACGCATCAAGAGATGTCGCATAACGTATCCGGTTGCCGCGCATAAAGTCGCCCAGGTTAAAATCGGCCATACCGAAGTCATCGGTTTCCCCCTGTTCCCATGAGCGCGCGAAAAAATTAACCTTGGCCTGACAGCGCGCAAGCTGCCTGAAGTTGCCGGTATCCATGGAATTTTCCATGGCGCGCAGCAGGGCGCCCAGACTTTCAAATGTCCAGTCCTTGGGAGATTTGCTGAAATCAACCTGCTGTTTGGCGTATTGGTCTGCATTCGGAAAGCCGGGAATTATTGTGCCTGTGTAGGGCAGGTACTGGGTGTACGCCTGGATCGCCCCATTCCAGTCGCCGATTTGCTCGCAGGCCTGGCCGAGCATAAAGTAAGCCGGCCCCAGATCAATCTTGTCCGGAAATTTGTTGATAAGTTCCTGATAATACCAAATCTGTTGTTCGGGGCTGCCATTAAAACCAATCAACTGTTTAAGACACACAAGATGAATCGATTCATCATTTACCATAAGATCGGGATAATTTTTAACTATCAGATCAAAATACCTTGCCGCTATCGGGTTTGAATCAAGCTGCATATAGGCATAGGCAATCATCAATAAATAATAACCATTGTATATATCCGCCGAATCGTTAATTATTCTTTCGTTCAGAAAATGAATCAGCCTGCCGTAATCCCTCAAGCGGGCATAACTTGCGGCGATTTCTCTTACAACAGCAAACTCATTTTGCGCGCTGTCTTTTTCTGTCTTTAAAAGATTAAAAAGTTCCCTGAATTGTTCCCTGTTTTCCCTGGAACCGCTGATATAATAGGGATTAACTGTTTCCGCATTCGCGCCATTTGTGAATTTTTCACACGAGACTGCAAAACATGCCGCAAGAAGCAGCACCGTTGTTAAACAAAGCCAGTTTTTATTTGCTTTTTCCATTGTCCGATATCCTGTAATTATGATATATTACATAATATATGCTATTGAATCTAACCCGTGGTGCGGCATCCAGGCTTATTCCCATTATCGGCTTTTTTCTGTTTCTTTGCTGCGCCCTGCCAATGGTTTAAACACCGGGGACATCATATTGTGACAAAGAAGGTACGGCTTTTCCCGTTTTTATTAATAATCATCATGATTTTTATATCCTGTAAGTCTGCGCCCAGGGAAGATAAAACAGGTGATGAAGCCACAGGGCGGCGGAACGGTAACGGACTGTATCAGCAGGAGGGACTTGCCGAGGAAATACGCAGCCTTACCGAGACCGGCACGCTTTTATCCATGCTGCGGGCGGTAGAGCTTATCCGGGAAAGGGATTTGGGCGGCTCGGAATTTGGAAGAATGATGAATGGCATCAATGTTACACTGATAAAGCAGATTTATCCTGATTATGGCGGCCGGCTTCCTTCCGTAGATCTTCCACAAACACACAACTATGCACGTATTATGCGGGAAGCGGAAAGGGGTTACTATTCCGCGCCTGCGCCGGAATCTGTTGATTTTCTGGAATATATTCTTCCATCGCTTTCACTTTTTGATCGAAACACCACAGAACAACTTTTAGCCGCACTGCCGCATCTGGAAAAAGCCGGGGAAATGCGGCCTGACTCGATCCTGCCGCCTTTCTTTCAGGGCATGGTACTGGAGCGCCTGGAACGTTTCGGCGAAGCCGAGGCAGCCTATGATCAGTGTTACGGGATTTCTCCCGATTGTTACCCGGCGCTGGCGGGCACGGCCAGGGTTATCGGGCTTTCGGGAAGAAAAAGAGAGGCGGCGGCGTTTTTCCTCGATTTGGTTAACAGATACCCCGACAGCCTGTGGTTAAAACGGCAGCTTGCCATTGCCCATTATGAAAACCGTGACTGGACAAGGGCTCTTGGAGAGATCACCGAAATTTTGCAAAGAGATCCGCGCGACGGAGATATTATTTTATTAAGGGCGCATATTTTTGTTGAAAGGGGCCAGTATTCCCAGGCACAGGGGCCGCTGGATACTTATGCTTCGATAAACCAGAACAACCGGCTCTACCTTTTCCTGCGTGCCAGGGTTCAGGCCGAAGGATACCGCAACCGCGATTCGGCTCTAAATTATCTTAGATTGATACTTCGCTCCAATCCAAATGATGAGGAAGCCGCTGTTTACACCATTGGTTTATTGATGGAATCCCAGCGACAGGGTGATCAGGCCGAGGCCAGGGAAATGCTCCTGCGGCTGCAGAATACTTCCGGTTCTTCTCCTGCTGTTCTAAGCCTGAGTTTGAGAGATGCAATCAGCAGGGAAAGCTGGAGAGAGGCTCAAGGTTTATTGAACAGGATATTTACCGGCCGCCGCAGCAATCAGGATCTTATTGACGCATATCGTGTGGAACGCGGCCTGGGAAATAACTCCAGAGCGCTGGCTTTTGCCAGAGAGTTATACGAAAGAGATGCTTCTAATGATGACGGCATTGTTATTTATATTTCTGCCTTGATTGATGCAGGCAGGGGGGAGGAGGCATCGGGAATGATCGAAACCCGCCTGGCCTCTGTTGGCTCAGGCAGCGTTAAAAGCAGATATTTTTTACTTCGCAGCCGCATTCGGAGTACCGAAGAAGAAACGCTGAACGATCTGCGCTCCAGCCTTTTCGAAGACCCAAGAAATTTGCAGACACTTATTGCCACATTCGAGTTTTACCACCTGCGCGGGGAAGAGCGCCGCGCCGCATACTACCTTAGACAGGCTCTTTCAATTTCCCCCGATAACCAGCGGCTCAGGCGTTATGAGCAGGAGTATGCCTCACTGCTTGGGAATTGAGGCTGCCCGCCCCCCCCACAATCTATTGGCAAATTGCGTAAATTTATGCTATAATCACCTGTGAGGAGCTTTTATGAAAAAATATGTGTGTGATGTGTGCGGCTATATTTACGATCCTGCCAAAGGTGAGCCGGATGCCGGTACACCGCCGGGAACCGCTTTTGAAGATCTTCCTGCGGACTGGGTTTGCCCTGCCTGCGAAATGGGAAAGGACCATTTTTCTCCGGTTTCCTGAAAAATGCTTTCGCGCGAAGACTTTATTTTTACCATAGGCTACGACGGCCCCGCTGCGGTGGTGGATACCCGGGCAAAAAAACGCTATTCTTCACTTTCCACCAGGGAGTTGGCTGAAAAAGGGCTTTTCCGCGCCGCCTACTCGTCTGCAATTTGGTCAAAAGATCCCGGGGAACTGACAATCCTGGTAGATATTTATAACAAAATTTCCGGCGCCTCAATCAGCGTCGATTCCTCCCTTGACCGACTTTTTGGGGTATTTCCTGTCGAGGTAAAGCGCTCCATTCAGATATAACCCACTTGAATAGGCTGCTTTTTCCGTGCTAAGGTGAACTATCTAAATTTTTAAGGATGTTATCTATGAATTCATTTGTTCTTCCTCTGCTCATGGCCGGTCAGCAGGCTCCTGCCGCAGGGGCGGGCGGGTCAGCGAGTTTTCTGACCTCTCTGGTTCCCTTTGCCGCGATTATCGCCATCTTCTATTTCCTGATAATCAGGCCGCAGAATAAAAAACGGAAAGAAGCCGAAAAAATGCTCTCCGCCCTTAAAAAAGGCGACAAGGTTGTTACTATCGGCGGCATCCATGGAACCATTCAGAGCGTAAAGGAATCCACGGTGATCGTCAGGGTTGATGAAAATGTGAAGGTTGAATTCAACCGCAGCGCTGTTTCCAATGTTTCGGCCTCGGTTAAAGAAGAAAAAATCGAAGAAAAAGAAGAGTCTTCCGATACGGAAAACACTCAGAATTGAGCTTGTTCCTGAATATCCGCTGACCGTGGGTTGGCGTAAAGCATGATTATCATGCACTTTGGAACTGCTTTAACTAATTCTCTTGGAGCATAAATTATGAGTAAACGGTACAGGTTTCTAATTGTCCTTATTGTAATGGCAGTATGTTTTGTGTTTCTTTTGCCTACAATAAGGTGGCACTTTTTGACCCCCAGGGACGAGCAGTCCCTGGCGATGGAATCCAGGCAGGCAATCAGGTCTTACGCCTCCAGAACCGCCCAGGCTGATATGCAGAGGCTTTTGGATGCTGCGCGTAACGGTGAAGATGTCCCGCAAGATCTTTCATTTATCACCGCTCAGGCTAAAAAACTGTATAAAAACAGCAAGCAGCCGGTTCCCAGAACAATGGACGCCAGGCTGGCGCTCCAGGCTTTTTCCAGCAGAAGGGAAGTGTTAGACGCCATCGAGACAAAGTACCGTGATGATATTTTTGCCCTTAAGGATTTGCAGGGCAGTGCGGTTAAACTCGGCCTGGATCTTTCCGGCGGGTTAAGCATTGTTTTACAGGCAAATCTTGCCTCGCTGCAGGAAAGACTGGGCCGCTCCCTGAATGATGACGACAGGGTCGATGCCATGAACAGGGCTCTGGAAGTTCTGAACAGCCGCATAGACCGCTTTGGTCTTACAGAGCCTGTTATCCGCCGGCAGGGGTCGGATCAGATTTATGTGGAAATTCCGGGAACTTCCGATCCTGAACGCATTAACGATATTATAATGGGCAAGGGAAGCCTCGCCTTCCACATGGAAGATACAGAGGCGACAGATGCTTTCACAAACTATTACCGCATGAATCCGACGACTACCTTTGATGCCAGCGGAAACCTGATCGATCCTACGATCATTCCGTCTGACGTAATGATCCTTGGCTTTTATGTAAAGGATCGCTACGGACTTGATGAGCAGGACAGGAATCTCGACGGCTCGCTTCGCTACGTAGCGGTAAAGAAGGAAGTGGGTCTGGACGGCAACCATATTCAGGAAGCCATTGTCGAGCGCGGTAACTGGGATGGAAAGCCGGAGGTTACTTTCAGGCTGGATAGTGAGGGCGGTGAAATTTTCTATAGATTGACATCCGCAAATGTAGACAAGGTTCTAACCATCGTGCTGGACGACAAGGTAAAATCACGCGCTACAATCCAAACAGCAATCCGTGATGCGGTGCGTCTTACGGGATTTGGCATGGAAGAAGCCGAGAATATCGCGCTCATTCTAAGAACAGCGGCCCTGCCGGTGGAGCTCGAGGTTGCCAGTCAGCAGAGTATCGGCGCTTCGATGGGGGAAGATGTTATAAGGCAGGGGCTTTATGCGCTCCTGGGCGGTGTTGCTGCGGTTCTGATTTTTATGGTTGCCTATTACAGAGTTGCCGGGTTGAACGCCGTCGTTGCGCAGATACTCAATTTTTACATAATGTTCGGCGTGCTTTCGGCGCTTAATTTTACACTGACCCTGCCTGCCATAGCAGGTTTCATACTGACCATCGGCATGGCGGTTGACTCCAGCGTTATCATCTTTGAGCGCATGAAGGAAGAAATGCGCCTTGGCAAGGGCCGCAAGGCAATCATTGAAATGGGCTTTGACAAAGCCTTCTGGGCCATTATGGACTCAAATATTACAACATTTATCGCTGCCCTGTTTCTTTCCCAGCTTGGTTCCGGCCCCATCAAGGGTTTTGCGGTAACACTCTCAATTGGCGTGTTCTCTTCGGTTTTCACAGCCCTGTTCGTGTCGCGGCTTATTTTTGATTTTAGCACCGATGTTCTGCGCAGTAAGAAACTTTCTGTTACCTGGTCAAAAATGCGAAGTGAAGGCGAAACCGCAAAGGGGATTATCTGATGAAAAAGGTTATTCAGTTTTCAAGGTTTTTTCTTCCTGCGGCGGTATTGTCTGCCCTTATCTGTGCTTTTGGCATTTCAGGATATTTTATTAATAAAGGTTTTAATCTTGGCGTGGATTTCCAGGCCGGCCTTATTCAGGAAATACAGGTTGCGCCGTCGGCTTTTTCATTGACCTGGTCGGGTACGGGCAGCGCCATTCTTTCTTTTGACCGCTCGAACCTTTACATTGTTGTTTCCGGAGCGGGCATAGAAAACAGGACGCATAATTTTAATTTTAACGAATTCAGAACGATCAACGACCTGGCGCAGGAAATGATGTTGCAGGTGGAGGGTATCAGTGTTAATTTTAGCGCCCGCCCGGATATAAATTCCCAATGGCTGCTGTTCAGTACGCAGGGGAATCCATATTTGGGAAGCGATATTCCCTATGTCGTTCACTATCTCGATCCGGCGGCCCCACCCATTCAAATAACTGAAGTAAGGGAGGCAATGATCAGCCTTGGCCAGGGTGTTTCGGTGCAAAATATCGGACGGCCTTCTGACCGGCACTTTATGGTACGGGTAGAAGACAAGGAAGAGGGAGGCGTCAGAGCGGAACAGATTACAAGGATGCTGGAAACATATTTTGGCTCAGGCGAAGTGGCTGTGCTTCGTTCCGATTATGTCGGCTCACGTTTTTCGAAAGACCTTACCGATCAGGCCGGAATCCTGATGGCTCTGACTCTTGTTTTAATTCTGATATACTCAACCATCAGGTTTAAGCTTCAGTATGCCATCGGTGCGGTAATCGGCATTCTGCATGATGCCATTATCATAGTGGCCTTTGTGGTTTGGACAAGAATGGAATTCACAACCAGTACCATTGCGGCAATTCTTACCATTCTCGGTTATTCGATTAATAATACCGTTGTTGTTTTTGACAGGATTAGGGAAACCAGAAAGATCTACTCCGATGATGCCTATGTTGATGTGCTGAACCGCTCTTTGACGGCGACGCTGAACCGCACGATTATTACAACGCTGACTACCATGCTGGCGGTTTTATCCCTTTATATTTTTACCACCGGCTCGATGAAGGACTTTGCCCTCGCATTGATGGTCGGCATGATTTCCGGTGTGTATACAACTACTTTTATTTCTTCGGGATTCACTTATTTTTGGGAAAAAAGAAGGGCCGAAAGGGAGAAACGCAAGAAGACTGCATTACCGGCCAAAGCAAAAGCCTAAGAACAGTGTGTAATGGAAGTAATCCGCGCCGCTTTTTTGGGCTTCTGCATGGGGGTGCGGCGGGCTGTTGAGTTGGCTGTCGCCGAAGCAGAGCATGCCGGCGGCGCACCGTCTGCCGCCAAAGGGCGGGTCTATACACTGGGCCCGCTGATTCACAACCCCAGGGTGTTATCCGATCTTGAAAACCTTGGTGTGGAAATCCTGAAAAACCCAAGCCGGCAGCTTGCCCATGATGCCCCCGATGGTTCTACCCTTATTATCCGCGCCCATGGAATAACGTGCAGCCTTGAAGAAGACCTTCGAAGCAGGGGGTACCGCGTTGTTGACGCAACCTGCCCACGGGTCAAGGCCAGCCAGCTTGCGGCAAAAAAACTTACAGAAGCCGGCTGCCGGCTTTTTTTGGCCGGCGAAGCCAGCCATGCCGAGATTGAAGGCATCGTTAGTTATGCAGGGGCTGGCTTTTGCGAAGTTGTAGAAAATGCCGAAGAAGCGCAGACCGCAGCCGCAAAACTTTACGAAAGGGAAAAAGATGCACGGACTGCCCTTATCGGCCAAACGACAATTTCCCCGGAGGAATACGTCGCCGTAGGGGAGGCAATTAAAAAATATTTCCCCGCGCTGGAAATTGTTCCGACAATCTGCGCCGCTACAAGGGATCGCCTGCAGTCACTGGAGGAATTGCTTGAAAAAGTTGACGCTGTCATCATCGCCGGCGGCAGGGAATCGGCCAACACACGGCGGCTTCTTGCAATGGCGCATAACAGCGGCAAGCCCTGTGTAATCGCCGAATCGGCGAAGGATATACCTATGGTTTTATATGCCTTTGAAACGGTCGGCC
The DNA here is from genome assembly GCA_009777535.1 of Treponema sp. Taxonomy (GTDB): domain Bacteria; phylum Spirochaetota; class Spirochaetia; order Treponematales; family Breznakiellaceae; genus WQXQ01. The sequence continues at coordinate 146,741 of WRLP01000003.1, forward strand.
TTGCCGCCGGCGCTTCTACCCCAGATTCGGTTATCGAAGAGATTGAGAGGGAGCTTAAAACCGCAGTTCCCCGGTGACAAAAGACCTAGCCCCGCCTTCGCCCTCGATTAAAAGCTCCCCGCCATCGCCGATGCCGGCAAGGCGGCCGTGGAACTCCGTGCCACAGCCGGCGGCGCCTTCTGCGAAAATAACCGGCTCGCCCATTTTATAAAGGCGCCCGCTAAGGCGGCTTTTCCAGTCTGCCCCTTTCAGCTCCCTGTAAAACTTACCCAAAAATATTTCCAGCAGGACAAAACGCTCTTCTGCGCAAATGTCCCTTTGCAGGGCAAGGGACAGGCTTGCCGCCTTTTCGCGTAACTCATCGGCGAATTGTTTTTGCGCGACATTTACCCCTATGCCTATAAACACGGCCGCGCCGTCGGCCTCTGTAAGTATGCCGGCGGCTTTTTTGGAATCGAGCATGATGTCGTTAGGCCATTTGATTAAAACTCTTCCTGCGAGGGCAGGGGCAAAATCTTCGATTGCTTCGGCAAGGGCAAGGCCGGCGCGCAGGGTAAGGGCAGGGGGGATCGCTTCGGCGCCGTTATAGCGAAGAATTATTGTAAAGGCAAGATTTATCTTTTTATCCATTAACCAGGGGCGTCCCCGAATGCGGCCGCGCCCTGCTGTCTGAAAATCAGCGGTTATAACTGTCCCATGCGCGGCGCCTGCGGCAGCCAGGCTGCGGGCAGTATCCATGGTACTGGCAACGGTTTCTTCGTGGTACACCGGCGCGCCGAAGGGGTTTGTGATTTGCAGGGTGTTCATGGTTTAATTCAAAAATTTATCAATTTCCGCCAGCAGTTCATCGAAGGTATCTACGCAGGGAATGTGCGCATAATCTTTTCGAATGGCCTCTGGGGCGCGGAACAGGCAGCCGCAGCCGGCTTCGCGGATCATGTCCAAATCGTTAAAGGAATCTCCTGCGGCAAAGACCTGCATATTAAGCGACTTAAATGCCCTTACCGCTTCGCGTTTGCCGTTCTGCTGCCGCAGCCTGTAGCCTGTAACAGTGCCGTCTGCGGCAACTTCCAGTGTGTTGCAAAAAAGCGTGGGATGCGAAAGTTTTGCCATAAGCGGCCCTGCGAATTGATCATAAGTATCCGAAAGAATCACAAGCTGGGTACGCTGGCGCAGGTCGCGGGTAAAATCAACAGCACCGGGAAGCGGTTCCATGCCCTGTATTACCCGCTGAATATCAGCAAGTTTTAAATTATTTTTTTTAAGCAGATCGATGCGGAACTTCATCAACTTGTCGTAATCCGGCTCATCGCGTGTGGTGCGCCGCAGTTCAGGAATTCCCGTTGCTTCGGAAAACGCAATCCATATTTCAGGGACAAGCACCCCTTCCAAATCAAGACAAACCAGTTTCATGTAAAAACATTATCCCATGAACAGATAAAAGGCAAGCGTAATCATTGTCCTGTATTATCCCAAAGTTACACGGTTGCGTGCTTAATCTGCTCTGCTATTAAAAAATTATCGGCTTCGTATACTGGTTTTGGTTCTTTAATAAGACACATCTCATCAAATTCGCGCATTCGCTCGTCGCTTATTATTCCTAATTGGTGCATGCCCATCATATCTTCGTGAATAACCTGCAATGCTTCGCTCTGATACCTGTTTTTCATGGTTTCTCTCCTTACAATTCGACTATCTGTCCGTTTTTTATACGCTCGTCTAGGTGCTCGGCCGTCATAGATAAATACTCTTTCGCAGCTTCCTTAAACACTTGCAGTTCCTTACTGCTGATATTGCTTCTGTCTGATTTTGTAAATCCATAAACATAAAAAGTCCGATAACCGCTCCTGAAAAGTACTATTACACGATAGCCGCCTGCTTTTCCTTCACCTGGACGGGCAAGCCGCATTTTATAAACCCCTCCGCCTAAATAGGCATCGGTCTGTTTCGTCTCAAGCTGATTTACCAATTCCCTTAATTCACCGTCCGTAATACCCCCTTTTGCAGCAAAACGGGCAAACCAAGTATTCTTGAAAATCCGCACAAATAAATAATAGCATATTTTCCCCTGTATTACCAATCACCGATAATTAACAATAAGGGCACCTGACGCTATCTAAATTATTCTTTTTAGCACATGGTCGTTCTGGCGCCAGTCTTTTCCGGTTTTTACCCGCAGGTCGAGATCGATTTTCCAGTCGAATACCTGCTGCAGCTCTTTCAGGGCGGCAAGGCGGATTGCCTTGATCACTTCGCCGCCCCTGCCGACTACCATGCCTTTTTGGGATTCACGCTCCACCACGATGAACGCCCTGACCCACAACCTGCTTCCCGCAAGTTCGGCGTCGGCAATGTCCACGTAGAGGCAGTGCGGCAGTTCCTGGCGCAGGCGGTTGATTGCCTGTTCGCGGATTATTTCGGAAATACGGAATGTTACTTCCTGATCGGTGTAACACTCTCCCTCATAAAGCCTCTCGCCCTGCGGCGCCATGGCGTATAACGCATCGAGAAGTTTGCCTGTGCCTGCGCCGGTTTTTGCGGAAACGGGAAAACAGAGGGACGGCGGCAGGGCGGGAAGCTGCCGGCACAGAAATTCCATTGTGCGCCCTGTATCCGCGCTGCGAAGGTCTGTTTTATTAACGGCGGCGACGGTTTTGCCGGCAATGGGAGCGAGCAATTCTGCTATTGCCTGTTCTTCTGCGCCGCCCTCGCGGGAAGCGTCCAGAACATACAGGACGATGTCGGCGCTTTCCAGTGCGCGAGCAGACACTTCCATCAGTTTTTTGTTCAATTTTTTTTCGGAGTTATGGCGGCCGGGAGTATCAACAAAAACAAGCTGCCCCTGCGGCCGGTTTACGATGCCGCGGATTGCGTTACGCGTTGTCTGCGGCACCGGGCTTACAATTGCGACTTTTTCGCCGCAGATTTGATTCATCAGCGTCGATTTTCCGGCGGAGGGGCGGCCGACCAGTGCGACAAAGGCGGCTTTCCCTGTTGTATCCGCCATTATCTTATAACCATGATCTTTCTGATCTCGTCGATGTCGGGGCCTACCACCCGGACAAAATACATTCCGCGGGCGACCGCCCTGCCGGCATTATTCCTGCCGTTCCATGAATCTGTCCATTCACCGGCATCACGCTGATCATTTCTTCTTACCGACCTTACAAGCGTTCCTTCCAGGGTGTAGATTTGCACCGTAACCCTGCCGGGCCTTACCATGTTGTAGCGTATAAAGGTACTCTCGTTGTTATCGGGATTAATTACATTGTTAAGAACCGTGACGCCCCCGCGTTGCTGTGTTGTATCCTGAATGTCAAAACTGAAAGGCCGCACAAGCTGATACCAGTTGGACGGTACGGCTCCTGCCCTTGGAATGTCCAGGCGGGCAATGTACAGGTTTTGATCGCCGGGTGCACCGCTCAGGCGCAGAAGGAAATCGAGCTTGGAGCCGCTGGAGAAGCCGGGAATGTTCCTGCTTAATGTAAAATTAAACAACGGGGGATTTGCCGGCTGTGCGTTTATAAATGCTGTCCTTGTATTACCGGGAAGGCGGAAGAACAGCGCCGGATATTCTGATGCAGTCGGCAGCCAGGGCATGGGCGGCAGCCACAGGCCGCCTGAGTTTCTGCCCCTGGTTCCCTTTTCCCGTGGATCGCGCAGGTGTTCGGGAACATCCGCCGCATATACAAGATCGACGCCACGGCCGGCAAGGGCGGAACCAAGCCGCACCTGCAGTTCAATGTCGCGCGCTTGTAGATTTCCTGTGCCGTCGAACTGCCAGATAACGCCGGCATCAGCGCCGCTCTGCCCCCAGAATGTTCCGGCGGGAGCGCGGTTTCCGGAACCGGCGCTGTTACGCGCCCATACCGGCCAGGCGAAGTACCTGTCGGAATTAACAGTGTCCGGCGCTATCGAAACCAGTATGTCTGTCGATCTGCGGATAACTGCCGACGAAGCAACAAAATTACCTGGAATTACCGATGCACCGGCACCCGATGCAAGATCGCTCATCATTTTTACTGTAAGCAGCCTGAACGGCGGAGTAAAAACATCTGTAAGCAAAACCGGAGCGCCATTGGCGTGAACGGCGGTATTATCATCGTGCACCCTGGCATATTCTGTGTAGCCCCAGTTAAGCGGGTATTTCGGTCGGTATACATAACCGGAAGTTTCCAGCGGATCTGTCCATTCCATTGCCCGCTGGGCCTGATATGCCATATTATCCAGTACAAAGTAGCCGTTTGCCGGATTAAAGACGGCAGTGGTATCGTTATAAACCGGGTTCAGGGCGGCAAGTGTTTCTGTGTTATGCGAAGACACAAGGTCCAGCAGATATGCCAGGCCGCCGGCCGGCGAGCCTTCCAGCAGCCTTGCATTGGTTATGTACGAGGGAGCGCCGTTAAACGATTCTACGGGGGATTCTCCTGTAAGTGATACTACCGGTTTGGACATACGCACATACGTCTGCGGGTGTCCGGGCAGTGTAAGGGCGAACGCTATTCGCGCGGGAATTGTATCGAAGGGCGTCATTGGGGAATCCGTTTCCGGCCCGCCTGCCAGCGGCTGCCCCGTTACCCTTTCCATGAGCGAGCTGTTGCTGATTATGCTCCAGGACGGAGTATCTCCGTTATGCAATTCTTCCTTCGGCACAAGGTATATGTAAAATGAATCGTCATCGTCCGGCTCGAAAGTTTCCGTACTGACAAGAGCGTAGCCCTCGATTTCATAGCCTTCGACCCTTGCCCTGAAACCGGAAAAATCACCGTTAAGGAATACGCTGCTCTGTACCCTGATTCGATCCAGCCTGCCGTCGCCGCTGCGGTTTTCCAGGAAGCTGTACAGAATTCTTTTTACTTCTGCAATTACTGCTTCAAACCAGTCGTAATTAAAATAGCCGGTGGTTGTATCCTGATCATAATATGGGAAGGCTTCCAGGCTCATTGCTGAAACATTAATCTGAATGCGCTGATTGCGGGCATGGCTGAAAAATATTTTTGCATAGCCCAGGTTTTCCAGCGGGTATGTACCGGAAAATACATTGATGTTCCAGTATTTTTCCTGTTCTGCCGCCGATTCTGTTTTTAAGTCGGCCGGTGCGGGGTATGAAGGAATCCCGTCAAGGTGGCTGCCGGGCAATGCCGGCGGCGGAGCCGAAGATGAATCGTAAATGTACGGCCAGCCGTTATCATCGGTTAATCTTGTTACGGTGATATAATTGCCGGCTGCACCGCGGATCGAAAATTTGCCGTTAAAATAATGCTGATCAGGATGCCTGGAGAATTGAATAACAGCGCCGCCTTCCGTACACTCGAATTCCTGCCAGATTGTATTGCCGGCAATTTCGAAAAATACGGAACTGGTATCGCCCGGCTCCTTCCTGAAAGATACCTTTCCGCCGCTGTCCTGCCTGAAGGCAAAGCCGGCCATTGATGGCGGGGAAGTAAGCGGCGGGGGTGGAACAGAAGCGCCGGCATTTTCCCAGCGGGTATATTTTTTACCGGGCCCTGCCAGTCCCGCATACATTGCGATATTGTGCTGCCCCGCATCGAGCGCGCCGGGGGAATTAATCGTTACAGAGCCCCTGAACGAAAAAGTTTTCGCCGGTGAACTGGTAAGGGTGGTAATACCGCTTCTTACAACAAGACTGCCAAGGGGCTGGCCTGCTTCCAGGGTTTGGGCTGTTCCTTCCATTTCCAGAACAAGCTGCGGCAGGTCTCCGGTAAATTCCGCCCAGGTATTGCCGGCATCAATATCATAATCACTTGAACCGCTCATATTGCCATGAATAAAGACATCTCCGCCTGCCCTTATTGCCGCTGTTCCGGTGTTTTCTATTTCGATTTTGGCCGCCGCTGATGTGCCCGCCAGATTAAGGTGGTTAACAATCAGGTTCGAGCCGCCGCCAAGTTTCAATGTGCCGTGGTAACCGGCAAAGCTGCCCGGCGCTGTACCGGTTCCCATATACCAGGAGCCTTCCCTTGCATTGAGCTCTGCCGCCGCTTCAAGCTCAAGCGTGCTTCCGTCTGACTGCTGTATGATGCGGCCGAGGGGGACTTCTACAATACCGTTTTGTTTGATTATTACATTCGCATAATTGCCGATTATTGCCCCTGGTGCGCTTTGCGGAAAATTGCCGTGGGCAGGAACAGGTGATGCTGCGCCGTTTAGAACCACAGTGCCGCCAATGGAGGTAATGCCGCCGATTATTTCACCGCCGTCGGATATGAGTGTTCCGTTATTGGTAAAACTACCGGCTGCCGGGGTTATATCATTTCCATTCAATGCAAGAGTTCCGTTAGTTTGTATGATCACAGTTCCCGCATTTACCGTATTCCTGAGAGTCAGGGTTCCGCTTTGCATTGTGAGGGTTGCGATATTCATGGTTCCCGATGGATAATTCGCTGCGCCGGGGTCAAAGCCGCCTGATTGAGTTGCGATGATCAATGTGTCGTCGCTTGTCAGCGCCGGAGTGCCTGAGTATGCGGTGTATGTACCCGAAGTATCCCAGTTAGCTGCTCTGTGCCAGTCATCGTCAATACCGCTAGTTCCAACCCAGCGGTAGGTTAAAGAGGGTATGATGACGGCGGAGCGTAAATACCAGGAGTCAGTTGGCATTGGATCTGCAGGCCAGGCTATTACAAGAGCCGTAAAAAATGTCCGGGCAGTGGTTTCATCATCTGACCATATATTTAGGTTTCCACCGAGAGTGTTTGTGAAGAGTGTTCCTGAGTAACCTACATCTTCACCGTAGATTGTTAGATTGCCGCTGATATCATAATCCCCGATGGTAACAGTTCCGGGTGTTCCGAAATCCGTATGATCGGGGGAACCGGCGTAAAGTTCTACATCTCCGGCTTCAACTAGTGAAAGGGTAATATTGTTCCCATTGATGGTGCCTGCGGTGTTTACAGTGGTAACGGTTAAATCGCTTCCGGATGCTGCAATAACACCTGTTATGCTTCCACTGTTTTCGGTAATGATAACGGTTCCGCTGCCCGGTGCATTGGTAACTGTAATATCCAGGGTATTTGTATCTGAGCCCAAGTCATTGCTATAGGTAATATTTCCGCTTGGAGTATTTTGGGTCAGTAAAACTGTTCCTGCATTATTTCCGTCATTGCCCAGGTTAATATTGCCCCATGCCAATACACTCAGAGCTGTTCCACTTATAGTGTGGGTTGTAACCGTCGTGGTGTACTGGCTTACGTAGCCGGAATTACTGATTAAGCTAATATTGTTCGCCGCATTAATGCCCGCGGCGCCTATTGCCATGTTTCCAGCCCTTTCGGTTATCGAAACATTTCCGCCTGCAGCGCTTGCCGATACCGTCAGGGTAGCAGAGGCAGCACTCAAGGTGTTTTGATATGCAATGTTTCCGGCCCCTGATGTTTTAATAAAATTAGCCGTTCCTACATTATTGTTAGTGTCATTCAGATTTATAGCATCATCCGCCGTCACATTCAGAGTCCCGCCGGTAACGGGGCCGCCTACGACCTGGGTTACTGTTCCGGTTGTGCTGGTTAAAGAAATGGCTCCTGCCGCGCTGATCCCCGGGGGTTGGGGCGAACCTGCTCCTGGTCCTATGCCCAGGTTGCCTGCGGTATTAATGTTGAAATCTCCGGCATCGGTTCCGGTCGTTGCGCTATTTTCCCCGGCTATGGTGATATTTGAGGTTGCTGTTGTCAGGAAATTGACAGCATTTTCAGGAGTTGTTCCAAGGTTATTGTACAGATTTATCGTTCCGCCCAGGGTATTGGCGGGATCGGCCATGTCTATTCCCATCGAGGCATATACGTTAACCCCAGCCATGCCGGAAACAATCCCTGTGGCTTCAATACTGCCGCTATTACTTGTTAATGTGCGCGTGGTCGCCCCCAGGTCTACTGCGGCATAACTTTGATCCCCGCTGGAAGTAATATCCGCATCAATGACGCTGTTCATTATAACAGATATCGAAATCGCGCTAATGTCAGAACGGATTTCCGCTGTGCCGCTTACATTCAAAGCCCCGGCATTGTCCATCTGCGCCGTGTTTTCAACAACAAGGTTATCGTATGTATCTCCAAAGACCCACTGATTATTTACACCCGGGCCAAGATTACTGTAATAACTGATTGTACCGCCCGTCATAGTACTGGGCGGCGATCCGCCAATTAATACCTGACCGGAGGAAACGCCATGCAGGCGAATAGTGCCGGCGTTGGTTAGGGTTGTTCCCACGGCTAAGTTGTAACCTGCCATGTCCAGGGTTTGGCCTGCGGCTGTGGTAACGCTATCGGCTGTCAGGACGCCGCCAAGGGTTAGTGTTCCAGTGGAAATTGTAAGGGTGTCGATATTTATTGCTCCGGGAGTGGGTGCCGGGTCAACACCGCCGCTCCCGAACTGGGTATCGATAATAAGGGTATCACTGGATGTCAGCGAGCCTGCTGTGTATGGAGTATAGGAACCGCTGCTGTCCCAGTTGCCTGCTGTGAGCCAGGCATTGTCAGTACCGCTAGTTCCAATCCAGCGGTAGGTTAAAGGGACTATGACGACGGCTCTCCGTGTCCATGTGTTGGGCGGAGTAGGGGCTGAAGCTCCTGGTGCCCAGGTTATTCCAAGATCCGTAAAAAATGTCCGGGCAGTGGTTTCATCATCTGACCATACATGGAGATTTCCGGCGAGGGTGTTTGTAGCTCCCACCATTATATGGTTTACATATTCGCCGTAGATTGTGAGATTACCGCTGATATCATAATCCCTAATGGTAACAGTTCCGGGTGTTCCGAAATCCGTATGATCTGGAGTGCCTGCGTAAAGTTCTACATTCCTGGCTTCAACTAGTGAAAGGGTAATATTGTTCCCATTGATGGTTCCTGCGGTGTTTACAGTGGTTACGGTTAAATCGCTTCCGGATGCTGTAATATCACCTGTTATGCTTCCACTGTTTTCGGTAATGATAACGGTTCCGCTGCCCGGTGCATTACTAACCGTAATATCCAGGGTATTGGTATCTGAGCCCAAGTCATTGCTATAGGTAATATTTCCGCCTGGAGTATTTTGGGTCAGCAAAACTATTCCTGCATTATTTCCGTCATTGCCCAGGTTAATGTTGACCTCGGCCGTTACACTCAGAATTGATCCGCTTATCGTATGGGTTGTATTTATGGCTGTATTCTGGCTTACAGCATTTTGGCTGATCAAGGTAACCATGTCAGCCGCATTGATGCCGCCGGCGCCTATTGCCAGGTTTCCCGTTACTTCAGTTATCGATATATTTCCGCCTGCCGCCGCATTTGCCGTTACGGTAAGTGTTTCCGAGGCTGCCACCAGACTGTTGACGTATTTTATGTTTCCAACCGCTGATGTTTTGGTTAAATTAACAGTTGTTACAGTTCCGCCGATATTCAAGTTTATGTCGCCGACGGCTTCCACATTCAGCGTCTCTGCGGTTATTGAGCCAGAGGGTGTCTGATCCATTGAACTGCCGGAATTTAAATTAACTGTATTTGAGTCGCCGATATAATCTATTGTCATGACGCCGCCGGCCGTAATGCTGAAATCGCCGTTTGGACTCGCTCCGGCTGCGCTGTTTTCTCCGATTATGGTTATGGGAGCAGTTGTTTGGAAACTAACGGCATTTGCAGGGCTTAATCCATTGGTATTGAACAGACTTACCGTTCCGCCTAGGTTATTGGCGGGATCGTCCATCGTAATTCCCTGCGAGGCGTTAATGTTAACCCCAGCCGTGCCGGAAACAATCCCTGTGGCTTCAATACTGCCGCCGTTACTGGTTAATGTACGCGTGGCTGCTCCCAGGTTTACTGCTGCATAAATTTGATCCCCGCTGGAGGTAATGCTTCCATTGATATAAGCGGTTCCTGCAGTTACCGTAACGGCGGAGATATATCCGGTTGGGCCATCACCAACATTACCATTAAACCGAACATCGGCATCCGTTATTGTAAGCGAATGTTCTGATGAAGCACCTGTTACCGTACCGCCAAATGATACCAAAGAACCACTTGCCGCCGTAATGTTTATGTCGTTTTCAAGAATTACATTGCCGGTGTATGTTTGATTACCTGTTGTATTAATATTCGCTCTAATTGTGCTGCTAAGGGTTACGTTGATTGTAGATAGCTTGGCTGTACCACCAACTATACCGCGAAAATCAGCCCTGCCAATTATCGTTAAAGGTTGAGCTGTTATCGCAGAATCGTTGTCAATGGTGTCGTGAAAAACAGTCTCTTGACCAGGTGGAGTGCTGAAGGCGATGTTACCCGTAAGTGTTACAGACCCGTAGTAGATTTGGGTGCCTGATGTTGCAGTAATATCAGAGCCAATACTGCTGGTTCCGGTAACATATATATAACCGGTACTACTCATGGCAACCGTATTCTCAACTATAAGATTGGTATAATTGTTACCAAAAGCCCAATCCGCCGAGTGCGGAGGTGATGGAGAATTGTTGTAATAGTTGATTGTTCCGCCAGGAACTGCACTTGGCGAGGTAACCTGATTTGTTAAACCATGCAACCGAATGGTGCCGGCGTTGATCAGGGTTGTTCCCACGGTTAAGTCGTGGTTTGCCATGTCCAGGGTTTGCCCTGCGGCTGTGGTAACGCTGTCGGCTGTTAGGGTATTTCTAAGCAATAAGGTTCCGCTTTCAATTGTAAGGGAGGCAACGTTTATAGGCCCGGGATAACCTGCCGCCCCGGGGTCAGAGCCGCCTGATTGAGTTGCGATGATCAATGTGTCGTTGCCTGACTGTATTGTGGCGGGCATGTATTGGGTATATATACCGGATGTATCCCAGTTGCCTGCTGTGAGCCAGCTATTGTCAGTACCGCTAGTTCCAATCCAGCGGTATATGTTTCCGAGAAAAACTTCTGTGTTGTTGCCGCTGTCGACGGCGTTTGTGCCGCGAACCAGGCCCAGGTTAGAGCTGCCAAAGATGTAGTCGCAGTCTGAAATTTCAGGTATGTTGCCGGGGGAACTGGTAAAACCAGTATAATCAAGAGTATCAAGCTGCCATTGCCCTGTACCGGCTGCCCGCAAAGTGGCGGCGGCTGCCCCGGCGGGGAATGTCAGGGTTGTTATATTCTGTGTGCTGCCAATTGCGAATTCTATTATCGAGCCGCTATTGCATGTAAGGTCATTAAAGGTATTGCTCCCGTTGAACGTTACTGTATCGTTACATACTACGTTGTGAAATGTGGTGTCACTGTTTACTGTAGAATTATTATTAAAAACAACCGTGCTGTTATTGTGTATGAAGGTTCCGGTTGTGGTTTTGGTCCAGGTTCCTCCGTTTATTGTAATTGTGCTGCTCACCCCTGCTGTTAAGGTTCCGCCTGCTATAATCAGGCTGTTGGCAGTAAGATTATGATCACCTCCACTATTCATGACCAAAGCCGCCCCTGTGTTTACTGTTACAATTCCGCTTGCGTTTAAGTTACCATTTGGCGATAGAGGTGAGGTGTTGTTCATTGTTATATTACTAAAACTGGAACCGGCAGTGTTAAGAGGCAACACTGCCATTGTCCCATTAAATTCTACAGTACCTGCTTGTCCATCAAAATTCCCGGTTCCGCCTGTTGGGATATTCCATCCGCTTCCGACAGTGAGGGTTACACTACTGCTGCCGCCGTTGAGGATTCCTGAAGTTAAAGTAACATTTCCGGTTACTCTTAGGTTCCCCGTCAGTGTTGCTTCTGTTCCGGGGTCTTTGTTAACAATAAGATTCGTTACATTTGAACCACTGGCGTCGATGGATTGCAGGTTGCCGCCTTGGAGGGTTAGGTTGGCTGCATTTGTTATGCTGGTGCTGATTGTTAAATTACCGGTCATAGTGAGGTTGAAGGAGGTACTCAGGTTTAATGCACCTGAGCCAACGGTTTTTGTAATGTTATGAAAGGTAGAGTTTGCGGGGTTAAAAGCCTGGATCGTAACTCCGGTATTATTAAAACTCACAGTCCCGGAGCCGCCGTCAAATGTTCCGCCGCCGTTGACCCAGTTGCTGCCAACGCTGAGAGTTGCGCTGCCGCCATTTAGGGTTCCTCCGTTTATGTAAACAACCGTGCTTGCGGTAATGTCTCCTGTCAGGGTTGCTATTGTTCCGTTATCTTTGATTACATTAAATTGTGATACAACCGCATTATTGGCGTTGATATTTTGCGGGTTGCCGCCGTCGAGGTACAGAAAGTTTACATTAGTTAAGCCGGTTGGCCCCACCGTGTTAGTTAAATCGCCGTAAAGGGTGATGTTTCTGACAGTAGTTGCAGCGCCGGTCATATTCACTGCTCCCGTGTTTATTTCCAGGTCGCCGTTTACGGTCAGGCTGTTGCTTACTCTTAATGTACCGGTGCCGGTTTTTATCAGGTTGTTAAAAGTAGAGTTAATGTTGTTAAGATCCTGTGGAGAGCTAATGTCAAATACCACAGTTCCGCCGTTACCTGAAAAAGGTGTTGAAGGGTTCCCCGTCCAGTCACCGGTCACGGTGAGGGTTGCGAAACCGCCATCCAGGGAACCCGCGCTTAGTGATACACTACCAGCAACAAGGTCGCTGTCAAGAATTGCTTCTGTTGAAGCGTCTTTCACCACATTCAATAACCCGACCGTTGCGCCATTGGCATTGATAGATTGTGTAGAGCCGCCTTCCAGCATTAGTGTACTTGTAGCTGAAAATCCGCCGGGGCCTGCGTAGTTATCTAAATCACCGTGCAGCCGGAGGAGGCCTCCAGGAATAGCCAATGATGCTCCAACACCTATTTCCAGGTCGCCGTTTACGGTTATTCCCCCCGCCACCGACCTGTTTCCACCGGATATTTTCAAATTATTAAAGGTGGTAATGCCCGCAAGGGTAGTTCCGCTGCCGGTAAAATCCACAGTTCCGCCCATTGTTGCGTGTGATCCAATCTGGGTTGCGGAAACTCCCTGCAGGATCAAAGTGCCGCTGTTGCTTATGGTGGTTGCGTTTATTGTATAGGCGCCTGCATCAAGGGTTTCCCCTGCGGCAATACTCACGGTGTCGCATGTCAGGGTATCGCCCAGTGTCAGGGTTCCGGTGGTAACTGTTACGGTATCAACAGTGATTGCATCATTGGCAGCAAGGTCCCAGGAGCCGGTTCTGTCAATTTCCAGGGTGGCGGTTGGATCGTTTAAGGGATCGGGCGGGATATTACCTGAATCCCAGTTGGCCGCTTCACTCCAGTCTGCGCTTGAAGCATGCGCGCCAATCCAGATGTAGTTGTTTGTGCCGCTTGATGCAAAAACGTTTATGTTGTTTCCGTCGTCTGTAGCCGGGTATGAACCTAATGCGCCTGTCCTGCCAAGGTCATTGACAAGCGAATTTAACCAGCTTATATTGGTAGAAATATTTGTGGTAAACCCTGCGGCTGTAAGCGTGTCAATACGCCAGTGCGTCCCGGGGGTCAATGAAGTTAAAGTTGCCCCTCTTGCGTCCAGGTTGGTAATATGCTGTGTTTGGTTGGCCTGGAATTCTACAGTTCCTGTGCATATTACGTTGTAAAATACATTAATACCGTATACTATCGCGGTATTAAATACAACAGTGCTGGTACCAGGGATAAAAGTTCCGGTTCTGTTCCAGACGCCGGAGCTCACCGTTATGGTACCGCTTCCCGCAGTTAAATTACCGCCTATGGTAAGATTTCCGGTGGAAAGGTCAAAGTCGCCACCGGAATTGGTCAACAATAAGGTTCCTGCAGCTGCAAAAACGGCCAGTTCTACGTTTAGATGGTTATGAACTTCTAAAGTCCCCGCTCCAACTTTTCTCAACATATAAAAAGTAGACCTTGCCGGATCAAGGGTTCGCGTCCCTGGCGAAATATTAAACTCTACAATACCTGTACCGCCGTCGAAAAAGCCACCGGAGTTGGTCCAGTTGCCGCCTACGTTAAGGGTGGGTGAACCGGCAGAAGCAAGAGTCAGGGTACCGGCGGTCAGGTTTACATTTGTGTCTACGTTCAGGGTACCACCGATGGTTGCGGTTCCTCCGGATTTGTTAACTGTTAATGTTTGCACAGTCGCACCACCGGCATTGATACTCTGCACAGAACCACCGGTAAGTAAAAGCTCATCTACCCATACTAACCCGCCTGTTCCCATATTGTTGTCTAAATCGCCGCCCAGGATAAGATTATCATTTATAAACAATGCCCCGCCGCTAATTAGAAGGTTGCCGGATACACTAATTGCAGTAAACAACACCGTCGGAGCTCCTGCGGATACAGTCAAATTGGTAAAATTCGTAATGCCTGCAAGGGTATCTGTGTCTATGTCGTTAAAATTCACAACCCCTGTTCCATTTATTGTCGAAGGTGATACTGTTTGTGGAGAGATACCTGTCAAAAACATGGTTCCGTTGTTGATTATTATCCCTGTCACAATTAGATTATTGCTGCCAAGCTGCAGTTCTGCGCCTTCTCCAATACGCAAGGTACCGCAAGAAGCAGCCGCGCTGAGTACAGGGTTATTTGCAGTAACGGGGATGTACACACTACTCATGGTATTTGGAACAGTATTTGTGCTCCAGTTAGTGGCAACGGCCCAGCCGGTACTATTTCCCAGCCAGACATGTGTTGTTCCGAGGGGTGCAAATACATCGTTGTTGTTTCCGCCGTCAGAGGCATCGTAACCAGCCTCCAGGCCAAGGATACCAGGGGCAACATAATTGCAATCAGAAATACTGGGCAGAGTGGGACTGGTACTGCTGCTAAAATTCTCCAATGTGAGAGTAGCAAGATCCCATTGCCCGGAATCACTAACAATCCGGCGTAAAGTTGCTCCGCTGTTTAATGTCAAGTTAGTTATGCTTTGGTTGCTGTTTGAACCTGGGAATTCTACTGTTCCACTACAGGTAAAAGTCCCGTTTACGTTCAGGTTGCCATTCACGGTTAAAGTCCCACCACCGTTTTTTGTTATGTTGTTGAAGGGTGAGAGTGAAGACGAGGTCGTGGGGTCCAGGCTCTGAGCTCCGGTTCCGGTAAACACGACTGTACCGCCGTTGCCCACAAAGGTCCCTGTTCCAGACAATGATGTCCTGAGCCAGTTCCCGCCAACGGTGAGGGTTGCGGAACCGCCATTAAGGGCTCCTAAATAAAAATTAACATCGCCGGTAACTGTCAAGTTACCCGTTAAGGTTTTAGTTCCGGCCGCGCTCACATTAACCGCAACTACAGCAGCCCCGTTGGCATTGATGGCTTGAGTATTTCCGCTAAGTACCAAATAGTTTATCCCTGTTAACCCGAACGGACCCACAGTGTTGTTTAAATTGCCGCTAACGTTAAGGGTTATTTGGGAACCACTATTGAAAAGGTCCAATACTCCATCTAAAATTTCAAGGTTGCCCCATACTCGCAGGGCAGTACCCGGAGCTACACTTCCACTCAAAGTTCCGGCGCCTGTTTTTGTCAGGTTGTAGAAAGCAGAACCCGTATGGTTTAAAGTCGTCGAACCTGAGGCTATATCAAAAATCACCGTTCCTGCGGTAGGAGGGGTAGGGATTCCGTTGTTGTTAAAGGTGCCGCCGGTTCTGTTCCAGCTACCATGTACTGTCAGGATGGCGTTTCCCAAATCGAGGTTTCCATTTGTTAAGGTAACATCCCCGTTTACGGTAAGGTCTTGATTTAATATTGCAGTTCCACCGGATTTATCTACAGTAAGACTGCCAACAGTCGCCCCGTTGGCATTGATGTTTTGCGAATTATTTCCAGTCAATAAAAGACTCCACCCTGGAGCGACCATCGCACCCGCATTAATTTCAAAGTTTCCGTTTACAGTCAGGTCTCCAACAGTACTCACACTCAAAGTCCCGGCGCCTGTTTTTATCAGGTTGTTAAAAGTTGAATTTGCATGGTTAAGATTCCTGGTCTGGGCTGCATCTATGTCAAAAATCACCGTGCCGCCGCCGTGGTTAAAAGCTCCGGTGCCGATGGTAGACCAATTGCCGCGTACTGTTAAGCTACCCCCCCCCCCATTGAAGTTGCTTCCGTTTCCCAGGGTGATATTCCCTGTTATTTCGAGAGGTTGGTTAAGGGCGAAAGACGTGTTATTAATGGTTAAGTTGGCTATAGAATGTGTGGATGGGTTTGGCGCCATATCCATTATTACACCTGCGGCGTTGGTGATTGTTACACTCGCACCGGGACCGGGTGCAGAGGTTGCCGCGCTGCCGCCTACTGCCCAGTTACTGATATTTGACCATAGATTATCACCCCCACTTCCTACCCACGTATAATTAGTCTGCCCCCAGGCTCCAAGTGTGAGAAATATGAAGAATCCGGTAAGGACTAAGAGTTTTTTCATCAGTTTATTACAATATAGCCGAAAATGACCAAACTGTCTAATGCAGAAATATATGCCTAAAATATATGCCAAAATAGCCGGTAAAAGTACAGCAGCACAGTGTGTGGGTTCCCCAGAAATGTATACCTAAAACCGGAACTGAAAGCGGTTGCGCAAAGCCCTTCCGATGGCTGACGGTCTGATAGACATCTTTTTTTTCTGTAAAACTAGATAAACAATTACCGAACTTCATTATTACACAACTCGCTCATTAAAACCACGCCGATGCCATCGTCAGGGCTTGTACGCACCGCTTTCGGTGCATTTTTGGGCATATATTTCTGAATAGCCGAATATGCTGTGCTGCCGGGCAGTAGCCGGCTTTCTCATCGTAGATGTTTTGGGCATATATTTCGGCGTTCATACTGTGATTATCGGGATATTTGGGGCGGAGGGCTTTTTCAAAACTATGGCTACTCAAAAATATATGCCTATTACAGGCAAAAGGGGGCCTGTCAGAGGCCAAAAGTACCGTACAAGTACGGCCCTTTTACCTCTGACACCCCTCGTTACCTGTTCTGGGCATATATTTTTGAAATTGTCGTAGTTGTGAAACGCTGGCGAGGGGAGAGAAGGTAAAAAGGAGGAGGTAAAAGGTATTGACAATCTGTTGTTTATAGGCAACACTTGATATGTGAAGATACGCAAATCGAGCGTTTATGAAAAATGGATTCGGGGTTTGCGGGATAGGCAGGCTAGATACCGCATCATCGCCAGAATTAAACGGCTTGAAAACGGGAACCCAGGCGATGTTAAACCTGTCGGAGAGGGTATTTCTGAAATGCGTATCGACTACGGTCCTGGCTACCGGGTTTACTACAAGGATACCGGAAGGGAAATCATTATTTTGCTTTGTGGCGGGGATAAAAGAACCCAGCAGGAAGATATTGCCGAGGCTAAGAAAATAGCCCGATCCTATGAAGGGGAGAGTTGACTATGGAAAAGATTACTTTTAGCGACTGGAATTTTGCGGATGAAATTAATACCAAAGAGGATGTCGCCGGTATGCTCGAAGCGGTTATCGACCTTGCCATACAGGAAAATGATCCTGAATATCTGTTAAAGGCCATTGGGGATATAGCCCGCTCAAAAGGGATGGCTCAACTTGCAAGGGAACTCAACTTGGACAGATCCAGCCTGTATAAATCGCTTTCACCTTCAGGGAACCCGTCTTTTTTTACAATTGCAAAAGTGATGGACAACCTGGGCTTTCAGTTAAGTGTAAAACAGAAAGTACCAGCATAGTTAAAAGGAAGAGGGAAAAGAGAAAAAGGAAAAGGTATTGTCGCGTCCTGGTGTAAAATTGACACCAGGAGGAAGAAATGAAGAACGGATTTGTAACCTACAGTGAATCGTTCAAGATGCAAGTTGTGGAGCAGATTAGGCTGGGCAAATTTGCTACGATATCAC